>JADCHE010000130.1 GCA_020248665.1 Burkholderiales bacterium | reverse complement strand
GACGAGCTGATCCACGACGACGCCACCTCGCCCGGGGCGGTGCGCGTGGCGGTCACCGCGGAGGTGGTCGACTGGCGCACGCGGACCCTGGTCGCCCGGCGCACGTTCGTGCAGCGAGCGCCGGTGCCGACCCGCGACGCGCGCGGCGCCGCGGCCGCGGCGAACGTCGCCGTCACCGCGCTGCTCGACGAGCTGGCGCCGTGGGTCGAGGCGTCCGCCGCGTCGATCCGCGCGGCGGACTGAGCACCGGCGCGGCCGCGTCCGCTGCGGCCTCCGCACGCAGCCACTCGCCGAAGGCGTGGGCGATCGGGTCGTCCTGCGCACGTCGCGACGGCACGAGGAAGTAGCCGCGAGGCGACGCGGCCGAGCGCGCGAAGGGCTGCACCAGCCGTCCGTCGCGGATCGCGTCGCGCAGCAGCGGCATGCGTCCGAGCGCGACGCCCTGCCCAGCGATCGCGGCGCCGACCAGCATGTCGTACTGGCTGAAGTGCAGGCGTCCGGCCGGCTCGAGCTCCGGCAGACCGACCGCCTCGAGCCACAGCGGCCACTCGAAGGCGGAGCCGGGCGCCGCCGGCCCCATCGTGTGCAGCAGCACGTGACGCGCGAGGTCGGCGGGCTCGCGCAGCGGCCGGCGCGGATCGCGCGCGAGCGCCGGCGCGCAGACCGGCGCGACCGACTCGCCGAACAGCGGCTCGCCGAGCGCCCTGTCTCGCGGCTGGAAACGCACCGCGACGTCGATGTCCTCGCGGTCGAGGTCGACCATCCGGTTGACCGCCGACAGCCGCACGTCGACGCCCGGGTGCGCCGCGGTGAAGCGCGGCAGCCGCGGTACCAGCCACAGCGACGCGAAGCCGACCGTCGTGGTGACGGTGAAGGTGCGGCGCGCGGTCGGCGCGCGCAGCTGACGCGTCGTCTCGCGCAGCCGCTCGAGCACGTCGAGCGTGGTGCGGTAGAGCGCCTGCCCGGCGTCGGTCAGCGCGAGCGCGCGGTGGCGCCGCTCGAACAGCGGTACGCGCAGGTCGTCCTCGAGCGCCTTGATCTGTCGGCTGACCGCCGACTGCGTCAGGTACAGCTCCGCGGCCGCACGGGTGAAGCTGAGGTTGCGCGCGGCCGCCTCGAAGGTGCGCAGCAGCTCGAGCGGCGGGACGTCGGCACGGTGGAGCGGCATCGGCCGATTCTACGACCGCGGTGTGGCGCGTGCATCCGTCTTCGCATGCGCTCCGGGAATGCGATGGGTTCCGAACGAGCGTTCGACCGCCGCCCCCGCGCGGCGCACGATGAGCCCCATCGCCCCACCCAAGGGGCAAGGAGAACACCGTGGACATGCGCACGGAACGGGTACGGATCGAGCTCGATGGCGGCCAGACGCTGCGGCTCCAGGATGCGCAGGGCGCATCGGTCGTGGTGGTGGCCGGCGAGGTGTGGCTGACCCAGGAGGGCGATCCGAAGGACGTCGTGCTCGCCGCCGGCGAGGGTCACGTCGTCGAGCGCGGCGGGCTGTCGGTGCTGCAGGCCCTCGACGACGCCCGCGTGACGATCGTGCGCGCCGGGGCGATGGGCGCGGACGCGCCAGGGTCGTCCTCGAGCCCCGCGATCCGCAGTCCGCGGCGCTGGTACGTCGGGGCGTCGAACGCGGCGTAGCGCGGCGTCACGCGACCCGGTGCGGGACGCACCGGCGCGGGGTCGATCGGATCGAGCACGGCGAGCACCGCACGCGCGAGCAGGTCGAGCAGCGGGCGCGGGGCGGCGTGGACGGGCGGCGTGGCGGACATGGCGGGCTCCTCGTGGTCGGTGGAGCCAGTCTGGCGCGGCACTGGCTCGTGAGGTGAGCCCGTTGGGCGGACGCGGCAGCGCGCGTCGCTCAGTCCGCGCGCACCGCGGCCATCGCGGCGCCGGTCGCGCCCGCGTCCGCCGGCACGCCCTCGGTCACGAGCGGGGGAGCGGGCGCGGGCGCCCCGGCGTAGCGCCCGAGCGCCGACGCGAGCTCGGCCGCGATCGCGTCGCGCAGCGACGCCGGCGCCAGCACCTCCACCGACGCACCGTGCTTGAGCACGTCCATCGCGAGTTCGCGCGGATCGTTGTACGGCACCTCGAGCACCCAGCGGCGGGCCTCGTCGAAGCGGCCGCGCTGCTGCGGATGCCAGACCTCGGCCGCGACCCAGCGGGCCCGCTCCGGCTCGAAGCGCAGCGTCGCCCAGGTCACCTGCCGGCCGGAGAAGATGCCGTAGCCGCTCTCCATCACCTCCGCGAGCGCCTCGCGGTCGATCTCGCGCGCCGCCGCCTCGATCGGTTCGGCCTTCACGATCGCGTCGATCGAGAAGCTGCGGATGTCGCGACGCAGGTGGCACCAGGCGACCAGGTACCAGTTCTCGCGGTAGAAGACCAGCTGCTGCGGCGAGACCGCCCGCTCGGTGGTCTCGTCGGTCGCGCGCGAGTAGTGCGCGATCCGCAGCTGCCTGCGGCGCAGTGTCGCCGAGGCGACCGCCTCGAAGTGCCGCACCGCGAGCCTGCGCCGCGCGGCGGTGACGATCCGCACGCGCCGCTCGACCTCCTCGACGCTGTGGTCGGCGCTGCCGAGCAGCGCCCGCAGCCGGGCCTGCAGCGGCGCGACCTGCGCGCCGAGCAGGCCCGGCTGCAGGTCGGCGAGCAGCTGCTGCATCATCAGCAGCGCGTGCGCCTCCGACGCGTTGAACCAGAGCCCCGGCAGCGCGAACGCGGGCCCGCCCGCCGGCTCCGCGTAGCGGTAGCCGCCCTCGAAGCGGTCCCACTCGATCGGCGCGTTCAGCCGGTCGCGCATGTACTCGAGGTCGCGCTTGAAGGTCGCGCGCGAGACGCCGAGCGACTCGAGGAAGCGCTCGATCGGCACGGGCCGCCCCGGCTGGAGCATCTGGTCGATCTGGTAGAAGCGCTCGGTGCGGTCCATGGCTCAGGCGGCGAGCGCACGGTGCTCGAGCTCGCGGACCGCGACGCGGCCGGCGGGCACCGTGCGGCGCGCGAGCTCGACCAGGTGCGCGTGGTGGGTGAAGTAGACGACCTGGTTTCGCTGGCCGAGCTCGGCGAGCGCATCGAGCGCGAGCGCCGCGCGCGTGTCGTCGAAGCTCGCGAGCACGTCGTCGAGCAGCAGCGGCACCGGCGGCGCCGACGCGAGCCGGACCTCGATCGCCGCCATCCGCAGCGCGAGGAACAGCGCGTCGGCCGCACCTTCGCTCAGCTGGTGGACCTGCAGCCGCACGCCGTCGTCGCGCTCGGCGGCGAGCACCTGCACGTCGCCCGACCAGTCGGGGCGCAGGTCGCGCCAGCGACCGCCGGTGAGCCGCGCGAACCAGCGCGTGGCCGCTGCGAGCATCGGCCCCTGCGCGCGTTGCGCGTGGCGCTGCACCGCCTGCTCGAGCAGGTCGCGCGCGAGCCGCAGCCGCGCCCAGTCGGTCGCGACGCGGCCGGCCGCCGCGAGCCGCTCGCGCACCGCCTCGGCGGCGCGCGTCGCCGCACCGTCGCCGGCGACCGCGTCG
>JADCHE010000013.1 GCA_020248665.1 Burkholderiales bacterium | reverse complement strand
GCCCGGCGGCAGCGCGGCCGGGCGCGCGGGCGGACCCCAGGGGCCCGACCGGTAGCCGTCGATGACCGGGACCTTGTGCCCGCTCGCATACATGCACTGCACGTACGCATGGTCGTAGCGGCGCTGCACCTCGACCGCCGAGCCGGTCGCCGCGCCGCTGCCGACGGCGGTGCCGGTCAGCAGCCCGACGCCCGCGCCGACGCCGGCGCCCTGCGAGCCGCCGATCGCGGCGCCCGCGACCGCGCCGATCGCGGCGCCCGCGACCGCACCGCCGGCGACGGTGTCCTGGGCGGCGCGCTGCGCGGACTGACCGCCGGTGCGCTCGCTCGCGAAGCGGCGGCACGCGTCGTCGTCGGCGCGGAACTGCGCGAACGAGCGGCCGGTGCCCGGCAGCGCCATCGTGCTGGGTCCGGTGGGGACGACGGCGCAGCCGGACAGCGCGGCGAGGGCGAGCGCGGCCGCCCACAGGCGGGCGCGATGCATGGGCAGGGTCGTGCGCATCGGAGCCTCCCGCGTCACTGCGCGTCGGCGCGCGGCGCGACCTGCTGCCAGCCCGCCGGGCACTCGGGGACCTGCGGGTACCAGCCCTGCGAATCGGCGCACCAGTACCAGAAGCCGGGCACCGGCGCCGCGGGGGCCGCCGGCTCGGGGGGCCGCTCGACCCAGACGATCGGGGGGGGCGGCGAGACCACCACCGGCGGCGGCACGCAGACCGTCGACGGATACGGCGGCGGGTAGGCCCAGCCGGGGTACACGTAGCGCGAGCCGTACCAGTACGCGCCAGGGCCGATCCAGACGTCCACGCCCACCCGGGGGCGCGGCGCCCAGCCGTAGCCGTGGCCGCCGTAGCCGTAGACCGGCCGCGGGGGTGGCACGTAGACCGACGTCGGCGGCCGGATCACCGGCGGCGGCACGTAGACCGAGCTCGGCGCGACGGCGGCCGGTCCCGAGATCACCGGCGGGCGCGCGGTGCCGTAGAACCGGCTCGGCGCTGGCTTCGTGACGACCTGCTGCGCGGCCGCAGCCCCGCAGGCCGCCACGCACGCGAACGCCACCACGAACTTCGAGCCACCCATGTCGGTCTCCATCACGGCGCCGAGGCGGTTGCGCCCGCCGGGTCGTCCGGGCGCGGAGCGCCCCGAACACTGAACGGTCCGGCAGCGCTCGCCGTCGACCCCGGAAGCAATCGGTTACAACTGGGCGCGCCGCGCCGGTCCGCGGGCGCCGGCCGCGCGCTCGGCTATCATCGCCGCGCCCATGAAGATCTCCGTCGTCGTCTCGGCCTACAACAACTGGCTGGCCCTGGAGCGCACGCTGCTCGGCTTCCGGTGCCAGACGCTCGCGCCGGTCGAGCTCTGGGTCGCCGAGGACAGCCACTTCGACGAGGTCGCGGCGGTCGTCGCGAAGCACCGCGAGCTCGCGCCGTGGCCGATCCGGCACATCACGCAGGTCAACAAGGGCTACCGCAAGCCGGTCATGATGAACCGCGCGTTCCGGGACGCGAGCGGCGACTTCGTGGTCTTCACCGACGCCGACTGCGTGCCGCGCGGCGACCTCCTCGAGGCCTACGCGCGGCTCGCGCGCCCCGGCATCTTCCTCGCCGGCGGCAGCCACCTGTCGATCCCCGAGGCCTTCCACCGCGAGCGGCTGACCGACGCGATGATCGCGTCGCAGCAGCTCTTCGATCCCGACTGGCTGCGCGCGCAGGGCATCGAGCTGTCGCGCTGGCGGCTGACCCGCTCGCGACCCCTCGCCCGCACGCTCGACCTGCTCACCGCCCGCAACTCGCTGAACGGCGCGAACACCGGTGCGTGGCGTACGGACATCCTGAAGGTCGGCGGCTACGACGAGACGATGGGCTACGGCGGCGAGGACCGGAACTTCGGCTACCGGATGAACAACGCCGGCGTGCGCGGCGTGCGCGCGCGCCACTCGCTCGTCTGGGTCCACCTCGACCACAAGCGCGGCTACGTCGACCCCGCGCTCAAGCAGGCGAACCTCGACTGGAACCGCGAGGTGAAGCGCCAGCGGCTCGTGTGGCCGCGCGAGACCGCGATCCCCCGGCCGGCCTGAGCGGATCGACCGCCCTGCGGGCGGCCCGCGGCCCGCGGGTCAGGACTGGAACGAGGCCTCGCCCGCGCTGTAGAGCCGGGCATACAGCCCGTCGCGCTCGAGCAGCTCGGCATGCGATCCGCTCTCGACGATGCGCCCGTCGGCCATGACCAGGATTCTGTCCGCATTGACGATCGTGGAGAGCCGGTGCGCGATGACCAGCGTCGTGCGGTCGCGCATCAGCGTCTCGAGCGCGGCCTGCACGAAGCGTTCCGACTCGTTGTCGAGCGCCGAGGTCGCCTCGTCGAGGATCAGCACCGGCGCGTCCTTGAGGATCGCGCGCGCGATCGACAGCCGCTGGCGCTGCCCGCCGGACAGCCGGATGCCGTTGTCGCCGATCACCGTCTCCAGGCCCTCGGGCAGCGAGGTGACGAACTCGTGCAGGTGCGCCGCGCGCAGCGCCGCCTCGATGCGCTCGCGCGGCGCGTCGCGGCGCGCGCCGTAGGCGACGTTGGCCGCGATCGAGTCGTTGAACAGCATCACCTGCTGACTGACCCACGCGACCTGCGCGCGCAGGCTCGCGAGCGTCAGCGTCTCGATCGGGATGCCGTCGAGGAGCACCCGGCCCTCGGTCGCCGAGTGGAAGCGCGGGATCAGGTTCGCGAGCGAGGTCTTGCCGCCGCCCGACGGCCCGACCAGCGCGACCGTCTCGCCCGGCGCGATGCGCAGGTCGATGCCGGCGAGCGCCGACCGCTCGGCGCCCTCGTAGCGGAACCCCACGCGCTCGAAGGCGATCTCGCCGCGGGCACGCTCGATGACGCGCGTGCCGACGTCGGGCTCGACCGGCTCGTCGACGAAGCGGAACACCACCTCGGCCGCGGCGAGCGCGCGCTGCAGGTCGCCGTTGACGTTGGCCAGGTGCTTGAGCGGCGCGAGCAGCATCAGCATCGCGGTGAGGAACGACACGAAGCCGCCGACGCTCGTCTGGTCGGCGCGCGACTGCACCAGCGCGATCGCGACCACGATCGCGACCGCGACCGCCGCGGCGAGCTGCGTCATGGGCACGATCGTCGCGGTCGCGACGGTCATGCGCCGCGCGAAGTTGCGCAGCCGCTCGTTGGCCGCGTGGAAGCGCGCCTTCTCGTAGTCCTGACCGCCGTAGACCTTGACGACCGGGTTGCAGCGGATCGCCTCCTCGACGACGCCGGTCATCTCCCCGACGTAGCGCATCTGCTCGGCCGACAGCCGGCGCATCCGCTTGGAGAACGCGCGCACCATCACCGCGACGATCGGGATCAGCACCGCCGCGATCAGCGTCAGCCGCCAGTTGAGCCAGAAGAGCCACGCGAGCAGGCCGACGATCACCGCGCTGTCGCGCACGATGACGACCGTCACCGCGGCGAGCGTCTGCGTCACGTTGTTGACGTCGTTGACGAGCTTGGCGATCAGCTGCCCGCCGGACTCGCGCGCGAAGAAGCTCGCCGGCATCGCGGCGAGCCGCGCGAACATGTCGCGGCGCAGGTCGCTCAGCACGCGCTGGCTGATCCAGGTCATCGCGTAGTTCATCGCGAAGGTCGCCACGCCGCGCACGACGAACAGCAGGATCACCGCCAGCGGCAGCGCCCACAGCAGCCAGTCGGCGCCCTTGGCGCCGAAGCCGTCGTCGAGCAGCACCTTGAAGAGCGCGGGCAGCGCGGGCTCGGTCGCGGCGGTCGCGATCATGCCGACGACGCCCAGCGCGAGCACCTTCCAATGAGGCCGCACGTAGCCGTACAGCCGGCGCAGCAGCTCGCGGTCGCGGCCGCGCGTTTCGGGGCCGCCCGCCGCGTCGTCAGCCATAGCGCAGTTCGACGCCGTCGGGCGACAGCCAGTCGCGCAGCTGCGCGAGCAGCGCCTCCTCGGGCCGCACGCGCCAGGCGTCGCCCAGCCGCACCGCGCAGCGCGCCAAGCCGTTATGGTAGTGGATCTCGATCGGGCAGCCGCGCGGCGCGATCAGCGTGTCGTCGTCGTCCTCGGCCGAGGCGACGGACCACCGGTCCGGCGCGCCGACGTTCGACACATCGGCCGCGGCCCGCGCGCGATACGGCTCGAGCAGCGCACGCAGCCGCGCGCCGTCCGAGCCGCCGTTCATCCGCAACAGCAGCGCGCGCGCGTGCTCCTGTCGGGCGCGCGTCAGGTCGAGCACGCGCTCGGCGCTGATGCGCCAGCCGCCGCTGTAGTCGTCCTTCGCGACCTTGCCGTGGACGACGAGCAGCTCGTCCTCCTTCAGCAGCGAGCGCGCCGAGTCGTAGAGCTCGCTGAAGATCGCGATCTCGACGCCGGCGCTCGCGTCGTCGAGCCCGAGGCGCACCATCTTGCCGCGCCGGGTCATGCCGACCTGCAGCGAGGTGACGATGCCGGCGACCGTGACCGGGACGGCGCCGAACGCGCCCTCGGCGATCCGCGGCAGCTCGGCGAGCTTCGTCTTCACGAAGCGGCGAACCTCGGCCTCGTGCCCCTTGAACAGGTGGCCGCTCAGGTAGAAGCCGAGCGCGAGCTTCTCCTCCTGCAGTCGGCGCCGCTCGTCCCAGGGTGGCGCGGCGAGCCACTGCGGCTCGATCGCGCCCGCGCCGTCGTCGCCGCCGAAGAGGCTCGACTGGTTCGCATTCGCCTCGGCCTGGTCGGCGGCCTCCATCGCCTGCCCGACGTTGGCGAGCAGCTTCGCACGGTCGGCTTCGAACGCGTCGAACGCGCCCGCGCGGACCAGCGCCTCGATCGTGCGGCGGTTGACGACGCGCCGGTCGACGCGCGCGCAGAAGTCGAACAGGTCCGTGAACGGCCGCGCCTCGCGCGCGCGCAGGATCTCCTGCACCGCGCCCTCGCCGGTGCCCTTGATGCCGCCCAGGCCGTAGCGGATCGTGCGCGCGTCGATCGGGTCGAAGCGGTAGACCGAACGGTTGATGTCCGGCCCGAGCACCGCGACCTTGTTGTCCTGGGCGTCCTTGACGAAGACCTGGACCTTGTCGGTGTCGTCCATGTCGGACGACAGGGTCGCTGCCATGAACTCCGCCGGGTAGTGCGCCTTCAGCCACGCGGTGTGGTAGGTGACGACCGCGTAGGCGGCGGTGTGCGACTTGTTGAAGCCGTACTCCGCGAACTTCTCCATCAGGTCGAACAGCTGCGTCGCGAGGCCCGGGTCGTGGCCCTTCTTCTTCGCACCCTCGTTGAAGATCGCGCGCTGCTGCGCCATCTCCTCGGCCTTCTTCTTGCCCATCGCCCGGCGCAGCAGGTCCGCGCCGCCGAGCGTGTAGCCGGCGATGATCTGCGCGATCTGCATGACCTGCTCCTGGTAGACGATGACCCCGTAGGTCGGCTCCAGGCACTGCTGCAGGTCCGGGTGGAAGTAGTCGATCTTCTGCTGGCCCTTCTTCCTCAGGATGAAGTCGTCGACCATCCCCGAGCCGAGCGGCCCGGGGCGGTAGAGCGCGAGCACCGCGATGATGTCCTCGAAGCGATCGGGCGCGAGCTTCTTCAGCAGCTTCTTCATCCCGTCGCCCTCCACCTGGAAGATCGCCGTGGTGTTGGCGTCCTTCAGGACCTGGTAGGCCTTGGGGTCATCGAAGCTCAGCGTCGCGAGGTCGAGCGCGCGCTCGGGGTGGTTGCGGTTGATGTAGTCGACCGCGAGCTGGATGATCGTGAGGTTGCGCAGCCCCAGGAAGTCGAACTTCACCAGGCCCACCGCCTCGACGTCGTCCTTGTCGTACTGCGCGACGACCGAGTCGGTGCCCGGCGCCTTGTAGAGCGGGCAGAAGTCGGTGAGCCTGCCCGGCGCGATCAGCACGCCGCCGGCGTGCATGCCGACGTTGCGGGTCAGGTCCTCGAGCGGCTCGGCGACCGCGAGCAACTCGCGGACCTCCTCCTCCTTGCGCTCGCGCTCGGCGAACTGCGGCTCGACCTCGCGCGCCTTCGCGAGCGAGACCGGCTTGGCCTGCACGATCGGGATCAGCTTCGAGAGCTGGTCGCAGAAGGTGTACGGCATGTCGAGCACGCGGCCGGCGTCGCGGATGACCGCCTTGGAGGCCATCGTGCCGAAGGTCGCGATCTGCGAGACCGCTTGCGCGCCGTACTTGTCGCGCACGTACTCGATGACCTTCCAGCGGTTGTCCTGGCAGAAGTCGATGTCGAAGTCGGGCATCGACACCCGCTCCGGGTTCAGGAATCGCTCGAAGAGCAGCGCGTAGGGCAGCGGGTCGAGGTCGGTGATGCCGAGCGCGAAGGCGACCAGCGAGCCCGCACCCGAGCCGCGACCCGGCCCGACCGGCACGCCATGGGCCTTCGCCCAGTTGATGAAATCGGCCACGATGAGGAAGTAGCCGGGAAAGCCCATCTGGATGATGGTCTCGCACTCGGTCTTGAGCCGATCCTCGTATCGCGGGCGCTCGGCCTCGCGCTTCGCCGCGTCGGGGAACAGCTTCGCGAGGCGGGTCTCGAGCCCCTCGGCCGCGAGCCGTCGCAGGTAGTCCTCGATCGACAGGCCGTCGGGCGTCGGGAAGTCGGGCAGCCGAGACTTGCCGAGTTCCATCGTGAGGCTGCAGCGCCGCGCGATCTCGACCGAGTTCTCGAGCGCCTCGGGCAGGTCGGCGAAGAGCTCCGCCATGTCGGCCTGGCCCCTGAACCACTGCGCCTCGGTGAAGCGGCGCACGCGGCGCGGGTTGGCGAGGATCTCTCCGTCGGCGATGCACACGCGCGCCTCGTGCGCGCGGTACTCGTCGCGGCGCAGGAACTGCACCGGGTGGGTCGCGACGACCGGCAGGTCGAGCCGCGCGGCGAGCGTCGCCGCGGCACGCACGTGGGGCTCGGCCTCGGCGTGGCCACTGCGCTGCAGCTCGACGTAGTAGGCGTCAGGGAAGAGCCGCGCCCACTCGCGCGCGCAGGCCTCGGCCGACTCGACGCTGCCGGCGAGCAGCATCGTGCCGACGTCGCCGCAGTGCGCGCCCGACAGCGCGATCAGGCCGTGGTGGCCGTCGGGTCCGTGCGGCAGCGACGCGAACCACTCGCGGCGCATCTCTCCGCGACCCCGCCACTCGTTCTCGAGCCAGGCGCGCGACAGCAGCCCGCACAGGTTCAGGTAGCCGGAGCGGTCACGCACCAGCAGCAGCGCGCGGTACGGCCGGTCTCGGTCGGCGTCGTTCGTGATCCACGCATCGACACCGAGGATCGGTTTGATGCCCTTGCCGCGCGCGGCGCGGTAGAACTTGACCCAGCCGAAGGTGTTCGCCGCGTCGGTCAGCGAGAGCGCGCCCTGCCCGTCCGCGCGGGCCGCGTCGACCAGCGCGTCGATCCGCACGATCGAGTCGCTGACCGAGTACTCGGAGTGGACGCGAAGGTGGACGAAGCGGGGCGCCGGCATGGCCGCATTCTACCGCCCCGATCCCGGCACGACCCCTCGGCGGCGGGCACCGGGCGGCCCGTATAATCCGGCACCGATGAGCGCCCAGAACCCTTGCGTCACCGCGTCGCGAGACGGCGGCGCGGCCCTGCCGCGCCGCCGGAACGCGCCTTGAGCGCCGCGCGCGGACCGACGGTCGTCACGGACCGGGCGGCACCGCCCGCCGATCCACGGCGCGCGCACCGGCGAGCGCTCGCGATCCTGCTGCTGTGCACCGTGCTGTGGAGCACCGCCGGCGTCGGCACCCGCTTCCTCGAGCACGCCGAGGGCTTCGAGATCGCGTTCTGGCGCTGCCTGTTCTGCGCGGCCTTCGTCGCCGCGGTGCTGGTCGTGCGCCACCGCGGAGAGTGGATCGGCAAGATCGCCGCAGGCGGCCTCGCCGCGTGGGCGAGCGGCGCGATGTGGGCGACGATGTTCGTCGCGTTCATGATCGCGCTGTCCTACGCGTCGGTCGCCAACGTGCTCCTGGTGATGGCCGCGGCGCCGCTGCTCGCGGCCGTGCTCGGCTGGGTGGTGCTGCGCGAGCCGGTGCCGCCGCGCACCTGGGTCGCGATCGGGATCGCGGCGGCCGGCATCGTCTGGATGGTCCGCGAGGGCCTGTCGACCGGCGGGGTGACCGGCATGGCGATCGCGTTCGCGGTACCGGTCGCGGCGGCGCTGAACATCGTCGTGCTCAAGCGCGCGCACGCGAGCGTCGACCTGGTGCCGTCGGTGCTGCTCGGCGCGCTGATCGCGATCGCGGTGACACTGCCTTTCGCGTGGCCGCTGTCGGCGAGCGCGGGCGATCTCGCGATCCTCGCGGCTCTTGGCGTGTTCCAGCTCGGGCTGCCGTGCATGCTGATGGTGGGCGCGACACGCCACCTCGCGCCGCACGAGATCGGGCTGCTCGGGCTGCTCGAGGTGGTGCTCGGGCCGCTGTGGGTGTGGCTCGGCGTCGGCGAGTCCCCGAGCGCGAGCACGCTGCAGGGCGGCGTGCTGGTGATCGCGGCGCTCGTGCTGAACGAGGCGGTGGGGCTGCGCGAACGGCGCTAGCTCACTTCTCGACGAACGCCCGCTCGATCACGTAGTCGCCGGGCACGCCCTGCGAGGGGGAGATCGCGAAGCCCCGCGCGTCCAGCAGCGCTCGCGTGTCCGCCAGCATCGCCGGGCTGCCGCAGATCATCGCGCGGTCCTCGGCGGGCGACAGCGCCGGCAGCCCGATGTCCGTCGTCAGCGTGTCGCGCTCGATCAGCTCCGTGATCCGCCCTCGGTTGCGGAACGGCTCGCGCGTCACCGTCGGGTAGTACACCAGCCGCTGCTGCACCCGCTCGCCGAAGAACTCGTTGCCCGGCAACTCGCGCTGCAGGTAATCCGAGTACGCCAGCTCGCTCACCTCCCGCACCCCGTGCACCAGCACCACCCGCTCGAAGCGCTCGTACGTCTCCGGGTCCTTCACGATCGACAGGAACGGCGCGAGGCCGGTGCCGGTGCCGAACAGATAGAGCCGCTTGCCGGGCCGCAGGTCGTCGATCACCAGCGTGCCGGCCGGCTTGCGGCTCACCAGCACCTGGTCGCCCGGCTTGAGGTGCTGCAGCCGCGAGGTCAGCGGGCCGTCCGGCACCTTGATGCTCAGGAACTCGAGGTTCTCCTCGTGGTTCGCGCTCGCCACGCTGTAGGCCCGCATCAGCGGCTTGCCCCCGACCTGCAGCCCGAGCATCACGAAGTGCCCGTTGCGAAAGCGCAGCGACGGGTCCCGCGTCGTCCTGAAGCTGAACAGCGTGTCGTTCCAGTGGTGCACGTCGAGCACCGTCTCGGTGTTGAAGGCGGACATCGGGCAGGCGGAGGATCGGCGAGGTGGAGGATCGTCTTGGTGCGTTGCAGCATGGTACCGCGGCCGCGGCCTCCCCGGAAGTGATCTCGATCGATGAGCACGTGCCCCGCAGGCGTGAACCCGGGGGGCGCTCGGGCTCCGGCCGACCGGACCGAACGGGAAGACCGGGCCCCGAGCGACGCAGCGTCTAGCGCTTCGGCCGACGCGCGTGCTCGGCGATCCGCTTGCCGTAGGCGCGCGCCGTGTCGAGATCGCCTTTCGGCGGCGACTGCTCGGGCGGCACGTTGTCCGCCTGCGCCATCGCGCCGATCGACGAGCCGAGCCGGTTGAGCTCCTCGGGGTGGCCCGGCTGGCGCGGCGGCATCATGCCGGTGCCGACCCAGACCATGCCGTGCTGCATCGCGAGCGTGACGAAGTACATCAGCGTCGAGTACTTGTCGCCGCTCATGTTGAGCGAGCAGGTGAAGCCGCCGGCGAGCTTGTCCTTCCAGCCCTGGCTGAACCACACCTTGGCCGAGGCGTCGGCGAACTTCTTGAAGTCGCCCGACGGGCCGCCCATGTAGGTCGGTGCGCCGAAGACGATCGCGTCGGCAGCGGCGAGCTCGGCCCACTGGGCGTCGCCGACGGCGGTGACGTCGAGCAGCGACGCCTCGGCGCCGGGCACCGAGGCCGCGCCCTCGCGCAGCGCCTCGGCGACCCGCCTGGTGTGGCCGTAGCCGGAGTGGAACGCGACGACGATCCGGTTCATGCGCACCCCCCTCAGGCCGGACGCGCGAGCTTCGCCGCGATCTGCGCGACGTCCCGGCCCTGGCAGCGCTCGCCCTTCGCCCACAGGCCGTCGGTCTGGTCGAGGACGTCGTGCATCTGCGCCGTCATGTTGCCGAAGCGGGTCGGCGTGCCGAAGACGATCGCGTCGCACGAGGGCAGTTCGTCGACGGTGGCGATCGGCGCGGCGTGGTCGAGCTTGATGCCCGACTTCCGCGCGATGTCCTCGGGCACGAGCTCGGGGACGCGCTTGATCGTCACCTCGGCGCCGCCCGCGCGCGCGCCTTCGGCGACGGCCTGCGCCATCGTCTCGATGTGTCCGTAGGACGAGTGGTGCAGCACCAGGACCTTGGTCATGTGTTCTCCGTGCGTTGCGGTTCTCGATGGGGGATGAAGCCGGGGGGGCGAGTCAGGCGAGGTCGAAGACCAGCACCTCGGCGCCCTCGCCCGCGTCAAGCTCGACGGCCGGCTCGTCGACGAGCTTAGCGGCGTCGCCGGCCGCGAGGCGCCGGCCGTTGACCGACACCGCGCCGCGCACGACGTGGACGTACGCGCGCCGCCCCGGATCGAGCACGAGCCGCGCCCGTTCGTCGCCGTCGAGCAGGCCGGCATACAGCCGCGCCGACTGGTGAAGGGTCAACGAGCCGTCGGCGCCGTCGGGCGAGGCGATCAGCCGCAGCCGCCCGCGCTTGTCGGCCTCGGAGAAGTGGCGCTCCTCGTAGCCAGGCGCGAGCCCGCGCCGGTCGGGCTGGACCCAGATCTGCAGGAAGTGCGTCGGCGCGTCCTTCTGGTGGTTGAACTCGGAGTGCAGCACGCCGGTGCCGGCGCTCATGCGCTGCACGTCGCCCGGCCGGATCACCGAGCCGTTGCCCAGGCTGTCCTTGTGCGCGAGCGCGCCGTCGAGCACGTAGCTGACGATCTCCATGTCGCGGTGGCCGTGCGTGCCGAAGCCGGTGCCGGCGGCGATCCGGTCCTCGTTGATCACGCGCAGCGCACCGAACCCCATGTGCGCGGGGTCGTGGTAGTCGGCGAACGAGAAGCTGTGCCAGGAATCCAGCCAGCCGTGGTCGGCGTGGCCGCGTTCGGCGGCGGGTCGGAGCTCGATCATGGCGTTCTCCTGCGTGGACGGCGGGTCTGCCGCATCGGAGCGCAGTGTGGGCCGCCGACGGGGTGCGGCAGCGGCTATGATTTCGACTGCGCATTCAAATTTCTTGATTCCATGCCGCTGACGCTGGATGCGATCGAGACCGTCGACACCATCGCCCGCAAGGGCAGCTTCGCGGCCGCCGCCGCCGAGCTCGGCAAGGTGCCCTCGGCACTGACCTACACGGTGCGCAAGCTCGAGGACGAACTCGACGTGCTGCTGTTCGACCGGCGCGGCCCGCGCGCGCAGCTGACGGCCGCGGGACGCGAACTGCTCGACGAGGGCCGCCGGCTGCTGCGCTCGGCCGACGACCTCGCGCGGCGCGTGCGGCGCGTGGCCAGCGGCTGGGAGCCGGAGCTGCGGATCGGCGTCGACGCGCTGGTCGGCTTCGACCGGCTGCGCCCGCTGATCGAGGACTTCTACCGTCTCGAGGCGCCGACGCGGCTGCGCTTCTCGTACGAGGTGCTCGACGGGGCTTGGGAGGCGCTGGTCGAGGGCCGCGCGGACCTGGTGATCGGGGCGCCGCACGACGCGCCGAGCCCCGCACTGTCCTCGACCCGCTTCTCGCTGCGCCCGCTCGGACGCGTGTCGTTCGTCTTCTGCGTCGCGCCCCACCACCCGCTCGCGACCGAGCCCGAGCCGGTGTCCGCCGAGGTGGTGCTGCATCACCGCGCGATCGCCCTCGCCGACACCTCGAGGACCACGCCGTCGCGCAGCGCCGGCCTGCTGTCGGGCCAGGAGACGCTGACGGTGGCGACGCTCGAGCAGAAGGTCGCGATGCAGGTCGCGGGGCTCGGCGTCGGCTGGCTGCCCGAGCCGTTCGCGCGCCCCCATCTCGCCTGCGGGCGGCTGGTCGCGCTGCGCCCGGCCGAGCCGCGGGCGGCCGCGACCCTGCAGTACGGCTGGCGGCGCGCCGACCCGGGCAAGGCGCTGACGTGGTGGCTCGGCCGGCTCGACCTGCCGAGGGTCCGCGAGCGGCTGCTCGACGGACCGGAGGCGGCACCGCTGCCCGAGGCGCTGCCGGCACCGCCCGGTGCGACGAACGCGTCCGGTTCACGCCTCGCGCGCGGCGGGTCGTCGCGACGCGCGGCCGGCACGCGCACCGAGGGCGCGGCGGACCCGTCGACACGCCGAGACGCCGACGCGCGCCGCACGCCTCGCCGGGCCGCCAAGGGCCGCGCGACGTGAGCGCGCCCGCGCCCTACGTCGGGCGCTTCGCGCCCTCGCCGACCGGGCCGCTGCATGCCGGCTCGGTCGTCGCCGCGCTCGCGTCGTGGCTCGACGCGCGCGCGCACCGGGGCCGCTGGCTGCTGCGCATCGAGGACCTCGACCCGCCCCGCGAGCAGCCGGGCGCGGCCGCGTCGATCGTCGACACGCTGGGGCGGCTCGGGCTGCACCCGGACGGCGAGATCGTGGTCCAGTCGACGCGCGGGTCGGCCTATGCCGAAGCCCTCGGCACGCTCGTCGCGCGCGGCCTCGGGTACCCCTGCGGATGCACGCGCCGCGAGATCGCCGACTCCGTGCTGCACGCGGGCGGCACGCGCACGCGCACGCGCCACGGCGAGCTGCGCTACCCGGGCACCTGCCGCGACGGCCTCGCGCCGGGACGCACCGCGCGCGCGTGGCGGCTGCGCGTGCCCGACGGCGTCGTGCGCTTCGAGGACCGTCGGCTCGGCACGCAGTCGCAGGACATCGCCGCGGAGATCGGCGACTTCGTGCTGAAGCGCGCCGACGGCCTCTGGGCCTACCAGCTCGCGGTGGTCGTGGACGACACGGCGCAGGGCGTCACCGACGTCGTCCGGGGCACCGACCTGCTCGGCTCGACCGGACGCCAGGTCGTGCTCGCGCGCGCGCTCGGGCTGCCCTCGCCGCGCTGGCTCCACGTGCCGGTCGTCGCGGGCGCGGACGGCGACAAGCTGTCGAAGCAGACCGGCGCGACCGCGGTCGACGCGTCGCGTCCGCTCGAGGTGCTCGGCGCGGCGATGCGCCACCTCGGGCTCGAGCCGCCGGCCGACGCGCCGCTCGACGCGTGGCTGGCGGACGCGACGGCACGCTGGGCGGCGCGCCGCCTCAGGGCTTCCTGACGCCCCCGAGCAGCGCCGCGACCGGCCGCGCGGAGCGCCTCGGCGCGGGCCGCGGCGGCTCGGTCGGCGGCATGCCGCCCGCGCCGTGAGCAGCCGGCTGCTGGGGCTCGGTCGGCGGCTCGTACGGCCGCGAGAAGAACGGGTCGTCGGAGACGCGCGGCGTCGACGGCACCGACGGGCGAGCCCGCGCGCCGCGGTCGTCGTCGCGCTCGCGCGGCCGGCGCGGTCGCTCGACGCGCTCCTCGCGCTCGACGCGCTCCTCGCGCTCGACGCGCTCCTCGCGCTCGCCGCGCTCCGGACGCTCGCCGCGCTCGGGCCGCGCGTCGCGCCGGTGGCCCGGGGGCGCCGCTTCGACCGAGAACTCCTGGACCTCGAACGTGCGCTTGGTCAGCTTCTCGATGTCGGCGAGCAGGCGGTCGTCGTTGCTGCCGCTCATCAGCGACAGCGCCATGCCCGAGGCGCCTGCCCGGCCGGTGCGGCCGATCCGGTGCACGTAGTCCTCGGGCGAGTACGGCAGGTCGTAGTTGATGACCGCGGGCAGCTCGGCGATGTCGAGGCCGCGCGCGGCGACGTCGGTCGCCACCAGCACCACGATCTTGCCAGCCTTGAAGTCGTCGAGCGTCTTCAGCCGCTCCTGCTGCGACTTGTCGCCGTGGATCGCGGCAGCGTTCAGGCCGTCCTTCTCGAGCTGGCGGGCCAGCCGCCCGGCGCCGATCTTGGTGTTCGAGAACACGATGACCTGCGACAGCGCGTTGTCGCGCACGAGCTTGGCGACCGCGGCGCGCTTGTGCTCGGGCGTGGGCACGCGGTAGACGGTCTGCGTGATGTTCTCGGCGAGCGCGTTGCGGCGCGCGACCTCGATCAGCTGCGGCGACTTGAGGAAGCTCTCGGCGAGCTTGCGGATCTCGCCCGAGAAGGTCGCCGAGAACATCAGGTTCTGGCGGTCCTTGTTGAGCAGGTTGATGATCCGCTGGATGTCCGGCAGGAAGCCCATGTCGAGCATCCGGTCGGCCTCGTCGAGCACGAGGATCTGCACCTGCGAGAGGTTCGTCGTGCGCTGCTCGACGTGGTCGAGCAGGCGGCCGGGCGTGGCCACCAGCAGCTCGCAGCCCTGGCGCAGCGCGGCCGTCTGCGGCTTCATGTCGACGCCGCCGAACACCACCGCGCAACGCAGCGGCGTGTGCTTCGCGTAGGCGACGACGTTGTTGTGGATCTGGTCGGCGAGCTCGCGGGTGGGCGCCAGCATCAGCGCGCGCACCGGGTGGCGCGCCGGCGACATGCTCGAGCTCGCCAGCGGCAACAGCCGGTGGATGATCGGCAACGCGAAGCCGGCGGTCTTGCCGGTGCCGGTCTGCGCGGCGCCCATCACGTCCTTGCCGGACATCACGACCGGGATCGCCTGCGCCTGGATCGGCGTGGGCTCGCGATAACCGAGCTCGGCGACGGCACGGCGGATCGGCTCGGCCAGGCCGAAGTCGTCGAAGGTGATCGGGGGGGTGGTCGGGGGTGAATCGCTCATCGGGGAGGCGCCCGGCCGGCGTGGCCGGAAAAACGCCGAAAAGCTTCGATTTTACGCGCTTTGGCCGCCGCACGCCCGTCGGGGCGGATCCCCCGGGGTTTCCGGGGATCGCCAACCCCCGGACGGGCCGTCTACAGGAAGCGGTCGAGCAGCTTGCGGCTCGACCGGTCGAGCGTGCCGATGTCGCGCACCAGGAACTGGATGCCGTGGCGGTCGGCGATCAGCAGGGAGGTGCGCCCGAGCCGCCGGATGTCCTCCTCGCCCTTGAGCACCAGGCTCGTCGGCCCGCGGTCGGTGTCGACGGTCCAGGTGCTCGGGGTCGCGAAGCTCGAGACCGCGCGGATCGCGCGGATCTCGGGGACGAACTCGCGGCTCGCCAGGTCCTCCTCGACCAGCACGCGCCGCGCGGCGTCGAGCGCGTCGAGGCGCTCGATCCAGGCGAGCTCGTGGCCGTCGACGCTGACGAGCGACAGCCCCTCGTCGGGTGCGCCGATCGGGAAGGCGCGCACCGGCACCACCCCCACGTGCTCGGCGCCGGCCGCGTCGCGCAGCACCAGCCGTCCGAACGGGTCGCGCGACAGCGAGAACTCAGCCATCGGCGTCCTCGTCGTCGCGCCAGACCTTGTGGCGCGGGCCGTCGTCCTTCTCGTCGCCCTGGCGCACCTGCGCCTGGTAGAGCCGGAAGTACGCGCCCTCGCGCTCCATCAGCGTCGCATGGTCGCCGACCTCGACCACCTGCCCGCGGTCGAGCACCACCAGCCGGTTCGCCTTGCGCAGCGTCGAGAGCCGGTGCGCGATCGCGATCGTGGTGCGGCCCTGCACGAGGTTGTCGAGCGCCTTCTGGATCTCCTTCTCGGTCTCCGTGTCGACCGCGGAGGTCGCCTCGTCGAGGATCAGGATCCGCGGGTCGATCAGCAGCGCGCGCGCGATCGAGATCCGCTGGCGCTCGCCGCCCGACAGCGCCTGCCCGCGCTCGCCGACCAACGAGTCGTAGCCGTGCGGCAGCCGCAGGATGAAGTCGTGCGCGTGCGCCGCGCGCGCGGCCGCGACGATCTCGGCACGGGTCGCGTCGGGCTTGCCGTAGGCGATGTTCTCGGCGATCGTGCCGAAGAACAGGAAGGGCTCCTGCAGCACGAGGCCGATGTGGCGGCGAAACTGCGCGACCGGCACGTCGCGCACGTCGATGCCGTCGATCCGGATCGTGCCGTCGGTGACGTCGTAGAAGCGGCAGATCAGGTTCACCAGCGTGCTCTTGCCCGAGCCGCTGTGGCCGACGAGA
Organism: Burkholderiales bacterium; assembly: GCA_020248665.1. GTDB lineage: Bacteria > Pseudomonadota > Gammaproteobacteria > Burkholderiales > Burkholderiaceae_E > UBA4615. The sequence continues at coordinate 71,191 of JADCHE010000013.1, read as the reverse complement.
CCGATCATCTCCCCCGGCGCGATGTCGAGGTCGATGCCGCGGATGATCGCGCGGTTGCCGTAGCGGAACGCCGCGCCCTCGAGCTGGATCCGGCCCTCGACCTTCGGCAGCGCGACCGGCTTCGCCGGCTCCGGCACGCTCGAGACCGCATCCAGGATGTCGAAGATCCGCTTGGCGCCGGCAGCCGCCTTCTGCGTGAACGACACGATGCGGCTCATCGAGTCGAGCCGCAGGTAGAACCGCCCGATGTACGCGAGGAACGCGGTCAGCACGCCGACCGTGATGTGGTCGCTCGCGATCTGCCAGACACCGAACGCCCACACGATCAGCAGGCCGATCTCGGTGAGCAGGGTCACCGTCGGCGAAAACAGCGACCAGACCTTGTTGACGCGGTCGTTGATCTGCAGGTTGTGGCGGTTCGCGTCGTGAAAGCGCTCGGCCTCGCGCTGCTCCTGCGCGAAGGCCTTCACCACCCGGATGCCGGGGATGGTGTCGGCGAGCACCGAGGTCACCTCGGCCCAGACGCGGTCGACCTTCTCGAAGCCGGTGCGCAGCCTGTCGCGCACCAGGTGGATCAGCCACGCGATCAGCGGCAGCGGCACCAGCGTGACCAGCGCGAGCCAGGGGTCGATCGACGTCAGGATCGCCGCGGTCATCGCGATCATCAGCACGTCGGTCGCGAAGTCGAGCAGGTGCAGCGACAGGAACACGTTGATCCGGTCGGTCTCGGCACCGATCCGCGCCATCAGGTCGCCGGTGCGCTTGCCGCCGAAGTACTGCATCGACATCGACAGCAGGTGCTCGTAGGTCTGGGTGCGCAGGTCGGCGCCCATGCGCTCGCTCACCAGCGCGAGCGTGTAGGTCCGTGCCCAGCCGAGCACCCAGGCGACCAGCGCTGCGCCGAGCAGTCCGGCCAGATACATCCCGACCGTCGAGGGCTCGATCGGCACGCCCTTCTGGTACGGGATCAGCACGTCGTCCATCAGCGGCATCGTCAGGTACGGCGGCACCAGCGTGGCGGCCGTCGAGCCGAGCGTCAGCAGGAAACCGAGCAGCAGCCGGCCCTGGTACGGCCGCGCGAAGCGCCACAGCCGGAACAGCACCCACGTCGAGGGCGCGGCCTCCTCGGTGGTCGGCGCGCACGCCGGGCACTCGTCGCCGGCGTGCGGCAGCACCGCCTGGCAGCGCGGGCAGCGCGGCGGCGCGACGGGCGCGGCCTCGCCGCTGGCCTGCGCGAGCAGCGCGAGTTCGAGCGACTCGATCAGCCGCTGCGCGGCCGCGTCGCGACCGAGCGTGAAGCACCAGTGGTCGAGGCGCCGCCTGCCATCGACCAGCTCGAGCGTGCCGACGCCCGCGTGGTCGCGCTTGCGCAGACGCAGGTCCTCGCGAAGTGGCCAGTCGCGCCACGCGGCCTCGCCGGGCGCGCGCGCCGCGACCCGCCGGTCGGTGACGATCAGCAGGCCCTCGCCGAAGCGCAGCCGTCCGTCGAGATCGACCTCCAGGATCGCCAGCACCCGCTCACCGTCGCCGAGCCGCTCGCGCAGCGCGTCGCGCCATGCCGCCGGCACCGCACTGTCGAGCGCGGCCGGAGGCTGGGTGGGTTCGTTCATCTGCATGAGGTCAGCCGGTCCTTCGTGACGCCACGCCCGCGCACGGCGGGTTCGGCCCCGGGGACTCGGTCCGGCGCCCCCCTCGAACGGCGCCGCGGCGCGAAGGGTACCGCATCCGTGGCGACCCCTCGTGCGGCATTGCGGCAAACCGACCCGCCGGCCGCCGCGGTCAACCGGAACGCCGCCGGGCCGTTCACCGACGTACCGAACCTCGAACGACCGGCACAGGCCGGCACGGGACGCCCGCCCCGCCGACCCGCCCTCGCCGCCCCGGCGCCCCACCCCACTCCCACATCCATGAACGCTCCCGGTGACATCCGGATCCTCGAGATCCGAACGCTGCGCGGCCCGAACCGGTGGACCTACCCCCAGGTCATCGAGGCGCTGGTCGACATCGGCGCCCTCGAGGACTACCCGTCGAACACCCTGCCCGGCTTCGTCGACCGGCTGGTCGCCTGGGTGCCGAACCTGATCGAGCACCGCTGCAGCTACGGCGAGCGCGGCGGATTCGTGCGCCGGCTCCAGGAAGGGACCTGGCCCTGCCACATCATGGAGCACGTGACGCTCGAGCTGCAGAACATGGCGGGCATGCCCGGCGGGTTCGGCAAGGCGCGCGAGACCGAGGAGCGCGGCGTCTACAAGGTGATCGTCAGCGCCTACGAGGAGGAGATCGCGAAGGCGGCGCTGCGCGAGGCGCGCGAGCTGCTGCTGGCCGCGATCGAGGACCGCCCGTACGACATGGCCGCGACGATGAAGCGGCTGCGCCGGATGGTCGACCGCCGGTGGCTGGGCCCGAGCACCGCGTGCATCGTGCAGGCGGCCGAGGAGCGCCGGATCCCGATCACCCGGCTCAACGAGGGCAACCTGGTGCAGCTCGGGCACGGCGCCGCCCAGCGCCGGATCTGGACCGCGGAGACCGACCGGACCAGCGCGATCGCCGAGGGCATCTCCAAGGACAAGGACCTGACCAAGCAGCTGTGCGCGTCGGTCGGCGTGCCGGTGCCCGAGGGCGAGCTGGTCCGCGACCCCTCCCACGCGCGCGAGGTCGCCGAGTCGCTCGGCTACCCGGTCGTCGTCAAGCCCTACGACGGCAACCACGGGCGCGGGGTGTGCACGAACCTGATGACCGGCGAGGAGGTCGAGGCCGCCTACGCCACCGCGCTCGAGGAAGGCTCGGGCGTCATCGTCGAGCGCTTCATCCCGGGCTACGAGCACCGGCTGCTGGTCGTCGCCGGCCGGATGGTCGCGGCCGCGCGCGGCGACCTCGCGTTCGTCGTCGGCGACGGCCGCCAGACGATCCAGCAGCTGATCGACTCGCAGCTGAACTCGAACCCGCTGCGCGGCGCGACCGAGGACTCGCCGCTCAACCCGGTGCGCATCGACACCGCCGCGCGCCTCGAGCTCGCGCGCCAGGGCCTGTCGGGCGAGTCGGTGCTGCCCGAGGGACAGCGCGTGCTGATCCAGCGCAACGGCAACGTCGCGATCGACTGCACCGACGAGGTCCACCCGTCGACCGCGCGACTGGTCGCGCTCGCGGCGCGCGTCGTCGGCCTCGACATCGCCGGCATCGACCTGGTCTGCGAGGACGTCTCGCGGCCGCTCGACGAGCAGGGCGGCGCGGTCGTCGAGGTCAACGCGGGTCCGGGGCTGCTGATGCACCTGAAGCCCGTCGAGGGATCGCCCCGCCCCGTCGGGGCGGCGATCGTCGACCACCTGTTCCCGCCGGGCGACGCCGGACGGATCCCGATCGTCGGGGTCGCGGGCTTCCGCGGCACGACCGAGGTCACCCGCCTGGTGGCGCACCTGATGCGCGCGACCGGCAAGCGCCTTGCCGTCGCGTCGACCGACGGCCTGACGGTCGCCGGCCGCGTCGTCCGCGCGGGGGACAGCACCGGCTGGAACGTCGCGCGCGGACTGCTGATGAACCGTACCGTCGAGGCCGCGGTGTTCGAGAACCCGCCGCGGGTGATGGCCGAGGAAGGGCTCGCCTACGACCGCTGCCTGGTCGGCATCGTGACCTCGATGGACACGGAGGCACGCTTCCCGGAGCTGCGCATCGAGGCCGGCGACCCGGTCTGGGGCGTGCTGCGCACGCAGGTCGACGTGGTGCTGTCGGAGGGCACAGCGGTGCTGAACGGCGACGACGCGCAGGTCGCCGACATGGCGCGCCTGTGCGACGGCCACGTGATCCTGTACGCCCGCGACGGCGCGTCGCCGGCGATCGTCGCGCACCGCGGCACCGGACGGCGCGCGACCTTCGCGCGCGGACGCGACCTGGTGCTCGCCGACAGCCGCGAGGAGCTGGTGCTCGCCGGCCTGCTCGCCGGGCGCGACCCCGACGCGGTGCTGCCCGCGGCGGCCGCGGCGTGGGCGCTGGGCTACGCGCCCGATGCGATCCGCGCCGGCATCGAGTCCTTTCCCGCCGCCGACGCGGCGCGCGCCGCCCGCGCCGACCGCGCGGCGCAGGCCGCCTCGAACTGATCCGACCATGGACATCTCCCGAGTGCGCGCGCTGCGCGGACCGAACGTGTGGAGCCGGCACACCGCGATCGAGGCGGTGGTGCGGTTCGACGAGACCGAGCGCTCGATCGACCGCCTCGACGGCTTCGAGGCGCGGCTGCGGGCCGCGCTGCCGGCGCTCGCGCCCCTGCGCGACGACGCAGGCGCCCCGCTCGGGCTGCCGGCGGTCCTCGCACGCGTCGCGCTGACGCTCCAGGCCGAGGCCGGCTGCGCGGTGCGCTTCGTGCGCGAGGCACCGACCCGCGAGGCGGGCGTCACGCGGATCGTCCTCGAGTACACGCAGGAGGCGGTCGGCCGGCTCGCGTTCGAGTGCGCGACCGCGCTCGTCGACGCGGCGCGCGCCGGCACGCCGTACGATGCCGCCGCGGCGATCGCGAAGCTCCACGAGCTCGACGAGGACGTGCGGCTCGGGCCGAGCACCGGCGCGATCGTCCAGGCGGCGGTCTCGCGCGGCATTCCGTTCCGGCGCCTGACCGACGGCAGCCTGGTGCAGTTCGGCTGGGGCGTGCACCAGCGCCGGATCCAGGCGGCCGAGGTCGACGCGACCAGCGCGATCGCCGAGTCGATCGCGCAGGACAAGGAACTCACCAAGCAGCTGCTCGAGTCGATCGGCGTGCCGGTGCCGGGTGGCGGCTCGGTCGACGAGATCGAGGATGCGTGGGCGATCATGCAGTCGCTCGGCGCGCCCGCGGTCGTCAAGCCGCGCGACGGCAGCCAGGGCCGCGGCGTGACCGTCGACGTCGAGACGCGCGAGCAGCTCGAGGCCGCCTGGGCCGCGGCCTACGACATCAGCTCCGACGTCATCGTCGAGCGCTACATCCCCGGCGACGACTGGCGCCTGCTGGTGGTCGACGGCAGGCTGGTCGCGGCCGCGCGCCGCGACCCGCCGATGGTGATCGGCGACGGGCGCAGCACGGTGCGCGAGCTGGTCGAGGCGGTCAACCGCGACCCGCGCCGCGGCGACGGCCACGCGACCGCGCTGACCCGCATCCGGCTCGACGCGATCGCGCTCGCGCGGCTCGCGTCGCAGGGGCTGGATGCCGACTCGGTGCCCGAGGCCGGCCGCAAGGTCGTGCTGCGCAACAACGCGAACCTCTCGACCGGCGGCTCGGCGACGGACGTCACCGACGAGGTCCACCCCGAGGTCGCCGCGCGCGCCGTCGAGGCCGCGAAGATGATCGGGCTGCACATCTGCGGCGTCGACGTCGTCGCGCGCAGCATCGCCGAGCCGCTCGAGGCGCAGGGCGGGGGCATCGTCGAGGTCAACGCGGCGCCCGGGCTGCGGATGCACCTCGCGCCCTCGTACGGGCGGCCGCGCCCGCTCGGCGAGGCGATCGTCTCCACGCTCTACCCCGAAGGCCGGGACGGCCGCATCCCGACGGTCTCGGTCACCGGCACCAACGGCAAGACGACGACCGTGCGGCTGATCGCGCACCTGCTCGCGAGCCGCGGCCTGAAGGTCGGCATGACGAACACCGACGGCGTCTACGTCGACGGGGTGCAGACCGACAGCGGCGACTGCAGCGGCCCGAAGAGCGCGCGCAACGTGCTGATGCACCCGGACGTCGGGGCCGCGGTGTTCGAGACCGCGCGCGGCGGCATCCTGCGCGAGGGGCTGGGCTTCGACCGCTGCAAGGTGGGCGTCGTCACCAACATCGGCGCGGGCGACCACCTCGGCCTGAACCACATCGAGACGCCCGAGGAGGTCGCCTGGGTCAAGGGCGTCGTCGTCGAGAACGTGTCGCCCGACGGCATGGCGGTGCTCAACGGCGAGGACCCGCTGTGCGCGGCGATGGCCGACCGCTGCCCGGGCTCGGTCACGATGTTCGGCTTCGACGCGTCGCATCCGGTGCTCGAGAGCCACCGCGCGCGCGGCCACCGGATCGTGTTCCGCCGCGGGGCCGACATCGTCGCCGCGCACCGCGAGCGCGAGTGGCGCATCCCGCTGTCGGGCGTGCCGCTGGCGCACGGCGGCGCGGTCGGCTTCCAGGTCGCCAACGCGATGGCCGCGATCGCCGCGGTCTGGGCGCTCGACATGGACTGGGAGTCGATCCGCCGCGGGCTCGCGACCTTCGTCAGCGACGCGGGCACCGTGCCGGGCCGCTTCAACGTGTTCTCGTGGCGCGGCGCGACGATCGTCGCCGACTACGGCCACAACCCCGACGCGATGCACGCGCTGGTGCAGGCGGTCTCGACGATGCAGGCGCGCACGCGCTCGGTGGTCATCAGCGGCGCCGGCGACCGCCGCGACGAGGACCTGCGCGCGCAGACGCGGATCCTCGGCGCGGCCTTCGACGAGGTGATCCTGTACCAGGACGCCGCGCAGCGCGGCCGCGCCGACGGCGAGGTCGTGGGGCTGCTGCGCGAGGGGCTCGAGGGCGCGGCGCGCACGCGGCGCGTCGACGCGATCCACGGCGAGTTCGTCGCGATCGACGCCGCGCTCGAGCGGCTCGGCGAGGGCGACCTGTGCCTGGTGCTGGTCGACCAGGTGCGGGAGGCGCTCGACCACATCGCGATGCGGATCGGCGTGCGCTGAGCGGCGCAGCGGCGGAGCGGCGCAATGGCGCAATGGCGCAATGGCGCTCAGGATCGTCCGGCTGGGCGCGCCGCGCGGGCCGCGACGACCGACGCGCAGTGGCGCGCGTTCGTGCGCGGCTACCGTGCGGAGATGGCCGAGCCCGGGCCGTCGCGCGACCTCGACCTGCTCGCCGCGCTGTCGCGCACGACCGCGCTGTCGGTCGGCTGCTACTGCGAGGACGCGACGCGCTGCCACCGCTCGGTGCTGCGCGAGCTGCTCGCCGCCCGCGGCGCCGTGATCGTCGACTGACGCGGCCTCAGCAGGGGTCGTACTGCAGCCAGCCGAACGGCCGGCCGCGGTCGAGCACGCGCTCGACGCGGCCGCAGTCGATCACCGGCGGCTGCTCGCGCACGGGCCACAGCACCGGCGACGCGGCCGAAGGCTTCATCTCGGCGCCGGGCGCGGCCGCGCGCGTCGCGACGACCCGGCGTCGCGAGCCGTCGACCTCGCAGTCGTGGATCGCGCCGCGCACGTCGATCATGCGAACCGTCGCGCCGCCCGCATCGAGCGGGCGCGCCGAGCAGCGCCGGCAACCGCGCCGACCAGTCTTCCGCCGCCTTCGTCTCGAAGTCGGCAAGCGGCGCCCGCGCGAGGTCGTAGCCGAAGGTCGCGCGGCAGCAGCCGGCCAGCGGCGGACCGTCGGGCGGCACGACCGCGCCGCGCGCGTTCGCGCCGGAGGGCGCGCCCGGCTCGGCGCAGGCCTCGCGCCGGACCGTGGCCGCGAGCGCGCGCGACGGCGAGGCGGGCACGGCGCCGCGCCAGGCGGCCCCGTCCCATTGCGGCGAGACCAGGCGGAGCAGCGTGCCACGGAACGTCTCGGCGACGGGTTTCGCGTCGGGGCGCGTCAGCAGCGCGGCCTCGGGCCCGGCGTCGAGCCGCCATTGCGGCTCGCGGCCCGAGCACTGCAGCTGCAGCGGCACCATCGGCTGCGCCACGGCCCACGACGCGAGCGTCGCCGCGAGGCCGGCCGCCCATGTCCTGAAGATCATCGTCGCTCCTCGCACCAGGCAGGCGACCGTCCCGACGGGTCCGGTCGCGAGGCTTGCGACCCCGGGTCAGTCGTCGTCCCGGAGGACCGGGATCTCGCCGCTGCCGCCCGCGACGAGCGCGTTCCATGCGGCGATGGCGCCTCCGCCGGGGTACAGCTTCGTCTCGATCCGCACCGAGTCCTCGAGCGCCTCGTGCTGGTGCAATGCGCCGCGCGGATGGAAGTACGTGTCACCCGCCTCCACCACGAACACGTCGGGGCCGACCCGCATCAGGACCCGCCCCCGCTTCTGGTAGACGATCGAATCGTGGTCCGGATGCACGTGGGCCGTGTCGCGAGTCCCCTTGCGCCGGAACGACTCGAAGACGATCACGGTGTCGGAGGCGAACAGCACCTTCACCGTGTCGACCCCATCCCGCCCGTCGGCGTAGTCGGGCACCAGCATGGCCGGCGTGCGGACCGAGCCCGGCACGTGCCATCGGCCGACGTCTTCGGGATGCATGTAGGCGACCGGGCCCCGGGCCTCGATCGGCGTCGATCCGTCGCGGCGTCGGTACGAGGTCGCCTGCTCGGGCCGCCCGTGGGCAACGGCGCGTCCCGCCGCGGGAACGGCAGGCGCGGCCGACACCGCCTCCCGTTGCGGGTCGCCCGCCGGCACCGGGGCCGACGACGCCGCCGCGCCGAGCACGGCCGCCTCGAAGTCGGCCGCCGGCGGCAGGTGGACGACCATGCCGTCCATCGACGCATCGACGATCACCTGGCAGCCGAGGCGCGAGTGGGGCGTGATGTCGAAGGCCGCGTCGAGCATCCGCTCCTCCCGCTCGCTCCAGAGCGGGAGCCGCGAGAACCACGGCTCCGGCACGACGACGTGGCAGGTCGCGCAGCCCATCCGGCCGCCGCACGCCCCCTCCAGCGCGAACGGGAACGCCTTCGACGCCTGCATCAGCGACGCCCCCTCGGCGACATCGACCGTGCTGCGCCGGTTGTCGGCGCCGACGAAGGTGATGCGGGGCATGGCGACCTTCCGGATCGGGATGGAGCCTCGGGCGGCCGCGCCGAGGCGGGCCGGCCGAGGGCACCACGGTATCAGCCCTTCGCGAACCCCGCGAGCTGCTTCCCGATGATCTCGTCGGCCTCGCGCATGATCCGGTCGATCAGCTCGCGGCACGACGGCACGTCGTGGATCAGGCCCGCGACCATGCCGCAGCTCCAGGCGCCCGCCTCCATCTCGCCGTCGGTCATCACCTTCGGGTAGATCCCGGCGACCTTGTCGTGGATGTCCTCGATCTTCAGCGCGGCGCCCTTGTCGCGCTCGATCTCGAGGATCTCCTTCACGCCCTGGTTCATCAGCACGCGCTCGGTGTTGCGCAGCGGGCGCATGATCAGCCGCGTGTCGAGCTCGCTGGCGGCGACGATCGCCTTCTTGACGTTCTCGTGGACCGGCGCCTCCTTCGTCGCGATGAAGCGCGTGCCCATGTTGATGCCGTCGGCGCCGAGCGCGAGTGCCGCGACCAGGCTGCGGCCGTCGGCCATGCCGCCCGAGGCGACGAACGGGATCTTCAGCTCCTCGGCCGCGCGCGGCAGCAGGATGAAGTTGGGGATGTCGTCCTCGCCCGGGTGGCCGCCGCACTCGAAGCCGTCGACGCTGACCGCGTCGCAGCCGATCGCCTCGGCCTTCAGCGAGTGGCGTACCGAGGTGCACTTGTGGATCACCTTGATGCCCGCGGCCTTCAGGTAGGGCATGTACGGCTCGGGGTTGCGGCCGGCCGTCTCGACGACCTTGATCCCGCCCTCGATGATCGCGCGGATGTACTCGGGATACGGCGGCTTGGCGAAGGTCGGCAGGAAGGTCAGGTTCACGCCGAACGGCTTGTCGGTCATCTCCCGGCACTTCGCGATCTCCTTCGCGAGCAGCTCCGGGGTCTTCTGGGTCAGGCCGGTGATGATACCGAGCCCGCCGGCGTTCGAGACCGCCGCGGCCAGCTCCGCGAAGCCCACGTAGTGCATGCCGCCCTGGATGATCGGGTGCTCGATGCCGAGCAGCTCGGTGATGCGTGTCTTCAAGTGCGTCTCCTTGGATTACGCTGGGGCGCATCGTCCCGGGATTCCGGTGCTCCCGGTCCTGGCCGCGCCGCCCGAACGAGATTATGGCGCCTGCGGCGCCGGCCGGCAGCCTACGGGGCGGGCGGCCCTGCGTAGCCAACGGATCGGCGATCGGGCCGCCCTGGCACCCGTCGACGAATCATCGTCACCGCGCGGCCCGGCGAACGACGGCATCGGCAGAGAGCGCATCGATCTCGGCGTCATCGTAACCGAGCTCCCGAAGCAGAGCCTCGCTGTGTTCGCCGATCGACGGCGCAGGTCTTGCCCCCGCCAGCGGCGAAGGCGCGTCTCCGAATGTCGCGGCAGGCCGGGGCTGCCTGACGTGTCCGACCGACGGCTGATCGAGGACTTCGACCAGCTCCATCGCGACGACCTGCTCGTTGTCGACGATCTCACTCCGGCGAAGGACCGGTGCGCACGGAACGTCCGCATCGTCGAGTCGCGCGAGCCACTCGTCCCGGGGCCGGGCCTTGAGGATCTCGCCCATCAGCGTGATGCGTTCGATCGAGTTGAGCGATCTGCGTTCAGCCGTCGCGAACCGCGGGTCCGTCTTCAGGTCAGGGCGTTCGGTCGCGTCGCAGAACCCTTGCCACTCCACGTCGGTGATCGTGCCGACCGTGAGATAGCCGTCCGCCGCCTCGAAGATGAGGTCGGGTCCGGCATTGGTGCTTGCCGCCGACTTCTCGCCGCCAACCACGGTGTACTGCATCATCCCTTCCGGCCACAGGAACGAAAGCATCGTGGAGAGCAGCGACAGCTTGACGTGCTGTCCAGCCCCGGTGCGCTCACGCGCGTAGAGCGCAGCCGCGATGGCCTGGGCGGTGAAGATCGACGTGGTCTTGTCCGCGACGATCGTCCTGATCATCCGCGGACGATTGCCCACTTGCTCGGACTGGATGTCGGCCAGGCCGGACAGTGCCTGGATCATCGGATCGTAGATTCGCTTGCGAACATACGGGCCTCGATCTCCGACGCCGCTGATCGACACATACACGAGGCGCGGATTCAACGAGCGTACCGTGTCGTAGCCCAGGCCCAGCCGCTCCATGGTGCCCGGGCGAAAGTTCTGCACGAGGACGTCCGCGGTCCCGATGAGTCGGCGGAGGACCTCGACCGCGCGCGGATTCTTGAGATCCAAGGCGATCGATCGCTTGCCGCGGTTGGTCGAGACGAACAACGCCGAGAACTCGCCGTTCGCGCTGACCTTCTGCCGACTGCGGCGGTTGATGTCGCCGCCCAGCGGTTCGACCTTCACGACGTCCGCGCCCTGCATCGCCAGATGCATCGTGGCGAGCGGGCCGGAAACGACCGTCGACAGGTCGAGGATCCTGACGCCCGTGAGCGGCCCGGTCGACGTGTTTTCGCTATTCAAGTTCATCAGGATGTCCTGGGGCGTTCGATGCGTCCGCGGCGCCTAAGCCGCGCTCGGACACAGGTGAATGTGCGATGTCGCGTCAGGCAGCCAGGAGCGCAGCTTCGACGAAGTCGAGTCGGTCCTGCCCGAAGTGCATCTCGCCGCCGACGAAGAAGGTCGGCGCACCGAACGCGCCCCGAGCGATGGCCTCCTCGGTGGAGGCCTTCAGGGCGTTCTTGATGTCCGTCTCGTCCACACCTGCGAAGTATCGCTTCGGATCGAGATCCGCCGCGCCGATGACCGCACCGATCACCGCAGGGTCGCCCAAGTTCTTGCCGTCGCGCCAGATCGCGTCGAACATCGCTTCCGAGTACGGGACGAGCACGTCGTCGCGGGCCGCGACCATTGCACCCCGCATGATCGGCAGCGTGTTGATGGGAAAGTGCGGGTTCCGCGCCATCGGGATGCCGTCCCGGGCGGCGAAGCGTTGCAGGTCCCGCCACATCCAGTCGCCCTTCGCGGCATTCTCGACAGGCGAATGCGTGCCGACGGCCTTGAACACGCCACCGAGCAGGAAAGGTCGATACAGGATCGTCGCACCGTGGCGGGCCGCGATCGACGGCAGTCGCTTGAAGGCGAGGTACGCCGTCGGGCTGCCGAAATCGTAGAAGAATTCAACCTTCCGTGTCATGTCCGGTTCTCCGTTCGTCACCATTTCTCGCCCCAGGGGCGCAAGTCGAGTTCGTGGGTCCAGCTGCTGCGGGGCTGTCGGAACAGGTCGAGATAGGCATGCGCCACATCGTCGGGCCGCACGATCGAATCCGGATACTCTCGACCGGTCAGGAGGTCCGGGCGCGCCCGGGTGAACTCGGTATCAATCGGCCCGTCCACGACGACGTGGGCGACGTGGATTCCCTGGGGTCCGAGCTCGCGTGCCATCGACTGGGCGATCGCCCGCAGCCCGTGCTTCGCCCCGGCGAAGGCGCTGAAGCCCGACCCGCCACGCAAGCTCGCAGTCGCTCCCGTGAAGAAGATCTTGCCGCGCCCGCGCGGCACCATCCTGCGGGCCGCTTCGCGCCCCGTCAGGAATCCGGCGAGGCAGGCCATCTGCCACACCTTGAAGTAGACGCGCGATGTCGTCTCGGCGAGCTTGAACGAGACGTTGCCGCCGATGTTGAAGACCGCCAGCTCGACCGAGGCGATGTCGCGCTCGACCCGATCGAACAGGTCGACGACGTTCTCCTCGATCCGTGCATCGACACCGAAGCCGTGTACCTCGCCGCCGTCCGCCCTGATCGCCTCGCAAAGAGGGACGAGCTTGTCGGCCTGCCGGCGCACGACGACCACAGCAAATCCTTCGCGGGCGAAGCGCTTCGCAATCGCGCCGCCCGTCGCGTCGCCCGCACCCACGATCACGACCGACCGCTTGACCCCATCCATCGCAACTCCTCCCATCAAAGCAGCATTCTGGGCAGCCAGGTCGCGAGCGCGGGGGCCGCGAAGATCAGCGCCATCACCAGCAGCTTGAGCACGACGAACGGGACCGCGGCCTTGTACACCTGCATCATCGTGATCCCGGACGGCGCCACGCCCTTCATCACGAACAGCAGCAACCCGAATGGCGGGGTCAGCAGAGACACCTCCATCGCGATGAGGATGAGCAGCAGCAGCCACACGATATCGATGTTGTGCTGCTTGGCCAGGGGCAGGAAGAACGGCAGCGTCAGCAGGATCATGCTGATCTGGTCCATGAAGCAGCCAAGAAACAGCAGCACCGCGATCATCAGCAGTACGACACCCTGCTTCGACAGATCGAGCGCTTGCATCGCCTCGAGGAACCCGTTGGTCGCGCCGGAGATCGCGAGGATCTGGGCGAACGTCAGCGAGCCGGCGATGATGAACAGGATCATCACGCAGATCTTCGCGGTCTCGACGCCGGCCTTCACCAACTTGCGCCAGCTCATCGCCCGGTAGAGCGCGCAGGCAATGAACGTCGCCGTGCAGCCCAGCGCGGCGGCCTCGGTCGGTGACGCGATGCCGCCGAGCATGCTGCCGATCACGACCCCGAAGATCGCGAACAGCGGCAGCACATAGACCACAAGCGGGCGCCACTGCGGCGCCTCACCCCGTCCGTTGTCGGGCGCGAGAGACGGGTCGAGGACACACCGCCCGATCACGTAGGCAAGGAAGACGACTGCCATCAGCACGCCGGGAACAATGCCGGCGATCAGCAGGGCCGCGATCGACTGCTCGGCCAGGCTGGCGAGCAGCACCGCCAGCGCCGATGGCGGAATCAGCATCGCGATCCCGCCGACGCCCATGATCGTTCCCATCGCCAAGCGCGCGTCGTACTTCAGCTCCAGCATCTTGGGGAGCATCACGTTGCCCAGCAGCGCGGTATTGGCGATCGTCGATCCCGACAGGCTCGCGAAGAGCGTCCCGCCGCACAGCGCGACGACCGACAGCCGCCCCGGCACCCGCGTGATCAGGCGGTCGACCGCCTCGATCGCCTTGAACGCGACCCCGGTGTGGAACAGCAGTTCACCCATCAGCACGAAGAGCGGGATCGGCGTGAGGCTGAACTTCCCCAGCGCCTCCAAAGTCTCGGACGGGAACGAAGACAGCGACGGCAGCCCGCCCATGAACAGGTACGAGCCGAGAATGTCCGCGGTCAGGAACGCGAGGGCGACCGGCAGTCCGAGCGCGAGGAACGCGCACACGGAACCCAGCATCAGAACAAGCGCGACGACCCAGGTCATGCGCCCTCCACGCGTCCGAGAACCTCGGCGGACCCGTAGGCGAGGCGCCTGGCCAATTCGATGGCGAGCATCGCCATGCACAGCGTGAACAGCGCGCGGAACGGCCATTCCGGCAGCGTGATCGCCTTGTAGATCATGGTCCGTGCCGAGATGGCCTCCGCAGTGCCGACACCGCCCCACCACGCCAACAGCAGACATACCGCGGCGCCCATCAGATGCACGCCCCGTCGGATGACGCGCGACACGCGGTTCGGGAGTACGGACATCAGCGCGTCGATCGACACGTGCGCACCCTGTTGAAGCGCCCACGGCGCGCCTGCGAGCGTCGACACGTACAGGATGTACTCGGACGCATCGATGACCCACGGCAGCGCGCCCAGCCTCAGCGACCGCATCCCCACGTCCACGGTGATCAGGACGGGCAGCAGCAGCAGCAGCCCGACACAGAGACCTCCGCCGGCCCCGACCAGCCGGTCGAATGCCACGAGAAAGCCGCGCATGGGAGATCGCTCGTCAGGGCTTCACGACCAGTTCGCGCAGCTTCTGCCCGTATTGCGGCGAGCGCTCGACGACCGCCTTCCAGCCGGTTTCCTTCGCCGCGGCCAACCACTTCCTCGCCTCGTCCGGCGGCAGCGTTGCAACCTCGACCCCGCCCTGCTGTTGGTACTTCCGCGCCTCGTCGTTCAGTACCGTGTCTTCGGCGAGGTTCGTCGCCTCGAACTCGATCATCGTGTCCGTGAGCAGCTTCTGCTGGGCCGGGGTCAGCTTCTGCCAGGCCGCCAGATTCATCACGAACTGCATGTCCGCGTCATAGAACCCGGGCTCCATCCGGTACTTGACGACGCGGAACCAGTCGGGGAGGAAGCCCTGGAGGGGCCATGCGAAGCCGTCGATGGTGCCGTTCTCCATGTAGGTGTAGATCTCCGACAGATCCGCTCTCACCGTGGCGGCGCCGAGCGCCGTGAACATCGGCTGGTGGTGCGGCGCGACCCGCAGGCGCAGCCCCTTCAGATCGGCCTTCGTCGCGGGCTTGCGCAGGTAGAGCTGGAACGGGACGGTCTCCTTGGACTTGCCCAGGTAGTACAGGCCCTTGTCCTGATGCGCCCGGTTGAAGAGTTCGTACGCGCCGTTCCGGCGCTGCTCCTGGATCGACACCTCGGTGAGGGTCAGTGCAAGCCCCTCGGGGACGATGTTGTCGTAGTACGCTCCGGTGTTCGCGACGATGTCGAAGACGCCCTTCTGGAGGCGCTGACCCAGCGTGAACGGGCTGCCGATCGCCGGTGCGCCGCCCTTGTAGTCGAGTCTCAGCGAGCCCTTTGCCCGCTCGTTGACGACGTCCACGAAGCGCTCGAACTTCTGCGAGAACAGGTGCCCCTTCGGGAAGGCGCTTGCCGCATTCAGCACGGTCTGGGCCTGTGCCGGCGCGAACGAGCCGAGCGCCAGCATCGCGGAACATGCTAGACGAGCGGCAAGGCTGATCGGATTCGAATTCAAGGTGCTCCTCCTGTTGTTATCTTCGATGGGACTGCGTCGGTCCCGGGTCGGACGCAGCGAGTCGGTGGCCTAGAACTTCTCCGCCCAGGGCCTGAGGTCGAGCTCGAACGTCCAGGCGCTGCGCGGCTGGCGGTGGAGCGCGAGATAGCTCTGCGCGATGTCGTCGGGATGAAGCATGCCGTCCTCGGGCGTGCGCGCAGCGAGATCGGGAAACAGCTTGTGGATGCGGGGCATGTCGATCGCACCGTCGATGACGACGTGCGCGACGTGCAGACCCTGCGGGCCGAGCTCCCGAGCCATCGACTGGGCGAGTGCGCGCAGACCGAACTTCGCCGCCGCGAACGCGGCGAAGTTCGGACCACCCCGCATGCTCGCGGTTGCACCGGTGAAGATCACGGTGCCGGATCCACGCGGTGTCATGCGACGCGCGGCCTCTCGCCCGACCAGGAAACCGGCGAAGCACGACAGGCGCCACACCTTTTCGAACATGTCGGCCCGGGTGTCCAGGATGGACTGTCGGTACTGCGCACCGGCGTTGTAGACCACGAACTCAGGAATCCCGAGTTCGGCCTCGATCTGGTCGAACAGGCCGACCACCGAAGCCTCGTCTCGCAGATCCGCCGTCTTGGCTCGCGCAATCCCGCCTTCATCGTTGATTGCCGCCGCAACGCGATCGAGCCGTTCCTGCGATCGCGCCACGAGGACCGTGGCGAAGCCGGCGCTCGCGCAGGCCCGTGCGATGGCGGTCCCGAGCCCTTCGCCCGCGCCCGCGATCAGCGCGACCGGCGCCTTGCGCCCCGGTTCCGGACTGCTGCTGCCCATCGTTGCCTCCGTATGCATTCTTGTCTATCAACTATTTCATTGTCACTCTTGTGATGTCAAGATGTTGTTTGCACGTGCTTTATGAGTATGTAGAATTTTAGTTTATTATCACTCTTTGCGATCGGCTCGAACATCATGTCCGAACGGGGAAGACGGAACGGCGTGCTATCGCTGGTGGGTCGCATCGAGGCTTGGGTGCGCCTGCAGGTGTTGAACGGCGCGCGACCGGCTGGAGCCCGGCTACCCACGCCCGAGACACTGGCCCGGTGGTTCGATGCGAATCCGAATACCGTGCGTGAGGCGTATGCGCGACTGGCCGCCCGCGGAGTCGTCGACGTCCGGCACGGCAGCGGGGTGTACGTGCGCGAATCGGTCTCGGCCGATCGAGCCCGCGCCATCGCGGCCTTCCTCGAAGACACGATGCGCCGCGGCCGCGAGCTGGGCGTACCGCCTGCCGACGTCGCCAGCAGCCTGTGGGCCGTAAGCACCGAACACGGTGGCGATCGGACGGTCTGGTGGATCGACAGGCCACACCCTTACCTGTCCAGCTTCCTCGACACGCTGAGATCGAGTTTCGACGGACCAGTGAAACTCATCGAACTGAGTGAGCTCGACGCGGCAGTGAGCGGCGGGACCGGCCCCCGAGCAGGCGATCTGGTGCTCACGCGTTTCCGGTTCGTTCGGGATGTCCGCGCGCGGCTCGGCGCGCCGGTCGACACGGTCTATCCGATCCGGACCCGGGCGGACGTCAAGTCGATGATGGCGCTGGCGACGTATTTGCCCGAACAGCGTCTCGGCTGCGTGTGCATCAGCGACCCGTTCGCGCGCGCGATGGGCCGATCGATCCGGCGCCAGGGTGTGCCGCTCGAACAGTGCTACGGCGTCGTCGAGGACGCGGCGAGCGTCGAAGAGGTCTTCCGTGACTCCGACATCGTCGTCACGTCGTGCGCCGGCCTCGCACGGCTCGAACCATACCGCCACGAACCGTGGTTCCGACCGCCGCAGGTCGTGGTCTTCGAGATCGACCCGGCGAGTATCGAGGCCGTGCTGGCATTGGTCGCGGACTCGCACCGGGCGGTACGCATGGCGGCATAAGCCGCTGCCCGAGCCCGTCACTGCTACAACGATCAGGCCGATCGTCGACTCGCGGGCGGTCGATTGGGCCGGACAGGAGACATCGATGCACGACCTGACGCTGTGGGGTGCCGGGACGGTCCGGCAGCTGAGGCCCCATTGGATGCTCGAGGAGTTCGGGCTGGACTACACGTTCCACTCGGTGCACCCTCGCACCGGCCAGACGAAGACACCGGAGTTCTTGCGACTGAACCCTCGACACAAGGTTCCTCTGCTGCGCCATGGCGATCTGCTGCTGACCGAGAGTGCCGCGATCATCGAATACATCGCCGAGGCCTTCGACGCCCCCGAAACCTTCCATGTCCCGCGCGATCCGGTCGGCCGTGCAAAGGTCGCCGAATGGTCCTACTTCGTGATGTCGGAGCTCGACGCACATTCGCTCTACGTGATGCGCCGGCACGGAGACCTGAAGCACCTGTATGGCGAAGCACCCGCCGCGGTCGTCGCGGCACGCGACTACTTTCTCGAGAACCTCGAGGCGATGGCACCGCAGATCGGTGTAGACCAGCCCTATCTTCTCGGCGACAAACTGACCACTGCCGATATCCTGCTGGCCACCTGCCTCGATTGGGCAAAGCTCTACGAAATTCCGCTTGCTCCGACGATCTGCGCCTATCACGAGCGCACGACGTCGCGCCCCGCCTACAAGGCAGCGCTCATCCGGGCATTCGCGGAGCCGTCCTAGCACCGGCGACGGCTCCCGGCGGGCAAGCGCACACGATTCGGGCCGAAGCGGCACGCCGGCCGGAACCGTGCAGGTCGAGCTATCGGCACCTGTAGCACGGACGGGACCATGAGGTCGGTCGCATGCTCCAGGTGCCTGCCGGCCGCCTCGATCGCCCCCCGATCAGGGCGCCGAGGTCGACGCATCCGGCGAGCCCGACGCGGAGTGCGGCGAGCTCGGCTTGCACCCTGGGTTCCGGCCGAGCGACCGCACAACGCGTCGAGCGTCGCGAAGCCAAGCGACGTGCGCGTGGCGGGCCTGCTGCGCGCGCGCGTCGGGGCGGTGCCGGGCGCGGCACCTGATCGAGCCGGGGAGGGGCGGGCTCAGCCCCGCGGGCCGTACCAGCCGCGCACCGCTCGCACGAATCGAGACACGCCTTCGCGGACCGTCGCCTCGTCGAGCGCACCGTACGACAGGCGCTGCCAGTTCGCCGCCTTCGTGTCGGTCAGCCCGAACGCGAAGCCGGGGATCGTCGCGACGCGGTGCTCGCGCACCATCGTGCGGTTGAACTCGAGCGCGTCGTCGACGCCGGGCAGCTTCATCAGCACGTAGAACGCGCCGCGGGTCGCCGGGAACTCGACCAGGTCGCCGAGCTCGCGCAGCGCCGCGTGCACGTGGTCGCGCACCGTCGAGAGCCGCTCCAGGTGCGGTGCGACCTGCGCGCGCCCGAGCCGCACCGCCTCGGCCGCGACCACCTGCGAGACCACCGGCGCGCAGATCAGGTTCGTGTCCTGCACCTTGTTCATCGCCTCGGCGAGCGAAGACGGATAGACGACGTAGCCGACGCGCCAGCTCGCCATGCCGAAGGTCTTCGAGAACGAGAAGAACGACAGCGTATGCGCCGCGGCGCCGGGGATCGAGCCGGGCGAGAAGTGGGTCGCGCCGTCGTGCACGAACCACTCGTAGGCCTCGTCGCTGAAGTGCCAGAGACCGCGCTCGCGGCAGAGCGCGTTCACCGCGCGCAGGTCGGCCTCGGCGTAGACCGCGCCGGTCGGGTTGTTCGGCGAGACGGTGACGATCGCGCGGGTGCGCGGGCCGATCGCGCGCGCGATCGCCGGCACGTCGAGCTGGAAGTCGGCAGTGGTGTCGACGAACACCGGCACGCAGCCGACCATCCGGATCGCCATCTCCTGGTTGAAGTAGTACGGGCGCGGCAGCACGATCTCGTCGCCCTCGTCGGCGACGGCGATCACCGCGTTGAGGAACGCCATGTTGCTGCCCGCGGTGACCATCACCTCGGTGCCCTCGGCGGGGATGCCGTTGTCGCGCGCGAGCTTGTCGCGCAGCGCGGCGACGAGCGCGGGCAGCCCCGAGACCGCCTGGTACTTCTGCAGCGCCGCGTCCGCGGTCATCGGCCCGATGGCGGCCAGCGCCTGCGCGGGCGGGCCGTAGTTGACCACGCCCTGTCCGAGCGAGATGGTTCCGGGGTGGTCGCGCACCAGCTGCGCGATCGTCGGGATGATCGGCAGGTCGACCTGCTCGATCCGGCGCGAGGGGGACATCGGCATGATCGGCGGATTCTAGCGCCCCGCCCGCCGGCCGCTTGCGGCGGGCCATCGCCGCTGTCAAGCTCGCGCCCGTCGCATCTGCCGCCCATCGAGCCCGCCCCGCCCATGAACGCCCCGCCCCGCCGTGCCGCCCTCGCCTCGCTGCTCGCCGCCGCGCTCGCCGCCTGCTCCACCGGCGGCGCCGGCGACGACACCTTCCGCCCCCTGGTCGGGCAGGCGGGCAAGGACGTGATGTGGGTGCCGACGCTCGACGGGCTGGTGATGCCGATGCTGGAGCTCGCCGGCGTGCGCGCCGACGACGTCGTCTACGACCTGGGCTCCGGCGACGGCAAGATCCCGATCTGGGCGGCCCGCAAGTTCGGCGCGCGCGCGGTCGGCATCGAGTACGACGCGAAGCTCTCCGCGCTCGCGCAGCGCAACGCCGAGCGCGCGGGCGTCACCGACCGCGTGAAGATGATCCACGGCGACATCTTCAAGGAGGACTTCTCCTCGGCGACGGTGCTGACGCTCTACCTCGGCGAGGCGCTGAACGAGAAGCTGCGCCCGACCATCCTGTCGATGAAGCCGGGCACGCGCGTGGTGTCGAACTCGTTCGGGATGGGCACCTGGGAGCCGGACCGCACGGTGCGGCTGCCCGAGCAGAACCCGCTCTTCCTGTGGATCGTGCCGGAGCGCGTCGGCGGCACCTGGATGGTCGAGGGACTGCCCGAGGGCGGCGCCGCGACGCTTCGGCTCGAGCAGTCGAACCAGGTGGTGCGCGGCACGCTCGCGGGCGCAGACGGGCGAGCGCTGCCGGTGCGCGGTCGGCTCGACGGCGTGCGGCTCGCGCTCGACGTCGGCCCCGAGGGCGCGGTGGCGCGCAGGCTCGCACTCGAGGCGCGCGACGACGCGATGCGCGGCACGGTCGCGGGCGACGCGGCGCGTACGGTGACGGCGCGGCGCACGGCCCGCTGAGGCGCCGCGCGGAAGGAGCACGTGCGCGCCGGTGGCGCGACGCGATCCGCCCCACCCGCCCGGCTCAGTCGACCCGCAGCCCGAGCGTCTTCACCATCGCCGACCAGCGACCGAGCTCGCCCTTCACCAGCCCCGCGAACGCCTGCGGCGAGTTCGGCGCCGCGACGTCCATGCCGAGCGCCGCCAGCCGCTCGCGCACGCCCGGATCGGCCATCGCCCTGGCGAGCTCCGCGTTCCACCGTGCGACCAGCTCGGGCGGCGTGCCCGCGGGCGCCGCCACGCCCTGCCATTCGCGGACGTCCCAGCCGGTGACGCCCGCCTCGGCCATGGTCGGCACGTCGGGCAGCGCGGCGAGCCGCTGCGGGCTGGTGACCACCAGCGGCCGCAGCCGGCCGGCTCGGACCTGCGGCACCGCGGCCGAGGTCGTCGCGAACATCAGGTCGACCTGCGCGCCCATCAGCCCCTGCACCGCGTCGGCCGGGCCCTTGAACGGCACGTGCACGATCCTGAGGTCGGCGCGCTGCTTGAAGAACTCCGCGACCATGTGCGCGGGCGAGCCGTTGCCGCCCGACGCGTAGTTGAGCTTGCCGGGCTGCTCGCGCGCGACGCGCATCAGGTCCTGCACCGATCGGATCGGCGAGGCCTCGGGGACGACCAGCACGTTGTACAGCCACACCAGGTTCGAGACCGGCACGATGTCGCGCTCGGTGTCGTACGGCAGCTTGCCGAACAGCGTCGGCAGCACGGTGTGCGTCATGAACAGGATGCCGACCGTGTGACCGTCGGGCGCGGCCTTGGCGACCGCGTCGAGACCGATCGCGCCGGTCGCGCCCGGCCGGTTGTCGACGACCACCGGCTGGCCCCACGCGATCGAGACGCGCTCGGCGAGCGCGCGCGCGAGCACGTCGGACGGGCTGCCCGGCGGCAGCGGGCAGACCATGCGGATCGGCCTGGACGGGAAGCCCTGGGCGCCCGCGGCGCCGGGCACGAGCGCGCAGGCCGCGGCGGCGCCGATCGCGCCGAGCGTGCGGCGGCGCGGCCCGGCGGGGACGTGCGCACGGGCGACGGGATGGACGGCCTTCATCACGCACGCTCCCTGGCCGCGGCCGGTGCGGCCGCCGAGACCGGCGGCTGGAAGAACACGTCGTACTCGCGCGCGATCCGCACCACCTCGGCCGGATCGGCGACGTTGTGCAGCCGCGGATACAGCTCGGCGAGCCGCCGCGCAGGCGCGGCCCAGAAGAGCGCGGTCACCGGCTCGCCCGAGTTGTTGAAGAACGCGTGCGGAATGCCGCGCGGCATGCGGACCACGTCGCCGGTGCCGGCGTGCATGCGCTCGCCGCCCATCAGCAGGTCGATCCGGCCGTCGAGCACCAGGATGTACTCGTCCTGCGTGGTGTGCGTGTGCGGCGGCACGAAGGTCTCGATCGGGAACGTCGCGTGCCACGCGAAGCTGTCGTCGGTGACCTGCTTGGGCACGTAGATCTGGCCGAGGACGTTCCAGACGACCGCGTCGAGCCCGCTGCGCGCGGGGGTGACGCCGGGGACTTCAGCTCGCATCGGCGGAGGCTCCATCTGCGACGAGCCGGTCCAGCGTCTCGCGGACCAGCGGGTTGTGGGACGCGAAGCGCGGCTTGAGCCGCGTGCGCGCATCGGCGAGGTCGGCCTCGTCCCAGTAGCCGATCAGGATGCCGCCCTCGGTGATCCGCGGCTGCACCTCGACCGACTCGATCGCCCGGTCGGCGACCGTCACGCGGTGGCGCGGCCGGCGCGCCCACTCGAACAGCAGCTCGTGCATGCGGCGCCGCTCGGCCTCGTGGGCGGGCGAGGCGCCGAGGTCGACGAACTCGTGCGGGTCCTGCTGCAGGTCGAACAGCATCGGCCGGAAGCCCTCGAACAGCACGTACTTCCAGCGGCCGTCGAAGATCATCCGCATCCAGCAGTCGCGCGAGCCCTTGCCGAGCGTGATCCGCGACTCCTGGAACGAGTAGTCGTACTCGCAGACCACCGCGCGGCGCCAGTCGGCGGGGCGCTCGCCGAACAGCAGCGGGCGCAGCGATCGGCCGTCGAGCACGTGCGGCACCGCCGCGCCGCCGTAGGCGTCGAGGAAGGTCGGCAGCAGGTCCACCGCCTCGACCAGCGCGTCGCAGCGCGTGCCGCGCGTCGCGTCGGCGCGCGGATCCGGGTCGTAGACGATCAGCGGCAGCCGGATCACCTGCTCGTGGAACAGGTCCTTCTCGCCCATCCAGTGGTCGCCGAGGTAGTCGCCGTGGTCCGAGGTGAACACGATCATCGTCGTGTCCATCAGGCCGTGCTGCTGAAGGTAGGCGAACAGGTCGCCGAGCGAGTCGTCGATCTGCTTGACCAGCGCCATGTATCCCGGCATCACCGCCTCGCGCACGCCCTCCTTCGAGAAGGTCTTCGAGACGCGGTGGTCCATCATCGCGCGGTAGACCGGGTGCGGGTCCTCGAGCTCGCGCTCGTCGCGGACCACCGGCAGCGCGTCCTCGGGCCCGTACATCGACGCGTACGGCTCGGGCGCGACGTAGGGCCAGTGCGGCTTGATGTACGACAGGTGCATCAGCCACGGCCGGTCGCCGGCCTCGGCGATGAAGTCGATCGCGCGGCGCGTGGTGTACGGCGTCTCCGAGTGCTCGGCCGGCACGCGCGCCGGCAGGTTCGAGTACTTGAGGAACCAGCCCGAGCGGACCGTGCCGTCCGCGTTGGTGACCGAGTTCGCCCAGGCCTCCCAGGGGTTGTCGCCACCCAGGCCCTGTCGGCGCAGGTAATCGCTGTAGGACGGATCGGGGTCGTGGCCCGAGTACGGATGGATGCCGTCGTCGCGCTCGTAGGCGTCGAAGCCGCACTCGGCGATCCGGCGGCCGATCTGCGAGTCCGGGTCGATGCCGAGCCGCGCCATGCCGGCGAGGTCGGCGCGCATGTGCGTCTTGCCGACGAGCACCGAGCGCACGCCCAGCGGGCGCAGGTGGTCGCCGATCGTCATCTCGCCGACCTTCAGCGGCACGAAGTTCCAGCTCGCGCCGTGCGCGTGCACGTAGCGGCCGGTGTAGTAGCTCATCCGCGACGGGCCGCAGACCGGCGACTGCACGTAGGCGCGGTCGAAGATCACGCCGCGCGCGGCGAGCCGGTCGAGGTTCGGCGTGTGCAGCGTCGGATGGCCGAAGCACGACAGGTGGTCGTACCGCAGCTGGTCGCACATGATGAACAGGACGTTGCGGACGGCGGCCAAGGCGGGACCTCTCGCTGCGGGGTGTGCGGCCGATCCTAGGCGCGCCCGCCGCCCCGCGGGCAATGGTAGATTCGCATCGCGATCACCTTCGGTGATCACCGAGGGGACTCATGCGGATCCAGCAACTGCGGCTGCTGCTCGCGATCGCGGAGACCGGCAGCCTGCGTGCGTCGGCCCGCGCGCTGAACCTCACCCAGCCCGCGCTGACCAAGGCGCTGCGGCTGCTCGAGGACGAGCTCGGCGCGCCGCTCGTCGTGCGCTCGCCCCACGGCGCACGGCTCGCGCCCGCCGGCGAGCTGCTCGCGGTGCGCGCGGCGGCCGCGCTGCGCGAGCTCGACCGCGGCCGCGAGGAGGTGGCGGCCTGGGCCGGCGGCACCGACGCGCGCGTGACGGTCGGCCTGTCGCCGTCGGCCGCGACGCTGCTCGCGCCGGGCGCGGTCGCTCGGCTGGGCGCGCGCTGGCCGCGCGTGCAGGTGCGGCTGCTCGACACGCTGTATCCGCGCTCGGTCGCGCTGGTGCGCGCCGGCGAGGTCGACTTCGCGATCGGCCCGGTGCCGGCGGACCGCCTCGACACCGACCTCGCGTCGCGGGCGCTGTTCTCCAGCCGCTCGGTGATCGTCGTGCGCCGCGGACACCCGCTCGCCCGCGCGCGCAGCCTCGCCGCGCTCGCCGACGCCGACTGGGTGCTGACCGGTCCGGCGGGCGGGCCCGGCGACCCCGCGGCGCTCGGCTTCGAGGCGCTCGGGCTCTCACCGCCCCGCGTGCGCCTCGCCTGCGAATCGTTCTCGACGGTGCTCGCGATGGTGGGCGCAGACGACGTCGTCTGCGTGATGCCCGAGCGCTTCGTCGAGCGCCACGCGGCGCGGCTCGAGCTGGTGCAGGTGCCGGTCGCCGATCCGCTGCCCGATTCGCCGATCCTCGCGGTGTGGCGCACCGACGTGCCGCTGACGCTGCCGGCACGTCGGCTGCTCGATGCGTTCGGGCAGGAGGCGCGCGGGCTGGCGTGAGCCGGCCCCGGGTGGGACGCGACCGGCTCCCGGCGCGACTCAGCGGGCCTCGGCCCTCTCCCGAGCCGCGCGGTGGCGCAGGTGCGACAGCACCGCGGAGAGCGCCTGGGCCGCGGCGGACAGATCGCCCATCACCGCGATGCCTTCGCGGGTCGCCTCGGCGGCCCAGTACAGGCGCTTCTCCTCGTACTTCGGCTCGCCGCTCGA
Source organism: Burkholderiales bacterium (assembly GCA_020248665.1). Taxonomy (GTDB): domain Bacteria; phylum Pseudomonadota; class Gammaproteobacteria; order Burkholderiales; family Burkholderiaceae_E; genus UBA4615. Next base: position 46,179 of record JADCHE010000013.1, on the reverse strand, counting down.
ACGAAGGACCAGAATGAGCGGCACGTGCCGCGGCAGCTCGTTGCGGACCCGGATCACGGCTCGCACCATGTCACCCAGCATGTCCACGTGCCGGTACCCGAGGATCACCGGCAGATTCAGGTGCACGATCAGCGCGTTCGGCGACTCGTGCCTGCAGACCGTCCGCAGGATCCGTTCCGCCAGCGCGCCGTTCTCGCGCTGCAGGATGTTCGCGGGCACGTCGATGGGGTTGTCCAGGCTCGCGCCGGAAGGGACGTCCAGGGCCTTCAGCGCATCCGAGGTCGCGGGCAGAAGGGGACCGATCTGCACGCCGCGCCTTGCCAGCGCGTCGGCGGCGAGGACACTGGCACCGCCGCCGTTGCCGAACATGATCACCTGGGAGCCTATCGCATGCCCGGGCGGATCCGCGCGCAAGGCCGCCGTCGGTCCGGACGGCGAGTTCGCGTTGGCCTGGAAGGCCGTCAGCGTGTCGATGAACGCGTCGAGGTCGTCGACCAGGATCGCTCCGGTCTGTGCCGCGAGCGCGGACCAGACCGAATCGTTGCCGAGCAGCGACCCCGTGTGGGATGCGGCGGCACGCTGCCCCTGCGCGCTGCGCCCGCCCTTGAGCAGCACCACCGGCTTTGCGGAGCCGGACCGCCGCAGCAGCTCGAAGAAGCGGCGACCGTCGTGCAGGTGCTCGACGTAGGCGCCGATCACGCGGGTCTGGGGATCCTCCAGGAAATGGCCGAGCAGGTCGCCGGGATCCAGGTCGAGGCAGTTGCCGATCGACACCACGCCGCTGAATCGCAGCCCGCGGTGGCGACCGCGCCGAATGATGTCGATCGAGAGCCCGCCGCTCTGCGAAAGCACTCCGACGCAGCCCGGCGCCTCCACGCCCTCGTCGATGAAGCTCATGTGTCCACGCGGCGAATGCGTGCCCATGCAGTTCGGCCCGAGCAGCCGCATTCCGCCCCGCGCAACGGCACGCTGCAGCGACTCGCGGCGCGAGATCAGGCGACCGTCGAGCGGATCGACACCGTCGACCTCCTCGTCGAATCCGCTCGACATCACCTGGGCTATCCGCACCCGGCCACGGGCACCGGCCAGCAGCGTCGGTACCTGGGGCGCGGGGATCGCGACGAACGCGTAGTCGATCGGCTCCGGGGTACTGGCGAGGTCGCGATACGCGGGCAGGCCCTCGAGCTCGCGCTCGACCGGATGGATCGGATAGATCGCGCCGGCGAAGCCCGCGGTGCGCAGGCACCGGATGAAGGTGTTTCCCTGTCCGGTGCCCTTGCCGGAGGCGCCCACGACCGCGATGCTGCGCGGCTCGAACAGCGCCCCGAACGATACCGGTCCGCGCGCCGGCGAAGGGTGGGCGCCGGCAGCGGACCGATTGCGCGCCGGCACCATGCGTGCATCCACGGCGACGGCGCCCGACGCGCCGACGATCAGAGGGTTGACGTCGAGCTCGGCGAGCGCGTCGGACAGCTCCATCAGCAGGCCGTTCTCGCCGCCGACCGCGATCAGAGCGTCGAACAGCGCGGTCGGATCGATCGACGGACCGCCGCGAGCGCCCCGCAGGATCGCGGCGACCTTGAGCTCGTCGAGCATCTCCTCGGCGTCGCGCCGGGTGATCGGGCAGATGCGGAACGACACGTCCTGCAGCAACTCGACGAACACCCCGCCCGCCCCAAGCATCACGACGGGTCCGAAGCTCGCGTCCCGGAAGCCGCCGATCACCAGTTCCTGGCCTGCTGGCGCGGTTTCCTCGACGAGGAATCCGTCCGGCTTCACGCCGCGGGGGCGCAGCGCGTTGGCCATGCCTCGCATGGCGGCCACCACCTCGGACGCATCGCGCAGGCCCAGCCGCACGCCGCCGACATCCGTCTTGTGCAACACGCCGGGCGCGACGACCTTGAGCACGAAGGGAGCCGCCAGACCGCGCAACGCCTCGCTCGTCCGCCGCAGCGCGTCCGCCTCGTCACCGCGGCCGCCGACGAAAGCGCCGCGCGGCACGCTCAGGCCGTAGCGGGCGAGCACCTGCTTGGCAAGGGGCTCGGGCAGGGCGCCTCGGCCCGCGTCGCGGGCCTCGTCGAGCGAGGCGCGGATCCGGTCGAGGCTGGAGGGCGATGCCTCGGCGAGGCGTCGCGTCGGCATCGTCATCGCCTCAGGTCTCCAGTACGACCGTCACGTCGCCCTCGGCGACCATCCCGCCCTCGGCCACGCGGACCTCCCTCACCACGCCGTCCTCGGGGGCGGTGACCGGGATCTCCATCTTCATCGACTCGAGCAGCACCAGCGCATCGTCCTCGGACACGCGGTCGCCCGCCTTGACGAGGATCTTCCAGACGGTCCCGGTGATCTCGCTGTTCACCTTGACGAGTGCCATGGCTGCTCCGTGGTCGTGCGTTGTGGAAAGGGGTGTCCCGGACGAGCCGTCGCGTCGACGCCGTTGCGCGGCCGGTGCACCGCGGCGCACGCCCTGCCGGAACTCGCAGTCACGCGGGTCTCCTAGAAGCTGGTCGGCCAGCACGACAACCGGTGCCGGCCGACGTTGCCGGTGGGGCTGCGGTCGTGGAACGTCAGCAGCCGCTTCAGGTAGTCGCGGGTCTCGCGTGGATCGATCACCGACTTGAGCTCGTACAGGCCCGCGAGCGCCCAGGGTGCGCTGTCCTGGGAGATCTCGTCCATCAGGCGCCGGAAGCGCTCGGGGTCGTCCTCGAAGCGCAGCCCGTGGAGCACGTTGACGCCGGTCGCGGGGTCCATGAATCCGAAGTCCGCCCCGGGCCATGCAGCGGCCTCGTCGCTGTTGCGGCCCCCGCCCATGTTCAGGTAGGCCTGGCCGTAGTTCTTGCGCAGCGTGATCGCGATGCGCGGCACCGTGACCTGCGACAGCGCGTTCATCCAGTTCATGATCCGGCCCGGGGCGCCCCGCTTCTCGCCCTCGATGCCGATCAGGAACCCGGGCTGATCGACCAGGAACACGATCGGCACGTTGAACGAGTCGCACAGGACGAGGAAGCTCGTGGCCTTGGCGCACGCGTCGACGTCGATGGACCCGCCCTTGAACTTCGGGTTGTTGGCGATCACGCCCACGGTCCGCCCGCCGATCCGTCCGAGCCCGGTGACCAGGGACTTCCCGAAGCGAGGCTTGAGCTCCAAGAGGCTGTCGCGATCCAGCACGCGCTGCAGCACCTCGCGCACGTCGTAGGTCTGGGCACGGGATTCCGGCACGACGTCGAGGATGTCGTGCATCGCGTCGTCCGAACCCGGCGGTTCCGCGACGCGCGGCGGCGGCACGTCCGCGTGGCTGGGCAGGTAGCCCAGGAACCGCCTGACGAGGGCGAGGGCTTCCTCGTCGGTGTCGACGGCCGCGTCCACGAGCCCGGTCGTGGCCGTGTGCAGCTTCCATCCTCCCAACTCTTCCGCGTCCACCTTCTGCCGGATGGCCAGTTCGGTCACGCGGCCGCTGGCCACCGCCATCGTCGCACCCTTGCGCATCACGACGAAGTCGGACAGGCACGCGTACCAGGTGGAGGATCCGTAGCAACTGCCCAGGAGCGCCGATACCCAGGGGGTGCGGCGATCCCGCAGGTACTCGGTCGGATCCTGTCCGAGGATCGCCCGCCCCGCCGCGCCCATGCGGTCCGGCATGCGGGCTCCGGCCGATTCGCCGAGCAGGATCAGCGGCAAGCCCGAGTCGGTCGCGACCTGCCTCACGTGCTTGATCTTCTTTCCGTTCACGACGCTGCTCGACGCGCCGAGCACGGTGAAGTCGTTCGAGACGACCGCCACCCTGCGGCCCTCGATGGTTCCGAAGCCGGCGATCTTGCCGTCGGCGGGCGTCTTGTCGCGGGCCTCGGGGCGGTACGACGCGGCCAGCAGCCCCGACTCGAAGAAGCTGCCCGGATCGAGCAGCACGTCGAGCCGCTCGCGCGCGTTCAGCACGCCTTGCGCGCGCCGACGGGCCAGGCGCTCCTCGCCGCCCATTGCCAGCGCCTTCGCGCGGCGACGCTCCAGTTCGTCCAGGGCGGCAGGGGATGGGGTCATGTCGGGATGTCCGGTCTCGGCGCTCGGGCGACTCGTGCCACGAACTGCCGTCCGTTCGTTCAGTTCTGCTCGATGCCCGCGTCCCGGACGATCTTCGTGTACATCGGGATCTCCCTCCTCAGGAGCTCGCCCAGCTCGGCGGGCGTGCTCGGCTCCACGTCGAGCCCCTGCGCGGAGAACTGCTTCACGACGTCGGGCAACTGGATGATCCGGACCACCTCGCGGTTCAGCCTTGCGACCACTGCGGGCGGAAGCCCCGCGGGCCCGAAGAACCCGTACCACTGCATCTGCTCGTAGCCGGGGAAGCCGGACTCGGCGACCGAAGGCACGTCGGGCAGGTACTTCGATCGCCCGAGGCTCGTCACCGCAAGCGGACGGGCCTTGCCGCCCTGGATCTGCGCCAGCGCGCCCGACATGACGGCGAACGTGGTGTCGATCTGCCCGCTGACCATGTCGAGGATGGCCTGGGGCGATCCCTTGTACGGCACGTGCACCATGGAACTGCCGATCCGGTGGGCGAGCAGGAAGCCCGCCAGATGCGAGGCGCTGCCGCCGCCTGCCGACGAGTAGGTCAGCTGTCCGGGTCGCGCCTTCACCTGCGCGACCAGGTCCTCGAGGCTGCGGATCGGGGACTGCGTGGACACCAGCAGCACCGATGCGGTCGTGACCACCTTCGCGATCGGCGTGAGATCCTTGACGGGATCGTGCTTGAGGTTGCGGTTCAGGCCGGGCAGCACCGCATTCACGTACGAGCCCATCAGGAGCGTGAGCCCGTCGGGGGGCGACTGCACGACGAACTCCGTCGCGAGGTTGCTCGACGCGCCGGGCCGATTCTCGACCACCACCGGCTGGCCGAGCGCTTCGCTCAGCCTGGGCGCGATCACGCGCGCGGTCACGTCCAGCGCACCGCCGGCCGCGAATCCCACCACGATGCGGATCGGCTTGGCGGGCAATCCGCCGATGGGCTGCTCCTGCGCCGCCGGCTGGCCAGCGAGCAGCGCCAGACCCAGCAGCAGCGCGCCTCGCGCGGCCCCGAACCGACTCGACAGCCCGAACAATCGGAACGACATCGCGCCTCTCCTCGACGGTTGACCGTGCCGGTCTCCATTCAAGCATAGAGTAGCTGCTCGAACAACTATTATCCGACCGGCACGCGAAGTATGCTCGAACCCTTGTCGGGCGTGCACCGCGAGACGTCCCGACGACGACATCGCATCGAGGGGACGACGTACCATGGCCGCCACCACCACCAAGCTGCGCGCATCGACCGGCAAGGCGAACCGCGAGCTGGTCGCCGACCTGCAGCGCATCGGTTTCTCCGAGTACGAGGCGCGCACCTACTTGAGCCTGCTGCAGGTCAACCCGGCCACCGCCTACGAGGTCAGCAAGCACTCTGGACTACCGCGTGCGAACACCTACGGCGCGCTCGACGCCCTCACTCAGAAGCGCGCGGTGCAGCCCGTCACGGAGAATCCCGTGCGCTACGCCCCCGTCAGACCCGAGGTGCTGCTCGACCGGCTGTCGTCGGACCTCAACAACGTGTGCGACCGGCTCAAGGACAACCTTGGCGCGCTCGAGAACGACGACCGCTCCGACATCGTCTGGAGCCTTTCGGGTCAGGAACAGATCGAGCGGAAGATCAACGAGCTGATCGATGGCGCGAAGGGTCACGTGTGGATCAAGGCCTCCACCGCGGTGCTGCGCCAGCACCTCGACGCGCTTCAGCGCGCGGCCCGGCGCGACGTGGCCCTCGTCTTCGTGGTGTTCGGGCAGGACACCGAGTTCCTCGAGCTCGGTCCGCGCTCGAAGGTGTACCTGCACGAGGGCAACGGCGTACGCATCGGCGGGGCGGACAACCTGTTCACGGTGGCGATCGACTACCGGGTGGCACTGACCGCGAACGTGACCGGCGAGCTGACGGGCGCGTACACGACGAACCCGTCCGTGGTCCGGATGGCCGAGACGCTGATCCGCCACGACTTCTACATGGCCGAGATCATGATGGCGTTCCCCGAGCAGATCGGTCAGCGCTTCGGACCGAACCTGGTGCGGCTTCGCCAGCAGATGTTCTCCCCCGACCAGCTCCAAACCCTGCTGCAGAACGTGAGGACGCTGCCTGCGGCCCCTTCGACCCGGGCGGCGGCTACGGCGCGCTCCGCCGCCAGGGCCGGCGAGGCGGCGCGCGCCGACCGGGGCTCGGGCACGCGCGGCGGCGGGGCGACCGCGCGGCGCGCGCGGAAGACGCCACGATGAGCGCGCACACTCCTTCGCGCGACGTGCAGCGCCTGACGCTGGACGAGGTGAGGACCCTCGCGAGCGACGCGCTGCGCGCCCACGGGGTCGAGTTCGACGTCGCGGCCCTGCTGGCCGACCGGATCGTATTGGCCGAGCGGGACGGTCCCGCCAGCCACGGGTTGTTCATGCTCCCTTCGCTGCTGTCGGGTCTGCGTTGCGGCTGGATCGGCGCGCGGGCACGTCCGCGGATGACCGTCGCGGGCCCCGCCGCCCTCCACGTCGACGGGGACAACGGGTTCGCGCAACCGGGACTCGAGCGGGCCCGCCCGGAACTGGCGCGGATGGCCGCCGCCCAGGGGATCGCGGTGCTGACCCAGCGCAACGCCCACCACGTGGGCGCTCTGCGGTGCGACGTCGAGCCGTTCGCCGAAGCCGGGCTCGTCGCGATGATGTTCGTTGCCACGCGCCGGCGTGTCGTGCCGCACGGCGGGCGGCACCCGATGCTGGGCACCAACCCGATGGCGTTCGCCGCGCCGGTCCGCGGGCGGCCCCCCTTCGTGTGGGACATGGCCACGAGCGCTGTCGCGGTCTCGGACGTGCGGCTGATGGCCGAATCCGGACGGGCCGTGCCGCCTGGCACCGGCGTCGACCGCCATGGCGCGCCCACCACGGACGCGCGCTCGATTCTCGACGGCGGTGCCCTGCTGGCCTTTGGAGGCCACAAGGGCACGGCGGTGTCGCTGATGGTGGAGATCATGGCCGCGGCGCTGTCGGGCGGCCGTTTCGCCGTCGAGGACCGGGCCGCCGAGGTGCCGGGAGCCGCGTCGGCGAACGGCGGGCAGACGGTGATCGTCATCGACCCGGCGCGCGCCGGCGACGCCGGGCTGGCAGGGCGCGTGGCGGACTGGCTCGCGCTCTATCCGGACACCGGCGCGGAACGGCTGCCCGGCGACGGCAGACTCGCCCGGCGCGACGCCGCATTGCGCGACGGGGTCGACGTGCCGACCGCGCTGCTGCGGCAGCTGCGCGAGGCGGGTCGCGCGCCATGAAGCGGCGGAGCGTCACGGCCCGTCGCGGGCGAGGTCTTCACACCGGCGGCCCGCGACCCCGATCGCGCGGGGGTTGCGTCAGCGCCCGCCGCAGCCGCCGCCGCCTGCGGTCTCCAGCACGACGCGGTCGCCCGGCCGGAGCGCCTTGACCTCCACCGGGTCGCGCTCGACGCCATTGACCTCCAGTCGTGCCGGCTGCCCCGGTGCGCCTCCCTGCACGCCCTGCGGCGGGACGATACGACGGGTCATCAGGAACGAGCATCCGGCCGGCTCTTCGCCGACGTAGTCGAAGGCGAAACGGATCCCGTCGCCGCCGCGCTGCAGCCCTGCACCGCCAGAGCCGGCGCGCAGGCTGCGCTCCCGCACCCGCACCGGCGCCTCCGACTCCAGGACCTCGATCGGGCTGTTGCCGAGGTTGCTCGGAAAGCTGATGCCCGAGAGTCCCGGCCGATCTGCCGTGGCCCCCTGGCCGGCGTTGATGAAGTTCGCCACCGAGAACCGCTCGCCCGCGTGCCGGCCCGCCATCGTGATCACGCAGTTGCCGCTCCCCTCCGCGCGCTGGCGCCGGCCAATCACAGGGCCGAGCGCACCGAGCACAGCCACCGGCAGGATGTGACCGATCTGGCCGCGCGCGCCGGTACCCACTGGGTAGGTCGCATTGAGCACCGAGCCCAGCGGCGCACGCACGACGAGAGGCCGGAAGCTGCCTTCGGTGTTCGGCACCTCCGGGCACAGCAGCGCCTTCACTGCGAACGCGGTGTAGGCGTAGGTGTAGGTCTCGACGACGTTGATCGACTTGGTCTCGACCTGCTTCGACGTACCGTCGTAGTCGACCTCGAGGTCGCTGCCGCGGATCCGTACCGCGCACCGGACGTGCAGCGGTGCGTCGAAGCCGTCGTGCCGCACGGCATAGCGGTACTCGCCGTCGGGCAGAACGGAGATCGCGTCGCGGAGGGCCCGCTCGGACCGGCCGCAGATCTCGTCGCCGAGCGCGGCGAGGTCCAGGTCGGACTCGTCGACGAGGGCGAGCAGGCGAGCCCGGATCCGCTCGTGCGCCGCGCCCTGCCCCCAGATGTCGCCCATCGTGGCGTCGGGCACGCGCACATTGGCGCGGATGAAGGCCTCGACGGCCGGCTGACGCCGCCCCTCCTCCAGCAGCTTGAGCGGCGGGATCTGCAGCCCTTCCTCGAAGATCGACGGGATGTCGCTCGAGCGGACCCGGCCCCCGATGTCGGGCACGTGGCTGGTCACCGCCGAATAAGCGATGAGGCGACCCCGCAGGAAGATCGGCGCCACCGTGCTCACGTCGTGGATGTGTCCGGTGGCGAGCCACGGATCGTTGGTGATGAGCAGGTCGCCCGGCCTTAGGGTGTCGGGCGGAAAACGCTGCATCATGTGCCGGACGGTGCGCGGCAGCGTGCTGATGAACGACGGGATGCTGAAGCTCGACTGGCTGAGCGACTGCCCCCGAGCGTCTGTCAGCACGACCGCGTAGTCGTTCGCCTCGCGAACCAGGCTGGAGAACGAGGTCCGCACGAAGCCGGTCGCGGCCTCGTCGACGATGCTCCCGAGGCGGGCCCAGAGGATCTCGAGTGTCACCGGATCGAAAGCGGTCATCGCGAACTCCGATCGTCCTGCGGCAGGGTGATCGAGAGGCTCCGGTTGGGAAGCACCTCGACGCGCGCGGGGCGCGCCACCACGACGGTGGACTCAGCCTCCTGCAGCAGCAGCGGCCCCTCCAGCACGGTGCCCGGCGCCAGCGCATACCGGTCGTGGACGGGAACCTCGCCGAATCGCTGCAGCGGGGGCAGGTAGATGCGTCGGTATCCCGCGGTTGCGGCCCGCGAACCCGGGGTCGCCGAGGGCTCGAGGTGGAACTCCTGCGAGCGCTGCGCTGAACGCCCGCGGAGTCGCCAGGTCACGACCTGCAGCACGCCCCCCGGCAGCGTCTGCCCATAGAGCTGGACATAGCGCTGCTCGAATCGCCGCGCGATCATCGCCGCGAGCCCGGTGTCCAGCTCATCGAAGGACAGCTCGACGGCGATGCTGTGCCCCTGGCCGGCGTATCGCAGGTCGGCCACGATCACGAATACCATCGATTCCTCGGCCACACCCGCCTGCGCCAGCTCCTTCGCCGCGCTGGCGCGCAGGTGCCGCATGACCCGGACCAGCTCCGCGGAATCGACCGCGTGCAGCATGCGCGCGTTCGACCAGGCGCGGTCGGCGCGGGCCGGCGCGGACAGGAATCCGAGGCACGAGCCGACGCCGGCGGCGACGCTGCACAGGATGCGCCGGATCCCGAGCTTGTGCGCGACCTCGACCGCGTGCACCGGCCCGGCGCCGCCGGTCGCGACCATCGTCAGGCCCCGCGGGTCGAGCCCCTTCTCGGCCACGTGCACCCGTGCGGCCGACGCCATGCTCTCGTTCACGACTTCGCAGATCCCCTGGGCGAGCTTCATCGGCGCGATGCCGAGCTCGCCAGCAAGCCGTTGCATCGCGGCCTCGGAGAGCCTGGCGTCGAGGCGCATCCGGCCGCCGAGGAAGCTGTCCGGGTCGAGGTAGCCGAGCATCAGGTCAGCGTCGGTCACCGTGGGATCGTGCCCGCCCAAGCCGTAGCAGACCGGGCCTGGGGCCGCGCCGGCGCTCTGCGGTCCGACCTTGAGCAGTCCGAGCGCGTCGCGCGACGCGATCGAACCGCCGCCCGCGCCGATCTCAATCAGGTCGATGCTCGGCACCAGGATCGGCAAGCCGCTGCCCTTCTTGAATCGCCGCGCGCGTGCCGCCTCGAACAGGTAGGTGATCGCCGGCGCACCGTCGGTCGCCACACAGGCCTTGGCGGTGGTGCCGCCCATGTCGAAGGTCAGCACGTCCGTGACGCCGACCAGCGCCGCCGTGTTCAGCGCGCTGAGCACCCCGCCGGCCGGCCCAGACTCCAGCAGGTCGATCGGGTCGTCGGCTGCGGACTGGTCCGAAGTGAAGCCGCCGCTCGAGAGCATGATGCGCAGCGGCCCGACCGCACCGACCTCCTCGAGGCTGCGGCGCAGCTTGCGCAGGTAGGTGGCGGCCAGCGGCTGCACGTAGGCGTTGGCCGCCACCGTCGACATGCGCTCGTACTCGCGGATCTCGTTCGCGACGCGGTTGGACACGCTGATCGACAGCTTCGGCAGCGCGTGCCGCAGGTACCGCGCCACGCGCTCCTCGTGGGCCGGTTCGAGGTAGGCATGCAGCAGGCAGATGCCGAGGGACTCGATCCCCCGCTCGCGGACATGCGCCACCACGTCCTCGAGCGCCCGGTCGGACACCGGCTCGAGCTCCGTGCCCCTCGCGTCGAGGCGGCCGTCGATCTCGATCACGTCGGTGCGATCGACGAGCGGCTCGGGCAGTTCGATGTCGAGGTCGTACAGGTCGTAGCGCATCTCACGCGCGATCCGCAGCGTATCGGCTGTACCGCGCGTCACGACGAGCCCGGTACGCGCGCCCTTGCGCTCGAGGATCGCGTTGGTCACGAGGGTCGTGCCGTGCACCACGTCGCGGTGCAGGACCTCGAGCCCCCTCGCTTCGGCGACGAGCCCTGCCTGACGCAGCAGCTCGGCGACCACGGTGGCGACCGCGAGGCTCGGGTCCTGCGGCGTGGTGAGCTCCTTCGCGGTCAGGATCGCGCCGTCGGCGTCGATCTGCGCGATGCCGTCGGTGAAGGTGCCGCCGATGTCCACGGCGATCCGGACCGCGAGCGGCGGGTCGGTGCCTGCGCCGGCGCTCATGCCTTGGGCCCTTGGTCGACGAGCGGCCGCTGCTCGATCACGCGACGGTACGAGAACGCGGACAGGTCGAGCGTGAGATAGCGCCCGTGCACGAACAACTCGGCCAGCCCGCGACCCACGGCGGGCGCGTGCTGCAGGCCGTGCCCCGAGAAGCCGGCCGCGACGTGGAAGCCCTGCACGCCCCCCTCGAAGGGACCGATGATCGGATTGCCGTCGAGCTCGCACATGTCGTAGTGCCCGACCCAGCCGTTCTGCATACGGATCGCCTCGAACCGGCGGCTGCGCTCGACGAGCGCCGGCCACAACTCCTGCTCGAACAGCTCGTGCTCGAGCGTCCAGTTGAAGCCGCGGGGCTCGCCGAACCTGGTGACGGCCACGAGATAGCCGTCGCGCTCGGGACGCAGCGCGAATCCGGACATCTCGCGCATCACCGGGATCGGCTCGATGGCGTCCTGCGCCTTGAAGTAGAACTGCTGCCGGCGCATCGGCGCGATCGGCACCGGCATGCCCACCATGTCGCAGACCTCGGCCGCCCAGCAGTTGGTAGCGTTCAGCACGATGTCGGCCGGCAGCGTCCCGCCCGAGGCGAGGCGTACCGCGACGACCCGGTTGCGGCTGCAGTCGACCCCCACGACCCGGTCCTGCACGTACACCGCGCCGTTCGCCTGCGCCGCGCGCCGGTATCCCATCAGCGCGGCGTTCGGGTCGATCTGCCCGTCACCAGGCGAGAACGCCGCCGCGTCGGCGCGCGAGAAGTCGAACGACGGGAAGCGCCGCTCCAGTTCGGTCCGGTCGAGCAGGTGCACCTCGACGCCGAGCCTGCGCTGCATCCGCGCGCACTCCTCGAGGCTGGCGATGGCCGCGTCGCCCTGCACCATGAACAGGTAGCCGACCTGGCGGAACGCCGGATCGAATGCGACCGGCCCGCCCTGCACGTGCTTCGCGAAGTCCTTGAAGACCTCGGCGCCGTGCAGCGACATGCGGACGTTGTCCTCCAGCCCGTGCTGGAAGCGGATGCCCCCGACCGCCCGGGGCGTGGCGGCGAACTCGTAGGTGGGATCGGGCTCGATCACCGTCACGGGCACCCCCTCGCGCGCGAGGTGGTAGGCCGTGCTCGAGCCGATGATTCCGCCGCCCGCGATGACGATCGACATGACCATCCGGACTTATAGGATCCGCGAGACGTCGCCCGCCCACTCGGTCGACGCCAGGTGTGCCGCGTGGAAAAGGCGCTCGAACGCGTTGTCGTCGGCCGCTTCCGGATTCGCGAGGAGCTCGTCCCGGAAGGCCTCCGAATCGTCCTGCGGGAAGTAGCCGTAGCGTCGCGCGTTGGGGTTGTCGTACAACGAGCGTGTGTTGGCCGACACGCCCCACAGCACGTCGAAGTGCGTGTCGGGGTACGACAGGCTGCAGCGCACCAGCTCGGTCATGTCGCGCGGGCTGATCCAGGTCCCGAGGTCGCGCACCAGCGTCGGCCGCTGCTTGAATGTCGCGATCCGCAGCGCCACCACCTGCAGGCCGTACTTGTCGGCGTAGTAGCGCCCGGCGGCCTCGCCGAAGGCCTTGCTCAAGCCGTAGCGGGTGTCCGGGCGCGGCGGGTCGTCCAGCGTCGGCCGGCGCTCTCGCCGGTAGAAGCCGTGCGCATGGATCGAGCTCGCGTACACCACGCGCTTGACGCCGTTGCGCCGGGCGGCCTCGAAGACGTTGTAGGTCCCGACGATGTTGGCGTGCAGGATGGTGTCCCAGCCGGTCTCGCCGACGACCTTGCCGTCCTCGCGGATCGCGCCCAGCGCGCCGCCCAGGTGGACGATCGCGTCGACGCCCCGGACGAGGGGCTCGATCTGCGCCAGATCACCGAGGTCGGCCCGATGGCACTCCTCCCCGGGACCGGCCGGCCCGATGTCGCGGATGTCGGTCAGCCGCATGAGCTTCACGTGCTGCCGCAGGCAGGTGCGCAGGGTCTGTCCGATGGCCCCCTGGGCACCGGTGATCAGGATGGTGCGCGGCGTTGTCATGTCGTCGTGGCTCCGGGAGCTCAGCTCAGGGCGGCGAAGGCGTCGTGCAGACGCCGACCGCCCTCGCCGAGGTTGTCCAGCGAGGTGGCGAAGCTGATGCGGAAGAACCCCGGCTGGCCGTAGGCGCCCCCCTGCACCACCACCACCTTGAATTCGTCCAGCAGGTATCCGGCGATATCGGCGTCGCTCTGCAGCACCCGTCCCGACGGCGTGCGCCGGCCGATCGCCGCGCGCGCGTCGCAGAAGAAGTACATCGCGCCGTCGGGCGCACGCGTGCGCAGCAGCGGCACCCGCGCCAGCAGGGCATCGAGGTGCGCCCGGCGCGCACCCATGACGGCGCGGCGCTCGGCCACGACGTCCTGAGGTCCGGTCAGCGCCGCCACCGCCGCGCTCTGGCTCAACGAGGACGCGCACGAGGTCGTCTGCGTCTGCAGCTTCACCATCGCCGACACCAGCGCCGGGGGACCCCCGGCGTAGCCGATGCGCAGGCCCGTCATCGCGTAGGCCTTGGAGACGCCGTTGACCACCAGGGTCCTGTCCTTGAGACTCGGTTCGACCGCCGCGATGCTGTGGTGCTCGACGTCCTCGTAGCGCAGGTGCTCGTAGATCTCGTCGCTCATCACAAGTACGTCCGGGTGGGCCCGCAGCACCTTGGCCAGCGCCTGCAGTTGCGCCTTCGGGACGACGGTGCCGGTGGGATTGTTCGGCGAGTTGAGCACCAGCCAGCGCGTGCGCGGCGAGATGGCCGCCGCGATGGCGTCAACGTCCAGCCCGAAGTCCTTCTCGGGTGCGCAGTCGACGAACACCGGTGTGCCGCCGCTGATCCGCACCTGATTGGGATACGAGATCCAGTAGGGCCGCGGCACGATCACCTCGTCGCCCTGCGAGACCGTGCACGCGAACGCGTGGTACATCACGCTCTTGGCGCCCGTGGAGACCATGACCTCGTTGCGCTCGTAGTGCAGCCCGTTGTCGCGGGCGAACTTGGTACGCACCGCATCGAGCAGCGCGACCGTGCCGCCTGTGTTCGTGTAGTGGGTGTCGTCCGCCTGAAGCGCCGCGACGAGCGCCTGCTTGACGTGGTCGGGCACCGGGAAGTCGGGCTCCCCGATCGAGAAGTCCACCACGTGATGACCGGCCTGGCGCAGCGCGCGGGCACGGTCTCCGGCCATGTTGCTCTCCGAGGCCTTGAAGCGCTCCAGACGCGGTGCGAGGGTGATCGTCATGCGTGGCTCCTGGTCGATCGGATCTGGCCCCGCAGCTCCGGGGGGCGACGCGCCGAGGCGGGCGCGGCGACTTCCGCCTCAGGGCGTCCCGAGCAGCGCCTGGCGGAACCGCAGCTTCATCAGCACGCCGTCGCGCGTCTTCGCGAGGTGGCCCGGATGCGCCGGCGAGACCTTGAAGTTGACAACCACCGGCCCCGGCGCCTCGAGGAGGTCGGCAATGGCGGCCGCCACGTCCTCCTGCCGGTCCACCGTGCGGGCCATCGGCATGCCGCAGGCTGCGGCGACGTCCCCGAGCTCGACGCCCTGCGAGGTCGCCGTCATCTGGTCACCGGTCTCGCCGTAGATCGCGTTGTCGAAGACCGCCAGCCCGAGGTTACGCGCGCCGGACACGGCGAGCGTCGCGAGCGACCCGAGCCCGCACAGCACGTCGCCGTCGCCCATCAGCACCAGGACGCGCCTGCCGGGCTGCGCGAGCGCCAGCCCTAGACCGACCATCGCAGCGCCGCCGAGGGCGCCGTGCAGGTTGAAGATCAACGGGTGGGTCGCGCTGCGCGCCGCCACCGAGTCGTACGACGCGCTGCTCAGCCCGGTGACGACGGGGATGTCGTCGCGCCCCTCCAGCAACTGCCTGACGATCTGTCGCCGGTCGAGGGTGTACGGAATGCTCTTGACGTCCTTGGCCTTCATCTGGATCACCTCAGGAAACGCTTGACGCCCATGACCCGCTGGCTGAAGAACACCCCGACGCCGTTCAGCGTGTTGTAGGCGTGCTCGACGGCCGCCTCGACGCTGGGTCCGGCGTCCTCGGGATGCTCAACGGCCTGCGTGTGGAAGCCCGCCATCCGAAAGTAGTCCTGGCAGCGCTCGCCCATCGGCATCTGCCACCGGTTGCCCTCCGCCCAGCTCGAGCGCCACGAGACGAGCACCAGCAGCGGGAACTGGCAGACCTCCGTCATGCTCGCGGTGTTGATGATGTTGCCCACGCCGGTGCTCTGCATGATCAGGCACCCCTTGGCGCCACCGAGCCACGCCCCGTTCATTAGTTACGGTCACTCGGCCTCGTTGGTCAGCGGCACGGTGCGCATCGACGGATCGGCCAGGCACAGCTCGATCACGCGCTTCATGCCTCCGTCGGGGACGAATCCGACCACGGTGACGCCCTGGCTCTTCAGGGCCTGGTGCACCGCGCCGGACCAATCGCCCGCAGCGGCCGAGGCTGCTTCACTGACCATCGGTTCTCTCCTTGGATATCTGGTCGCGCATTGCGGTCACTGGAAGACGATGAGCCGCTCGCGCGTCATCGCGCGCACGGTATCGCGCGGACACTCGCGGCCGTAGCCGGACAGGCGGTCTCCGCCGTAGGGCATCTGGTCGGGACGGAACGTGGACGTGCCGTTGACGATCACGGCGCCTGCGACGACCGTCCGATGGACCTGCAGGGCGACGGCGATCGAGCCAGTGAACAGCCCGAAGTTGATGCCGAACCCGGAGTCGTTGACCCATCTGATCACGCCCGCGAGGTCCGCGTAGCGGTGCAGCAGCACGACCGGGCCGAAGATCTCTTCGCAAGCCGCGCGTGCGGTGAGCGGCACGTCGGCCAGCAGCGCGGGCTCCAGCAGGTTGCCGTCGCGCCCGCCGCCGCACAGAAGCCGCGCGCCCGCGGCCACTGCCTCGCCGATGCGCGTCCCGATGCGCTCGGCCGCCGCCGCGTTGATCACCGGACCGAGGTCGGTCGCCTCGTCGAGCGGGTCGCCTGCCTTCAGCCTGCGCACGCGCGCGACCATGGCCGCCTCGAAGCGCTCGGCGACGCCCTCGTGCACGAAGACGTTCTGGACCGACGCGCAACTCTGCCCGGCGAGCCGGTAGCCCGCCGCGACGCAGGCCTGCGCGGCCCGCTCGACATCAGCGTCTTCATGTACGACGGTCGGACCGATACCCCCGAGCTCGAGGATGCAGGGACGCATACCGGTCGCATCCTTGACCGCCCGTCCGCCGCGCAGCGAACCAGTGAAGCTGATGAAGTCGACGCGGGGATCCTGCACGAGCGCCTGCCCCACATCGGCGCCGCCGTGCACCAGGTTGACCGCGCCGGCAGGAAATCCCGACCGCTGCACGTGGTCGAACAGCCGGGCGACCGTTGCGGGCGCTTCGGGGGGCGACTTCAGGACCGACGTGTTGCCGGCCGCCAGGGCAGGCCCGAGCTTGTGGCAGGTCAGGTTGATCGGTGCGTTGAACGGGACGATCATCGCGACCACGCCGACCGGGAACCGGCGCGACACGGCCAACGTGTCGACGCCCAGCGCGCTGCCGTCCAGCGGGATCTGCCGACCCTCGAGGCGCGTGGCCTCCTCTGCGCACAGGCGGATCACAGCTTCGCCGCGAGCGAGTTCGATCGCGGCCTCGCGCAGGCTCTTGCCGGTCTCGCGGGCCATCAGCCGGGCCAGCTCCTTCGCGTCGGCGCGGATCGCGTCGGCAACCCGGGACAGGCGTGCCGCCCGTTCGTGCGCCGGCACGCGGGCCATCGCCTCGCCCGCCTCGCGGGCGCTCTCCACCGCTCGCGCGACGATCGACGGGTTCGCATCGTCGACCACGCTCACCAGCGAGCCGTCGAAAGGGCTGTGCACTTCGCGTCGTGCGCCGCCTTCGGTCGACCGCCCGCCCACGTGGCACATGACGTGAACGGGTCCAGTCGATCGTCCGGGGTCGGATGGGTCCAAGGCGCGACTCGTGCGGGTGGCGCTGTGAAGCCTGATTGGAGCACATCGTAGTTGCCGGCACAACTACTGTTCTCCGGAACGCGTCGACACCCCGTGTAGCGCCGCCACCGGCCGAGCAGCGCCAGCACCGCCGGGTACACCAGCCACATGAAGGCGAGCGGGAAGACCCGCGCTCGGAACAGGAGCACGTCGATCGGGTCGGTGACGTCCTCGGACACACAGCGGGCAGCGCTGGTAACCCGATCGACCTGCGCCGGCAGATCCCCGCCGCGTGCCATCCACTCCCTGAGCCGGGCAAGCGTACCCGTGTCGACCGGCGCCGTACCGGCGGGCGAGGCGGCGTCCCGATGCGACGCGCGCCGTCGGCCGACCGGCCGTACCGGCCCTCGCGCCGAGAGCCCCTGCGTCCCGCGTCGCATCGCCGAGGCACTGCCCGCGGATGGCGCATGCTCGAAGGCGGCGGATCGACGTCGCGACAGCTGGAGGACACCCTTGGACGACCGGACCCTGCTCGACCACTACGCGCTGCGCACCCTCGGCGAGACCTTCGCCAGCGCGGCCACGCGCCGCGATTTCGCGCGATTCGAGACGCTGTGGACACCCGACGCGGTGTGGGACCTCGGCGATCCGTTCAAGGTCCGCTACGAGGGCCGAGAGGCGATCGCGGAAGGGAGCAGGCGGCTGCTGTCGCGCTGGAACTTCTTCGCGCAGATGCCCCACGCGTTCGACGCGGAGATCCGCGGCGACACCGCACGCGGCTACTGGACGGTGCACACGCTCTTCAGCGACCAGGAGGGCTTCGGCGGGCGCACGAGCATCGCGCTGTACCTCGACGAGATGGTCCGCACGCCCGAGGGCTGGCGCTTCGCGGTACGCCGGCTGCGCACGCTGTACAGCGAGACGCGCACGCTCGAGGGCCGGACGCTGCCGCCGGAGCCGGATGCGCTCGACTGGCTGCAGGGCACGCCGGGATCCTGAGCGGCAGGCCCCGGCTCGCGCTCCGGATCGCCGGTGCACGGCGAGGCCAAGCCTCTGATCCGCCTGGACTTTTTCGGGGATTATTGGGCTGCGGCGTCGTCCGCGATAGGCTCGCGGCCGGCAGACGGAACCGGAGGTGGACCCATGGCGGGATGGTGGATGGCGTGGATCGCGGCGACGACGGCGAGCGTCGCCCTCGGCATCGGGCTGCTGCTGCCGCAGACGCGGACCGGGACCCACGAGGCGGTCCTGCCCGCACCACTGGAGCGGGTACGCGGCACGATCCTCGACGTCGGGACGCAGGCCGCCTGGCGACGCGACGTCGAGGCGGTGGACGTCGCGGCCGACGGCCGCACGTGGACCGAGCGGACCCGCGCCGGGGAGCGCCTGCGCTTCGAGCTCGTCGAGGCGACCGATGCGCGCGTCTCGCTACGCTTCGACAGCACCCGTGGCTACCGGGGCGAATGGATCGGCGAGCTCGCGCCCACGCCCGACGGCGGCACGCGCCTGCGCGTGCGCGAGAGGGCGACCGTCGCCAACCCGCTGTCGCGGCTCGCCGCGCGGCTCTTCTTCGACCCCGAGGCGTTCGCGCGGCGCTGGGTCGAGGAGCTCGCGGCGGAGCTCGCGCGACGCGGCCCCGTCAACACAGGGGCGATCCGATGACCGCGAAGCGCTCCCCGAAGCCCACCGACTGGCGTCGCCGGTTCCGCGACGCGAAGCCCGCGAAGCGCGTCGTGCTCGATACCGACTTCGCCGGCATCCGCGCCGGCACCCTGCTGTTCGTCGCGACGCCGGGCCTGATCGCGAACTACGTCGCGAGGATTCCCGCGGGCGAGGTCCGCGAGATCCGTCGGCTGCGCAACGAGCTCGCGCGCCGCAACGACGCCGAGGCGACCTGCCCGGTCACCACCGCGATCTACCTGCGCGTGGTCGCCGAGGCCGCGTGGGACGACCTGCAGGACGGCGTGCCGATCGACCGGGTGGTGCCGTTCTGGCGTGCGATCGAGCCGGACTCGCCGATCGCGCGCAAGCTGCGCTGCGGGTCCGACTGGATCCGGACGATGCGCGAGTCGGAACACGCGGCAGGCGGCGACTGACGTCGCGGGCTCAGACGATCCGCTCGAAGTGACCGGCCTGCACGCTGGCCCCGTCGATCAGCGCGAACACTCGCGCGGCTTCGGGCGCGTGGGTGCTTCGCGCCATCGCCGCCTCGGCATCGCCGCGGGTGGTCCATTCGATCACGTCCGTCCAACGTCTTGCGGTCGAGTCGTGGAAGCACCGCCGGGACACGAAACCCGGCTGCGTGACGGCCCAGGCGTCGAGCGCCCGCATCGCGGACACCTGTGCCTCGAAGGGGACGTCGGTCCCGAAGGCGAAGTGGACGATCTCGAAGCAGTGATTGGGGGTCGACATGGCATGGACTCGGACCGGGTTGGACACATCCGGAAGGCTATGCGATATGGTGTCAAAGTCTGTCACCATGAATCGATGACCCGACGTACCCATGATGCGCTGCTCGGTCTGCTGGCCGATGGGGAGCCCTGGACGGGCCTCGGGATCGCCGAGCGGCTGGGCGTGTCGCTGCGCACGGTCCGCCGCGCGGTCGCCGACCTGCGCGCCTCGGGGATCGTGATCGACGGCGACCCCGGTCGGGGCGGAGGGATCCGGCTGCGGGGCCGCGCGGGACTGCCGCGCCTGCGCCTCGAGCACGCCGAGGTCGTGTCGCTGCTCCTCGCGCTCGCGCTCGCCGAATCGGCACGCCTGCCGGTGCTGGGCTCGGGGCTGCCGGGCCTGCGGGACAAGCTCTCGCTCGCCTTCGCCGAGTCGTCTCGACGGGAGCTGGGGACGCTGCGCCGACGCATCCTGATCGGGCGCCCTGCGTCGGACGCGGTCCGGGCCTCGTGGCGGACGCCCGCCGCACGGGTGGCCGGATCCGTGCAGGACGCGTTCGTCGCAAGACGCGTGATGTCGTTCCTGTACGTCGACGGCGCCGGCGCCAGGACGTCCCGAGACGTCGAGCCGCAGTGCCTGCTGCTCAACGCTCCGGTCTGGTACGTCCTGGCGCACGACCTGGCGCGGGGTGCGCCGCGATCGTTCCGGATGGACCGGATGCTCGAGCCGGAGGTGCACGGCCGTCGATTCGCGCTGCGCACCGTCCGGGCGATGCTGCCCGACGGCATCGACGGCGTAGCCCCCCTGTAGCGGCGACGTCCCGCGCGCTGCCCGGCGCTCAGAACTGCCCGTCGCGGACGTACGGGTGGCTCCACAGGATCGTCTGCAGCAGCACGACCTTGACCCAGGCGGCATGCATCCGATCGACGTCGGCCGCGGACGCGCCCTTCTTCGCGAGGAACGGCCTGAGCGTCGTCGTGACCGGGATCGTCAGTGCCGGGATGTAGCGGAAGTCGACCTGCTCGGTGCTCGACACGCCGTCGGTGCGGTTCTTCTTCGCGCGGTGGTGGCGCAGACCGATCTCGTGCTGCCAGTCGAGCCAGGCCTGGTCGTGCCTCGCGTCGGCGGTGTCGAGGATCCACTGCGCGAAGCGGCGGCGCACCGCGGCGAGGTAGGCCGCGTCGGGCACGCCCGTCCTCGCGTCGCCGAAGAAGCGCACGAGCTCCGGCGTCGAGGCGACGAAGCCGTACCAGACGTCGAGGATCGCGTCGGTCTGGTCGGCGAGGATCGCGCGGCTCTGACGCAGCGCCCGCACGTCGTCGTCGGTGAACAGCAGCGTCTTCTTCAGGCCGTCGAGGTCCGCGAGGCCGTAGGGCGCGCGCGCGAGCGCGGGGCTGCCGTACGCGTAGCCGGGGATGGCGGCGCCGGTCTGCGCGGCGGCGCCCTGGACGATGCCGAACGTGGCAAGCGCACCGAGGAGCTTCGAGAGGTTCATGCGTGGTGTCTCCGTAAGAAGGGCCCGTCCCGTACGGGCCGTGGACGCACTGTGCCGGCGAAGGATGTACGATCGGTTTCATGTCATCCAAGAAAGTTGTCCAGGCGTCCAGACCGTCCCGCAGCTCCGTCGCGCCTGCGCCGCTCGACCGGCTCTCGGACGTGCTGGACCGCTTCCGCGTCCGTGCACACCTGTTCCACACCGGGCCGATGTGCGGCATCTCGAACTTCGACGCGCGTCCGGGCCGCGCGTTCCTGCACGTGCTGCGTCGGGGCACGCTGCGCGTCACGCATCCGCGGCTGCCCGGCCTGCGGCGCGAACTCCGGCTGTCGGAGCCCGCGCTGCTGCTCTACCCGCGCGCGGTCGCGCATGTCTTCCACAACCTGCCGCGCGAGGGCTCCGACTTCACCTGCGCGACGCTCGACTTCGAGGGCGGCGACCGCCATCCACTCGTGGCCGCGCTGCCGCCCCTGGTGACGGTGCCGCTGCGGCGCGTCGAAGGGCTCGAGCCCGCGCTCGACCTGCTCTTCTCCGAGACCGACCGGGTGCGCTGCGGCGCACGGCTGCTGGCCGACCGGCTGTTCGAGGTGGTGCTGATCCAGGTCTTGCGCTGGCTGCTCGACCACCCCGAGGAGGCCGGCGTGTCGGCCGGCCTCGTCGCGGGCATGTCGGACGCGCGGCTCGCACGGGCGCTGGTCGCGATCCACCGCGTACCCGCGCACGCGTGGTCGGTCGAGTCGATGGCCCGCGAGGCGGGCATGTCGCGCGCCGCGTTCGCGGCGGCCTTCCGATCGGTCGTCGGACGCACGCCGGTCGACTACCTGACCGACTGGCGGCTGACCGTCGCGCTCGACGCGCTGCGCGCGCGCCGGCCCGTCAAGGTCGTCGCCGGCGAGGTCGGCTACGGCAGCGCGGCGGCGCTGTCGAAGGCGTTCCGGGAGCGGCTCGGCGCCTCGCCGCGGCACCTGCTCGCGCTCGAAGGCCCGTCGGCGCGCCGCTGACATCCCTTCTCCGACGCGGCGTGGGGTCGAGGCGGGCCGAGTGCGCCCGTGCGTGGCACGCTGCGCGCCGCAACGGACACGCTGACGGATCCCGACGATGGCATGGCGCAGGCTCGCGACGCTCGCGGTCGTCGCCGCGGCGGTCGCGGCGTCGTTCGCCGTCGGCCGCGCGACGCGACCGCCCCACCCCGACAAGGAGCCCGCGATGGCGTCGGCCGCACCGAAGGTCGTCTGGTTCGAGATCCCGGTCACCGACCTCGACCGCGCGATCCGCTTCTACGAGCGCGTGCTCGGCGCCCGCTTCGAGCGCGAGTCGGTCGACGGCCACGAGATGGCGCTGTTCGCGGGCACCTCCGACGGCGACGGCATCGTCGGCGCGCTGGCGAAGGGCGAGGTCTACCGCCCCGCGCACGCCGGCCCGATCGTGTACTTCGGCGTCGACGACATCGACGCGGTGCTGGACCGCGCGCGCGGGCTGGGCGCGCCGGTGCTCTATCCGAAGACCGCGATCGGCGCACGCGGCGTGGTCGCCGAGATCGGCGACAGCGAGGGCAACCGGATCGCGCTGCACGCGCCGGCGCGCTGAACGCTGCGAGGCGCCCCGTCAGGCCTCGCCGCGACGGATCTCCGCGGGCAGCACGTCGACCAGGAACCGCCAGGCACGCTCGACCACCGGATTGCCCCGGATCTCCCGATGGACCGCGAGCCAGCACGGCAGCGGCGGCACCGCGAGCGAGGGCAGCACGCGCTCGACGCCCGGCAATTGCGCGAGCACGTAGGTCGTGAGGAACCCGACCCCTGCGCCGGAGGCGACCAGCCGGGTGTACGCGACCTGGTCGTCGGTGCGCACCGCGAAGGCCTCGCGGGGCAGCGGCATGCCCATCGTCGCGAAGCCGCGCCGCAGCGTCTCGTCGCGATCGTAGCCGACGAGCCGGTGCCCGGCCAGGTCGGCGGGCGCGCGCAGCGGCGGCGCGGCGTCGAGGTAGCTGCGATGCGCGCAGGGCACGATCGGGATGTCGCCGAGCTTGCGCGCGACGAGCGAGCCCTGCTCGGGGCGCAGCATCCGCACCGCGATGTCGGCCTCTCGCCGCAGCAGGTTGCTGATCGCGTCTGACGCGACCAGCTCGACCTGGATCCCCGGCTCCTCGGCCTGCAGCCGCGCGAGCACCGGCGGCAGCAGCCAGCTCGCGGCCACCCGGCTCGTCGTGATCCGCACCGTGCCCTCGGTCGCCGCGCGGCGGCCCGCGAGCACCAGCGCGAGCGACTGCGCGTCGGCCTGCATCCGGCGCGCCGCGTCGGCGATCGCGAGCGCCGCGGCGGTCGGCACGACGCCCCGCCCGGTGCGCTCGAAGAGCGGCGCCTCGAGCTGCGCCTCGAGCTCCGCGAGGTGGCGCGACAGCGTCGGCTGGTGCATGCCGGTGCGCCGCGCGGCGGCGGTGAGGCTGCCGGCGTCGAGCACCGCGACGAAGCTGCGGACCAGCGTCCAGTCGAAGTCGTCGGGGCGGGGCGTGTCGCGACGGGTCATGCGGAATCGTATGGCTGGGATGTCCGGACCGCAACTTCCCGGATGGATCCGGCAGGCCGAGACTGTCCCCACCAACACCTCGACCGAGACCCCGCCATGACGACCCGCCACCCCGCCCCGTCCTCGCCCTCCGCCGTGGCCGCCGACGCCGGCCCCGCCCCGACGGCCCCGCCCGCCGACCGCCCCGGCGTGCTCGTGCTCGGGGCCGGCGGCCGCCTCGGCGCCGCCTGCATACGCGCCTTCGCGCAGGCCGGCTGGCGCGTGCACGCGCAGGCGCGCCGTCCGCTCGCCGACCTGCCGGACGGCGCGGTCGCCGTCGCGACCGACCTGGCCGACACCGACGCGCTCGTCCGGGCCGCCGCGGGCGCCGTGGCCGTGGTGTACGCGGTCAATCCCCCCTACACCGACTGGGACGCGTCGCTGCTGCCGCTCGCGCGCCTCGGCATGGACGTCGCCGAGCGGCTCGGCGCGCGCTTCATGCTGCCGGGGAACGTCTACAACTTCGGCAGCGGCATGCCGCCGGTGCTCGACGAGGACACCCCGATGCGGGCCGACACCGTCAAGGGCCGACTGCGCGTCGCGCTCGAGGACGAGATGGCCGCGCGCCCCGGGCTGCGCAGCGTGGTGATCCGCGCCGGCGACTTCTTCGGCGCCGGCACCGGCAGCTGGCTGGACCTCGCGATCGCGAAGTCGATCGGACGGGGACGGCTGGTGTACCCGGGCCCGCTCGATCGTGTTCACGCGTGGGCCTACCTGCCGGACCTCGCCCGCGCGTTCGTCGCGGTGGCCGCGAGCGACGACGAGTTGCCCCGCGCCGAGCGCCTGCACTTCGCGGGCCACGCGCTGACCGGCGCCGAGTTCCTCGCGTCGGTCGAGCGTGCCGCGGCGACGATCGGCCTGTCGCCCGGCCTGGCCTGGCGGCACGGCGGGATGCCCTGGCCGCTGCTGCGGATCGGCGGCCTGGTCGTGCCGATGCTGCGCGAGCTGTCGCGGATGGCCTACCTGTGGTCGGTGCCGCACCGGCTGGACGGTGCGCGGCTCGCGCAGCGGGTCGGTCCGCTGCCGGCGACGCCGATCGACGACGCGATGGCCGCGGCGCTGCAGGCGCTTGGGCACGGCACGGCGCGCGGATCGAGTCCGGGGCCGCTCAGAGCAGCTTCGTGCCGAGCGGCACCTCGTGCTCGGGCACGCACAGCGTGACCCGGCCCTGCGCGTCGTGGAAGCCGGTGACAAGGCACTCGGACATGATCGGGCCGATCTGCTTGGGCGGGAAGTTCACGACGGCCACGACGCGCTTGCCGACGAGGTCCTCGGGACGGTAGAGCGCGGTGATCTGCGCGCTCGACTTGCGCACGCCGATCTCCGGGCCGAAGTCGACCCGCAGCACGTAGGCGGGCCTGCGCGCCTTGGGCAGCGGCTCGGCCGAAAGCACCTCGCCGACGCGAAGCTCCACCTTCGCGAAATCGTTCCAGTCGATCGTGTCCACGCCCTCGCCCCTCCGTTTCAGACCATCCTGAAGCTCGCGCTCGCCCGCGCGATCACCCGCTCGCCGCAGACGATCCGCGCGTCGACGAACGCGAGCGTGCGCCCCACCTTCAGCACCGAGGGCCGGACCTCGAGCCACTCGCCCGGCCTGGCGCTGTCGACGAAGTCGACGGTCAGCGTCACCGTGACCGCGCTCGCCTGCGCGCCGCCCTCGCGGCCCCGCGCGATGCGGACCGCCGACAGCCCCATCGCGTTGTCGGCGAGCGCGGAGATCAGCCCGCCGTGCGCGAAGCCGCGGGCGTTGCAGTGCGCCTCGCGCACCTCCACCGCGAGGCAGACCGCGTCGCCGTCGAGCTTCGCGAACAGCGGTTCCCAGGGATCGGTCAGCGGGCTGCGGCGGGTGTGCGGCGCGTAGCCGTCGGGTCGGGTCATCGGGGTCTCCGTTCGACGTGGCGGACAAGGCGGGGCTCGTAAGTCATTGCGGCGCCCCCCGGTCCATGAAGCCTTCCTGGGTCAGCACTGCCCTGATTGCCGCGCGCATCGAGGCGGGCGCTTCGAGCTCGGGCAGCGCGCGGAACACCGCGGCGGCGTCGACGACGCGTCCGTACGCGGCGAACGCCCGCTCCGCCTCGGCGAGCTCGACCGGCTTCAGCACGAGCGCCGGGCGTCGCGCGCGAGCGACCTCGGGGGCGGTCGCGGCGACGTGCTTCAGCGCGTCGACCTGTCGCTCGCACCGGCACCGCGCCGCCTCGTCCACCAGCCCGCAGCGCTCGCGCATGAACGGCTCGAGCCGCGCCTTCGCGCGCGACAGCCGCTGGCGGTAGGCCTCGGGCGTGAGGCCGAGCACCTGCGCGGCCTCGGTCGAGCTCAGGTCGAACACGCTGTCGAGCAGGTAGACGAGGCGCTGGTCGCGGTCGAGCGCCATCAGCATCGACTGCGTGCACGACACCGCGACCTGCCGCGCCTCGAGCTTCTCCTCGGGCGTCAGCGTGCGCGCCGCGCCGTCGCGCCCGGGCGGTGCGAGCCGGTCGACGAGGTCCAGGCCCGCGTCGAGCTTCTCGCCGATCGCCTCGAGCGACACCTCGGGATGTTCGGCCGCGCGCGTGCGCGCCGTCAGCAGGTGGTTGCGGGCGACGCTCCAGACCCAGGTGGTGAACGCCGAGCCGCCGCGGAACGACGCGAGGTGCGTGACGACCTTCAGCAGGATCTCCTGCGTCGCGTCGGCGGCGTCCTCCCGCCGGCCGAGCATGCGCAGCGCGAGGCCGTGCACGCCCGGCTGGATGCCGGACAGCAGCGCGTCGAGCGCGTGCAGGTCGCCCGCAGTGGCCGCCGCGAGCGTCTCGGGGGACGGTTCGATCATCCTCATGGTCGGGCTTCCGTCGCGACGCGCGTCAGAGCCCGGCGACCGCCGGCGCGTTGCCGGCGAGCCGCGAGGGCAGCAGGATCGGCACGTCGAACCACTCGATGGTCGCATCGCTGCCGTAGGTCGCGCGTACCCGCCCCTTCCAGGCGTCGGAGAACCACTGCCGGGCCGACGCCTCGTCCTTCCACAGGTAGATGCCGCCGAACTGCCCGTCGGCCCGGGCGAACGAGTAGGCCTTGAACGCGAGGCCGGGGATCGACTCGCACTGCGGGACGGTGTCGCGCATCCGCGAGGCGACGAGCGCGCGCGGCGCGTACCAGGGCTTGGCCACGGTGACGACGGCCGCGACCGCGGAGCCCGGCGCGAAGCCGGCGCCGCCGACGAGCTCCGCACGGGCGGGGGACGGCGTCGCGGCGAGCGCGGACGCGAGGGCGAGGACGGCCGCGCCGGCGCGGCCGGGCGTCGTGCAGAGGGGTCGGGTCATGGTCGGTCGCCTTCCGGAGTCGGTGGGGAGACCTCGACCGAGGCCTCCTGCTCCGTTCGACCACGGCGGCCCGTCGGTTGTGACAGGCCCGCCGCGCGCGGCGGCGTCAGCCGGCCCGGTCCACGACCCGCAGCGGCGTCGCGCCCCGGCCGTCCGGTCGGGTCGGGAGGCCGTCCTGCGCCTCGAGGCAGCGGTCGAGCGCCCGTGCGAAGGCGGCTGCCGCGAACTCCTGGGTCCCGAAGGTCAG
This sequence comes from Burkholderiales bacterium, assembly GCA_020248665.1. Classification (GTDB taxonomy): domain Bacteria; phylum Pseudomonadota; class Gammaproteobacteria; order Burkholderiales; family Burkholderiaceae_E; genus UBA4615. The sequence goes on along the minus strand of JADCHE010000013.1, from coordinate 19,171 downwards.
CACCGCGTTCGCACCGCTCGCCATGCCCCGCTGCGCCGACTCGTTCTGCGCGTAGTCCTCGCCGAGCGGATTCCAGAACCGGTCCCAGTTGGTCGACCAGTGTTCGTCGGGCCACTGTGCGTGGTGCTCGGGCGTCACCAGCAGGAAGCTGTCGGTCACCGCGCGGTCGATCGCCTCGGGCCGCATGACGAACACCGACGCGTGGTTGCCGTTCCAGAGCAGGAAGGTCGACGGGAACAGGAAGAACATCAGGCTCGCGTGCCGGCCGAGCTGCTCGGCCGTCGGTTCGACGATGCGCGCCGCTGCTTCGGCGAACGAGCGCCGCGGGATCACGATGCGCTGGTGCAGGCCGTACGCGTCCTGCTGGACCGCGTCGTCGTGGTAGTGCGGCGCGATCGAGTTCCGGTGCAGGTACTGGAAGTGGTAGGTCTCGAGCGTGCCCTCGACCAGCAGCTTCCAGTTCGCCGCGTGGCGCGACGCGCCCTCGCGCGGGCAGGCCGCGTCCGCGCGGTAGCCGAGTCCCTCGATCTGCCCGGCCATCGGCCCGAAGTACCCGTCCCAGTCGAACGCGTCGAGCACCGACGGCACGACCCAGACGATGCCGCAGCGCGCGGCCACCGGAACCTCGACGAGGCCGGACGTCTGCTTCGGCGCGTGCGGGAAGTCCGAGTCCTGCGGCCGCCCGACGAGCGCGCCCGTCGCGTCGTAGGTCCAGCTGTGGTAGCGGCAGACGAAGCGCGAGCGCCCGCTGCCGCGGCCCTGCGCGACCGCGGCGCCCCGGTGCCGGCAGACGTTGAGGAACGCGCGCAGCACGCCGTCCTCGCCGTGCACCAGCAGCACCGGCACGTCGAGCACCTCGACCGTCGTCCAGTCGCCGGGCGCGCGAAGGTGCGCCTGCGGGCAGGCGGCGTGCGGCCAGCGGCGCAGCAGCGCGCGCTCGCGGGCCAGGCGCTGCGGATCGAGGTAACGGTCCACCGGGACGGTCGCGCCGTCGGCGCGCTGCAATTCGGCGCGGCTCGTCGTGCGTCGGGCACGGTCCCAGATGCCGCGGATCTCGTCTGCGTCCATGCCCGGACTGTAGGCGGTTTCGCCGCATCCCGCGATGGGGCGTTCCGTCCGCGCCCGGGTTGTCCCGTCGACCCCGCCTCGGTAGCATCGGCCGGCCCCCCCGCCACCGGAGATCCCCGAATGAGCACGCCGGTCCACTTCGACGCCGACGTCGGCGAGCAGTTCCTGCGCTACGCCCGGATGGTCTCGGGGCGCGGCTACGTGCACAACACGCTCGGCAACATGGCCGTGCGCGTGCCGCACCCCGACCATCCGCACGGCGTGGCGTACACCAAGCACGCCGGCGTGTCGCTGGAGGAAATGGGCCTCGCGAACCTCGTGATCACCGAGATCCCGACCAGCCGGCTGCTGCACGGCACCCGCACCACCAGCGTCGGCCACAACCTCAACCGCGAGATCCTGCGGCTGCGACCCGACGTCGGCGCGGTGATCCACGTGCACGACGACGCGACGATCGCCTTCCTCGGCAGCGGCGCGTTCGACCGCGTGCGCGTGCTGTCCCTCGACATGCCGTTCATCCTCGGCAAGGCGCCGCACTACGTGCCGGCGAGCCTGGACGTCGAGGCCGACGTCGCGCCGGTCGCCGGGTTCATCGCCGACACCAACACCGTCGTGCTCGTCGGCCACGGCGTGACCTCGCTCGGGCGTGACCTGTCGGAGGCCTACCACCGGCTGAACGCGTTCGTCTCCGAGGTCCGCCGCAACGTGCTCGCCGAGCAGCTCGCCGCGCTGAAGGGCACGCGCCCGGCCTACCGCAGCGACGAGGAAATCGAGGCGATGCACCGCTTCGCGGAGGCGACCATCTATCCGACGCGGGCGGAGGGGGTGATGCGCAACGGGGACCACTGAGCGCTCGGTCCGACCCGGCGCGCGTCGAGCCGCTCGCTCCAGCGCTGCACCCGCGCGGCGCGGACGAGTGCGTCGACGAACCCGCGCGTCCGGGGCGGCACCCGTCGGGCGTGCGGATGGTAGACGCGGATCGCGCCCGCGTCGGACCACCAGTCGGGCAGCACGCGCACCAGCCGCCGCTGCTCGATCCACCCGAGTACATGGTGCAGGCCGGCGAGCGCGATGCCCCACCCTTCGAGCGCTGCGACCGCGAGCGCCTCGGGGTCGTCGAACAGGTGGTGCGGCTCGGGCTCGATGCCGACCTCGCGGTCGCCGCGCAGTCGCCACGCGCGCGGACGGCCGGTGGCCGGCGACCGCAGCGCGAGCAGCACGTGGCGACCGAGGGCCTCGGGCGTCTCCGGACGACCGTGCCGGGCGAGGTACGCCTCCGAGGCGACGAGCACGAGGTGAAGCGGCGCCAGGTCGCGCGCGACGAGCCGGCCGGCCAGCTCGACGCCGCCCGAGACGCCGGCGTCGAAGCCCTCGGCGACGAGATCGACCGCTCGGTTCTCGAAGCGGCCGTCGAAGCGCAGCTGCGAATGCTGCGCGAGCCACGGGCCCAGGGCGGGCAGCACGTAGCGTCGACCGAACCCGGGTGCGAGGCTCACTCGCAGCGTCCCGCGGAACGAGGCCTCGACCGACTGGGCCTGCGCGAGCGCGGCCTGCACCTGGCCGAGCGCCGGTGCCGCCGCCGACACGAGCCGGTGCCCCTCTTCGGTGAGCGCGATCCGGCGCGTGCTGCGCGCAACGAGCGACCTGCCCAGGGTGCGCTCGAGCCGCGCGACCTGCTTGCTCACCGCGGCGGGCGTGACCCCGAGCTGCCGCGCCGCCGCCGAGAAGCTGCCGAGCTCCGCGCTCCGCACGAGCATCTCGAGCGCGCCCATCGTGTCCATCGCCACCTCCGATTCGATACCAATGGTTGAAAGCGGGATTCTGCCTGGACGGCTACCGCGTCGCGCGTCGGCTCCACAGAATCGGGGCCTCCACATCCCTTGCCACGGAGTCCCGCATGAACTCTCCCACCCTCCTCGTCACCGGCGCGACCGGCAACATCGGCCGCGCACTGGTGCGACGCCTGCTCGAACAGGGGGCCCGCGTGATCGCGGGCAGCCCGTCCGGCCAGGACGTCGACGGCGCGCCGGGCCGCATCGTCGACTACTCGCGGCCGGACGCGCTGGCGCGCGCGTTCGACGGGATCGACGTCCTGTTCCTGCTGCTGCCCCTGGTGCCCGACAAGCTCGAGCTGGCGCAGCGGGCCCTGGTCGCGGCGCGCGCCGCCGGCGTCGGCCACGTGCTGCGATCCTCGGGCGCGGGCGCCGACGCCGGCTCGGATATCGCGCTGGCCCGGCTCCAGGGACGGATCGACGAGGCCGTCGTGTCGTCCGGGCTGCCGTGGACGCTGGTGCGCCCGAGCACGTTCATGCAGAACTTCGTCAACTTCCACGGAGGCATGATCCGCTCGGGCACGGTCCACATGTCGGTGGGCGACGGCCGGACGGGCTACATCGACGTCGAGGACATCGCCGAGGTCGACGCCCGGATCCTGCTCGACCCGGCATCGCATCGCGGCCGTACCTACACGATCACCGGACCCGAGGCGCTGACGGTGCGCGAGGCGCTCGACACCATCGGCGAGGCGCTCGGTCGGCGGATCGAGTACGTGCCGATCCCCGAATCGAGCGCGGTGGCGGCGATGACCGCGATGGGCATGGACCCGTGGTCCGTGGAGATCCTGTCGAGCCTGAACCGCGCGACCGCGGCCGGGCTCACCGCCGGCACGACCACGGACGTCGAGACGATCACCGGCCGCGCGCCGCGACGCTTCGACGCCTTCGTGCGCGACCACCTGGCCGCGTGGCGATGACCGGCCCGATCCCACCGGCCCGCCCCGCCCCGTGCGCGTGGGCCGGACCGCCTTGCCTCGCCCCTTCCACGGAGATCACCTTGCGATGACCACCATCTCGATCATCGGTGCCGGTGTCGTCGGCGCCACCCTGGGACACGGTTGGGCCGCGCGTGGCCACACCGTCATCTTCGGGGCCCGGGACCCGTCGAGCGACAAGGTGCGCGCCGCCCTCGACCGCACGCCCGGCGCCCGCGCGCTGCCGATCGACCGCGCGGTCGCGGACGCCGACGTCGTTGTCCTCGCGACGCCGTGGGCCGGCACTCGGTCCGCGCTGGAGGCGGCTGGCGACTTCGCCGGCCGGCCGTTGCTCGACGCGACGAACCCGCTGACGCCGAGCTTCGGGCTCGCGCTCGGCTTCGACACCTCCGGCGGCGAGCAGGTCCGGGCGTGGGCGCCCACCGCGAAGGTCGTGAAGATCTTCAACAGCACGGGCTGGGAGAACATGGCCGACCCGGTCTATCCGGGCGGTCGCGCGGCGATGGTCCACTGCGGCGACGACACGGGCGCGAAGGCGCTCGCCGCGTCGCTGGCGTCGGACCTCGGCTTCGAGCCGCTGGATCTCGGTCCCCTGAGCTGCGCGCGACTGCTCGAACCGTACGCGATGGTCTGGATCCGGCTGGCGATCGGGCAGAAGCTGGGCCGCGACGTCGCATTCGGGCTGATGCGGCGCTGAGGCCAGCGCGCGCCCCTCGGCCACCTGCGAGATCACCATGCCCGCCATGCCGTGCCCGACGAGCAGCGCCTTGCCGTCCGTCGGCAGCGCGGCGACGACCGCGTCAGCGTAGCCCGACAGCGAAGGGCGCACGGCCGGCGTCCGATCGGGCACGTGACCCGGCAGGTTCGCCGCGGTGACGGCGCGGGCACGGGCGGCGGCGTCGACGTCGTGCGCCGTCTGCTCGCCGAGACGTCCTGCTGGCCGGTGACGCGATTGCCATCGCCGATAGCTTCGTGCCGCCGCTCGCGTGGACGACCTGGCCCGTCGTCCACGCCGCGTCGGGGCCGACGAGGAACGCGACCACCCCGGCGACGTGCGCGGGCTGCCCGATGCCCAGCAGGGCCTGCATCGCCGCGAACGCACCCGCCAGCTGCTGCGTCAACACGTCGACGACGCCCTTGGTCGCTGCGTAGGCGGGAATGCCGACGAGGTAGGTCCGCGTGACCACCGAGGACGCGTTCACGATGCGCCCGCCGTCCGGCCTGCGGGCGATCGCACGCTGCGCGACGAGGAACAGGCTGCGCATGTTGACTCGGGTCAGCGCGTCGAACACCGCTTCGATCGTGTCCTCGACCGTCGCGAAGGGCGCGACCCCGGCGTTGTTGGCGAGGGCGATGCGGCCGGCGAGCGGCTTCGCGGGAAGGGACGGGCGCATCACGGATCTCCGTTCTTGACCAATCGGTCAATACCGGCTGGACCGGGTGCCCCCGCATCCGCCTGCTTGCCGACGTCCACCGCGTCCTCCGACACGTCGATCGCTACGCCGGTCGCCAGCAGAGCCCGCGGGCTGAGCCCGAACATCCGTCGGAACGCGGTGCTCAGGTGGGCCGAACTCGCGAAGCCCGCCGCGAGCGCGCCGTCGGTCAGGCTGCCGCCGTCCGCGACGGTGCGCATCACGACGGCCATCCGGCGCCACAGCCGGTAGCGCGTGAACGGCAGCCCGACCTCGTCCGCGAACCGCGCGCGGAACCGCGAGGGCGACAGGCACGCGAGGCCGGCCGCCTCGGGCGCGCTGTCGAACTCGTGCGGCCGGCGCTCGATCTCGCGTACGACTCGGGCGATACGCTCGTCGCTCGGCCGTCGCGCCGGCAGGCCGAACCCGTCGAACGCCGCGCGGATGCCGATCGTGCGGGCCTCGCGGCGAAGTCGCCGGTGGCCGTCCTCGAGCATCGCCGGGCCCGGCGGGGCGCGACCGTCGCCGAGCGGGTCGAGATAGAGGAAGGCCATCGGTCCGGCGCTGCGCAGGTGGTGCAGCGTCTGCGACGGGATCACCGCGACCGGGCACGACGACCACGCCGACCACCCGTGCTCCGGGTCGTGCGTCCTCAGCGCGAAGTCCGTGTCGAGCGACACCGCGATCGTCGTCGCCACGTTGAGGTGCGGGTCGAGCTGCAGGCCGGGGCCGACGTACATCGCCCGCGCGGGGCCGACGCAGATCCTCGGGAAGACAGGCGAATTCTGGAAGTCCATGGCGCTCGATGCGCGGAGCATCGCGGGTCGGGGAGTGCACATCATGACAGGTGCGGGCGATGGCACGGCCTGGGCCTCGACCGGTACCGCGCTCCTCGTAGCACCCCGATTCCATGGAGAACTCATGAACTACGTGACCGCGGCCGGCCTGCTCGTCGCAGCAGTGATCCACCTGTTGCCGGTGTCCGGCGTCGCCGGTGCGGGCACGCTCTCCCGCCTGTACGGCATCGACGTCGCGGACCCGAACACCGGGATCCTGCTGCAGCATCGCGCGCTGATGTTCGGCATCCTCGGCGCGCTCATGCTGGCCGCGATCCCGTGGCCCTCGTTGCGGCTCGCCGCACTGCTCGTCGGCCTCGCCAGCGCGGCGAGCTTCATGGTCGTCGCGCTCGGGGTCGGCGGCTACAACGACGCGATCAGGCGCGTGGTCGTGGCCGACGGGGTGGCGACGGTGTCGCTGGCCCTGGCACTCGTCGCGCACCTGATGGCGAGCGGGACGCGGGTCCCGTAGGCGCGGCTCGCCGACGTGGCGCGTCAGCCCTGCTCCAGGCTCGACACCTCGTTGGTCAGCGTGGTCCGCCGCATGTCGCGCACCTCGGTCGAGCGGAACGGCCGGGCGCGATGCATGGTCACGCGGTTGTCCCACATGACGAGGTCCCAGGGCCGCCAGACGTGCTCGTAGACGAATCGGCGCTGGGTGGCGTGTTCGTTCAGGTCGCGCAGGAACGCACGCGCTTCGGGCGTCGGCCAGCCTTCGATGGAGCCGGCATGGCTGGACAGGTAGAGCGAGTACCGGCCGGTGTTCGGATGCCGGCGCACGAGCCGCTGGCGCACCGGCGCCCACTTGAGGCGCTCGGCTGGCGTGAAGTCGTCGAAACCGAGGAGGCCGCGCGAGTAGAGCTGGCTGTGCAGGCAGACGAGATCCTGGATCTCGCCGCGCGTCTCGTCGTCGAGCGCGTCGTAGGCGGCGCGCATGTCGGCGAACTCGGTATTGCCACCGGACGACGGGATCTTCCGGGCCGAGAGCAGCGAGTACTTCGCCGGCACGGCCTTGAACGAGCTGTCCGAATGCCACAGGCGATTGCCCAACCCGAACAGGCGCGCCCGGTTGTCCCGCGGCAGGACCTCGCCGTGCTTGTCCAGGTTCGAGATGTCGTTCAGCTCCATCGGGAGCCGGCGGTCCTTCACCTCGCCGATGTCGCCGGTCGCGAGCTCGAGCGGCCCGAGCTGGCGACTGAACGCCACCTGCTGCGCGTCGTCGAGGTGCTGGTCGCGAAAGACCAGCACGCCGTAGCGATCGATCGCGGCGTGGATCGCATCGACCTCGTCTGCGCCGAGTGGTCGCGTCAGGTCGACGCCGTACACGATGGCCGCGAACTCCGACCGACCCGACGGGTCGATGGGTTCGCTGCGCGGTGGCCGCCGTGGATCGGCGAGCTTCACCGAAGCCCTCGGTCCGGTGCCTGGAATGCTGGTCATCTCCCCGATCTCCTCGACGAACTCCGGCGCACGCCCCGCTCGCATGTCGCGCAATGCTACCGGAGCTGGCGGCTCACGCGAGGCCTTCGGCCGTCCCGGTCCACGTCCTCGACGCGAGACGAACGCATCATGGGTCCATGCACCCCGAAGACCTCGAGAAGCTCGTCATCCGCGAGATGCCGTTCGGCGCGTGCGCGGGCCGCCTCAGCGCGGACCTTCCCGGCAGCTGGCTGCACTGGTTCGTACGCAATCGCTTTGCGGCGGGCGAGATCGGCCGATTTCAGACCGTGGATCGCTGCCGTGCCGATCTGCACCGAGGAAGCCGGGCCGCCATGCGTGAGCGTCTTTCGGTCAGTCGAAGCGCGTGTTCGACATCGACCTGCAGCGCTGCCCGAGGTGCGGCGCCGCGCAGGTGAGGATCATCGCGGCGATCCTGGAGCGGGCGGCGATCGACAAGATCCTCACGCACCTGGGCCTGGCTCCGCCGCCGCCTCCGCGCAGCACGGCGCGCAAGGCCGAGCACGAGTCTGCCGCCTGGGTAGCGGCCGCCCACGCGGGCACCCACCCCGTGGCGTGCAGCGGCTGGCGCGCAGCCTCGGTGGCGCTGCGCGCGACGGCTCGGGGTCGACCGCGCGGCGCGGCCTCGCGCAGCGCGCGCGGCGGTATCCTCGGCCCTCCTCCCCGACCTGCACCGTCCGACGCATGACGTCCCACGCGCGCCCGGGCGATCCGCGCGTCGTCCTCGCCACCGCGGGCTCGCACGGCGACCTGAACCCCTTCATCGGCCTGGCGGGCGCGATCCGCGCGCGGGGTGCACGGATCACGCTGATGGTGCCGGCCGCGCACGCGGATCGCGCCGCCGCCGCCGGCGTCGAGGTCGTGCCGCTCGGCGATCCGGGCGACCTGCAGGCCGCGATGCGCGACCCCGCGATCTGGCATCCGACCCGGGGCTTCGGCCGGATCTGGGCGGCAGGCGATGCGGCCTTTCGCGACGCGCTCGCGTGGTTCGACGCGCAGCCCGACGACGGACCGATGACGCTCGTCGCGCACCCGCTGGTGCTCGCCCACGCGGCGATCGCACGCGCCCGCCGTCGCACGCTGCGCGTGGTCGCCGCCTGGCTCGCGCCGTCCAACCTCGTCACCGTCCACGACCCGCTGACGCTCGGTCCGATCGAGGTGCCGCGCTGGGTCCCTCGCGCAGCGAGACGCGCCGCATGGCGGCTCACCGAGCGGGTCGTCGTCGACGCCGTCGTGCTGCCACGGCTCAACGTCGATCGCGCCGCGCGGGGCCTGCCGCCGGTGCGGCGTCTGCTCGGTCACCTGATGGCGGCGGCCGACGCATCGGTGACGCTGTTCCCGCCCTGGTTCTCGCCGACCCGGCCCGACTGGCCGGCACCGCTGACCGAGGGCACCTTCGTGCTGCACGACCCGGATGCGGCCATGCCGCTGCCCGAAGCCGTCCGTGCGTTCCTGGGCGCCGGCCCGCCGCCCGTCGTCGTGACCGCCGGCACCGGCCAGGTCCATGCAGCCGCGTTCTTCGCGTCGGCGCTCGCGGCCGCGCGCGCCGACGGCCGTCGCGTGCTGCTGCTGACGCCCGAGCGCGCGCAGGTGCCCGCCGCGCTCGGTGCCGATGCGCTGTGGCACGCGTACCTGCCGCTCGCCGCACTGCTGCCTCACGCGGCGGCGCTCGTCCACCACGGCGGCATCGGCACGACCGCCGAGGCGCTGCGCGCCGGCGTGCCGCAGCTCGTGGTGCCCTGGGCCTACGACCAGTTCGACAACGGTGCGCGCACCGTTGCGCTCGGCGCCGGCCGTGCCTCCTTCGCCGCCCGGCGTCGCCCGGCGCGTCTCGCGGCCGAACTGGCCGCGCTGCTCGGCGACGCGGGCGTGCGTGCCGGCGCGACCGCTGCCGCCGCGCGGATCGCGGCCGATGCGCGCGCGGATCGACTGCAGGCCGTCGTCGACGCGATCCTCGATCGCGGGGGGGACCACTCGACGATCGATCCGATACGGGCGTGACGCATCCCTATCTGACGCGGCGAGCACGCCCGCACCGCGTCCATCGGCACCTCGAACCGTTTGTCGCCGGCGATCGCGATGTCGCACAGCCGGCGCAGCATCGCGGGGCCTGCGCCGCGTGGCGCCATGGATCAGTCGGCTGCGCCGGCTGCGCGCGCAGCGGTCTGGTCCACGATCATGCCGATGAGTCTTTGTGCCGCCGGCAACAGCGTGCGGTGCGCGCGATAGACCACCGCGCAGTCCACCCTCATGAGCGCGGACGGCAGGCGCGGCACGAGTCGGCTGCCGAGGTCGACGACAGATCCCTTCTCGACATGCCCCAGCAGCCACGAGCTCCAGGTGAACAGAAGCATGTCGGTGGCGAGGATCGTCTCGGATTGTCCGCCGTGGCCACGTTGGCCCACGCGTAATCGCGCAGCTGGTGCGGCGACGGCGCGGCCGGGCCGGTAACCAGCGGGTGGTCGGGCCTGCAGTAGATCGAAGTCGGCTCTTGCGGCAGTGCGACGGTCGTGTACTCGGGGTCCGCCGCCAGCGCTCCGGGGTATCCGACGAAGAACTCGATGCGCTCCTCTTCCAGTTGCCGCTGCAGTTGCCGCCAGTTGCCGACCGCCACGTCGATGCGCAGTTGCGGGCTCTGCGTCCGCAACCGCGGCAGCAAGCCTGCCAGCGCGCCGTCGATGGCCATCAGCCCGGCACCGAACGCCAGCGTGCCACGCGTCGCCTGGGCGAGGCCCTCCACTTCGCGCGCCAGCTCGGCGGCCTGCGCCAGCATCGAGCGGGCCCGCTTCAGCAGCGTCAGGCCCGACGAGGTCAAGCGAACGGAGCGTGTGCCGCGGTCGAAGATCCGAACGCCAAGCCCGTCCTCCAGCGACTGAATGCTGCGGCTGAAGGCGATGTGGTCGTCGCGCGTCGTGTAGCCGCCCCGCCGGCGGCTTCGCGCATGCACCGCGACTGGTTCTCCTCGGTGCAGCAGCTCGATCAGTGCGTCGCTCACCCGCGCCTGCAGCTTCATGCCCACCAGCGCGTGCGGCACGCTCTAGCGGTGCGCGTCGATCTCCACGTGGTAGTCGATGTGGACCGTCACCGTTCGCCACGCCGCCCAGCTCCAGCTCTGCGCCGGCAGCGCCCTCAGCGCCCTCAGCGCCGGGGCGTCGAGCGAGGCGAACAGGCTCGCCCGCGTCGCCTCGAGCTTCTGGAAGCGCCGCCCGTTGAGCATCGCCGGCAGCCCGCCCACCGCTCGATCGGCCGCCGCCACGTCGGCGAGCCGCTCGTGGCGCAGCCGCGCCAGGATCCAGCGCTCGACCGCCTGCACTCCACCTTCGCCTTGTCCTGCGGCGCGTGGGGCCGCGCCGGCAGCATCGACACGTCGCAGTGCCGGCAGAAGTCGTCCTGCTCTACGAACCATCGTGCCGGCGGTCGCCGTGATCGGTTCGATGCTTCACCGACCGCGAGCCGGTACGGCTTGATCGCGTCACGCCTGCACACCCGTCAGCTGCGCGCTCGCGCGCCACAGCCGCTCCTGCAGCGCCTCGTCGCGGGCCTGCGCGGACGGCTCCGCGCGGCGCAGGCCCTGGTAGTACGTCCCGGTCTCCCCGGCGACGTCCGCGTCAGCGGCCAGGCGAACGACGTGGGTCGCGGCGCGCTCGGGCGAGATGGAGACGATCGACTCGAAGAAGCGGAGCACTGGGTTGCCCATGTACTCGTGCGACAGTCGCGTCCGCACGATGCCCGGGTGCAGGGTGGTCGACGTGACGCCGGTGCCGGCGAGGCGTCGCGCGAGCGCCAGCGCGAAGAGCACGTTGGCGAGCTTGCTCTGGTAGTAGGCCCGGCGGTAGGCGTACTCGCGTTCGGACTGCAGGTCGTCGAAGTCGATCGCGCCTCGGGCATGCCCGATCGAGGCCACCGTGACGACGCGCGCCGGGGCGCTCGCGATCAGGCGCTCGCGCAGCAGATGCGTCAGCAGGAAGGGCGCGAGGTGGTTGACGGCCCACTGCAGCTCGAATCCGTCCGCGCTCACCTGCCGTTCGCGGCTGACCACGCCGGCGCAGTGCACCAGGACGTCGAGGCGGTCGCTTCGATCGAGGACCTCGGCAGCCAGGCGTCGCACGTCGTCGAGCCGCGCGAGGTCGGCAACCACCGGGATCACGCGGCCACCGCCGCCCGTGACGAGGTCGCGCGCTGCGGCGTGGGTGCGGACCGCGTCGCGGCCGACCGCCCACACGGTCGCGCCGCGCCCGGCGAGCCGTGCAGCGACGGCTCGGCCGATGCCGGCGGTGGCGCCGGTCACGAGCGCGACGGTACCGGTCAGGTCGGAGGGGGGGGATTGTCGCGACATCGGAGACCTCTTCAAGGATCGAGCGCCGCGGGCGCCCTGGGACCGGGCCGTGCGGACGCAGGCGCGAGCCGCGCGCGCAGCGTCTGCTCGAGCCGGCTCCAGACGTAGCGCATCGACGCCGAGCGGCGCAGCTCGTCGTGCGCGCACAGCCACACCTCCTGCTTCTGGCCGAAACGCTCGGCCAGCACGCGCCGCAGGCAGGGCTTGGCGGCGGCCACGTCCACCAGGTACGCGCCGATGCCCATGCCGGCCTCTACGGCGGCATGGCGTGCCAGCATCGAGTCCGTGCGCAACCGGAAGCGCAGAGGCCGGGACGGGGGCTCGCCGCGCACCATCGGCGCCAGCGGCGTGACCTCGCGGTCGAAGCCCGCCACGAAGGCGGCGTCGGGGATGTCGAATCCCTCAGGCTCGCCGTATCGCCGCAGCAGCGACTCGTGCGCGTACAGGCCGAGCTCGGTGTCGCCGACGTGCATCGTGATCAGCCCGTCCTGCTCCGGCCTGAAGAACCGCACCGCGATGTCGGCCTCGCGCCGCAGCAGGTTCTCGGCCTGGTTGGATACCGACAGCTCGATCTCCAGTCCCGGCTGCTCGGACAGCATGCAGGCCACCAGCGGTGCCACCACGTGCGTGGCGTACACCTCCGAGGCGGTGACGCGCACCGTGCCCACCAGCGCGTGCCGCGCGCCGGCGAACAGCCGCTCGGCCTCGCGCGCCGAGGCCTTCATCGCCGAGACCACGTCGTACAGCGCGTGCGCGCGCTCGGTGGGCTTGAGCCGGCCGGGCTGGCGCACGAACAGCGCCTCGCCCAGCGCGCGCTCGAGCTCGCGCACGTGGCGGCCGACGCTGGGCTGCGTGGTGGCCAGCCGGCGCGCCGCCTCGGTGAGCGTGCCGGCCTCGTAGACGGCGATGAACGAGCGCAGCAGGTTCCAGTCGCCGAGCTGCGGCCCGGCCGGCGGGGCCGCGCGAACGGAATCGCCGGGACGGGCTCGCTCAGGCATCGCACAGTGTCGCACGCGTTCAGGTGCGCAGCAGCGTGGCGAGCTCGCGGCGCGGCGTCGGCCCGGCAGGCGCGCTGGCGTAGCCCGCGCGCGCGAGCATCTGTACCGTGCCCTGGGACGGGTCCACGCCCAGCGCGCGGTGCACGGCGGCATAGGGCCCGCGCATCGCGTCGAACTCCTGCAGCGCCTGCGACAGGGGGTGCATGTCCACCCCCGCCGCGGTGGCGAGCAGGTGCTGCCGCACGTAGGCGCGGCCGGCCTCGAGCTGCTGCACGCGCGTATTGCCGGTGCTGGCCAGCCACAGGAAGCCGCTGCCGGTCTCGTTCGGTGCCCAATGGTCCATCACGCGCTTCAGGCTGGTCTGGCCGCGCTGCGGCACCTCCATGGGATCGAACATGCCCGTGGCGTGCAGCACGCGGATCATCGGGCTCGACAAGCTGATGCCGTCGCGGTGCTTGGCGATGGCGTCGGGACCGATGCGCATCACGCGCGCAGACTCCATCCAGGTGGCCGGCGTGACGGCCTCGATCTCGTAGGCCTCGCGCGTGATGCGGCGCAGTGCCGCCAGCGGCTCGGACGCCGTCACCGTGCCGGCCTGCAGGCCGTGGCGGCGGGCCGTCTCCACCCAGGCCGACACCAGCGCCTCGGGCAGCGGGCGGCCCTCGGCGTAGGCGGTCTTCGCGGTGTGCCGCCGCACGATGGCGGCGAACAGCGGATCGCGCGGAGCGGAGCCGGCCGGGCCCGGCGTCAGCGTGGCCACCACGGTGCCGGCCGGAAGGCTGCGCGCGGCCGGCGCACCCTGCGGGAACGGCGTCACCGTCACCGCATGCCCGCGCTCGGCTGCGGCGATGACGGCCAGTTCGATGAACGCGCCGCAGCCGATGAGGATCTGGCGGCCGAAGGGGTCGGTCTCCGGCAACAGCCGCTCGCCGTCGGACACCAGGTGGATGCGGCCCGGCTCGCGCAGGTCGGCGATCCAGGGCTGCATATTGTGGGGGTTGGGCGCCAGCAGGCCGTGCGCCAGCATGAACCGGCGCAGCTCGGTCTCGGCGGTGGACGTGCGCCAGGGTTGCACGGCGGCCTCGGGCGGCCCGGAGGCGCAACCGGTCGTGCCGACGGCGGCCATGACGGCGCCGCCGCCGATCAGGCCGAGGAAGGCGCGGCGCGGGGGTGGCGAGGAGGTCGTGCTGGCCGTGGGAGCGAGGTCGTTCATGGCGGTGGACGATGAGGGTGGAACGAGGCCCCATGTTCGGTCGGCACCGCGAGTCTGGCCAGACCCGGACCGGCATGTCAGCCATGCACGATTGCATGGCGGCCGTCCGTCTCGGCCCGGGGCCCTCGTCGAGCCTTTCCGCCACGCCGAGCGGAAGGTCGACCAGGACGCGCTCGGGCCGTGGGCTACGACAACGCGGCGGCCGCCGCGAGCGCGACGATCGTGCCGCGGTGCGGGGTCGTCGCCGTGGTCCGCGCAAGGACGGCCTGCGGCCTGGAAGCACGGGTTCTCGGATGCATGGCGGATCTCCGAAGTGCACGGCGTTCACTTCGATTCTGACGCCTTGCGCGCTCGAAGTAAACACGGATAACATCGCCGCATGGAACCCGTCGCCACGCCGCAGCGGCCACGCCCCGTCGGGCGCTCGACCCCCGCCGGCCGCGCCTTCCACCACGGCCACCTTCACCAGGCCCTGATCGACGCCGCGCTCGCCGCCCCCGACATCGAGGGCCTGTCGCTGCGCCAGCTCGCCGCCGGTCTCGGCGTCACGGCCGCCGCGGCCTACCGGCACTTCGGCAGCCGCGAGGACCTGCTGCTCGAAGTGGCGCGCGTGGGCTTCGATCGCCTGCTCGCGCGCTTCGCCGACGCCTTCGACCTCGCCCGACCGCCGGCGGATGCCGCCGACGCGCAGGCGCGGATGCAGCGCCTCGCGCAGGCCTACCTGCAGTTCGCCGACGACGAGCCGGCGCTGTGGCGGCTGATGTTCGGGGCGCAGGGTGCCGGCTACCGCGCCGGCGCGCGGATGCCCGGGCGCCGCAGCAGCTACGACCACCTGCCGGCCGCGCTGCTCGGGCTGCACCGGGCCGGCGTGATCGCACGACTCCCCGACGAGCGCGACGCGCTGTTCGCCTGGAGCGCCATCCACGGCGCGGCGGCGCTGCGCATCGGCCGCGTGCCGGCGGCGCTCGTGCCCCTGCCGGAGCTCGCGCGCGAGGTGGCCTCGCGCGTCGTCGACGCGCTGCGCACGCCCCGTGCGGCGACCTGAACGTCCACCCCGACCGCCCCCGAAGGAGACCCGCGATGATCCTGCACGACCTCACCCCCGGGATGCACCCGCGCCGCGTGCGCATCTTCCTGGCCGAAAAGGGCGTTACCGTCGAGCGGCGTGAGGTGGACGCCGCCGGACGGGCCAACGCAACGCCCGAATTCCTGCGCCTCAATCCGCTGGGCAGGCTGCCGGTGCTCGAACTCGACGACGGCAGCTCGATCGCCGAGTCGCTGGCGATCTGCCGCTACCTCGAGGCGCTGCACCCGCAGCCGCCGCTGATGGGGCGCACGCCGCGGGAGGCGGCGCAGGTGGAGATGTGGACGCTGCGCATGGACCACGAGCTGTCGCAGCCCATCGGTGAGGTGTTCTCGCACACCAGCGAGTTCTACCGCGGCCGCATCGAGCAGGTGCCGCAGGTCGCGGACTGGGCGCGCGCCCGCGCGCTGCGCACCATGGCCTGGCTCGACCGCGAGCTGGCCGACCGGGCCCACATCGCCGGAGACGACTACACGATGGCCGACATCGTGGCCCAGTGCGCCCTCGTGCTGGGCAAGGCGGTGGCCCTGCGCGTGCCGCCCGAGATGCCGAACCTCGCGCGCTGGTTCGCGGCCGTCTCGGCCCGGCCCACCGCGCGCGCCTGAGGCCCCGGGCCATGGAGCGCGAGGCCGCGACCCGCCCGGGCGTGTGCTGCGTGATCGGCGCCGGCGACGCCACCGGCGCGGCGGTGGCGCGCCGCTTCGCGCGCGAGGGCCACCCGGTGTGCGTGGCGCGGCGCAACGCCGCCGCGCTGCAGCCGCTGGTGGACGGAATCGCCGCCGGTGGCGGGCAGGCGCGCGCCTTCGCGCTGGACGCGCGGCGCGAGGAGCAGGTGAACGCCTTCTTCGAACAGGTCGAGTCCGAAGTCGGACCCGTCGAGGTGGTGGCCTTCAACGTCGGCGGCAACGTCCGCTTCCCCCTCCTGGAGACCACCTCGCAGAAGTACTTCAAGGTCTGGGAGATGTGCGCGCTGGCCGGCTTCCTGGTCGGACGCGAGGCGGCGCGCGCGATGCTGCCGCGCGGCCGCGGCACGCTGCTGTTCACCGGCGCCACGGCCAGCCTGCGCGGCGGCGCGGGCTTCGCGGCCTTCGCCGGCGGCAAGGCGGCGCTGCGGGCCCTGGCGCAGTCGATGGCGCGCGAGCTCGGTCCCCGGGGCCTGCACGTCGCGCACGTGGTCGTCGACGGCCTGATCGACACCGCGTTCTCGCGCGAGCACTTCGCCGCGCGGGTGGCGGCCGCCGGGCCCGACGGCATCCTGAACCCCGACCACATCGCCGAGGCCTACTGGTGGCTGCACCGGCAGCCCCGTGACGCGTGGACCTTCGAACTCGACCTGCGGCCTTCGGTCGAGACGTGGTAGCGGCCTCGATCCCGACGTCCCGACAGGGGACGACACGCCGCCGGCTCCTCGGCGCCGCCGCCGGTTGCGCGCTCCTGGCGGGAGGGCGCGCCGCCGCGGCCGGCGACGGGCCCGATGCGTACCGCAGGCCGGGGGAGCCCGAGGCCGCCCCGCTGGCGCTGCCGGTCGCCGCGCCCGGGGCGCCTCGCACGGCCTGGGTCTTCGGCTCGGGCGGACCGCGCGGCTTCGTGCACGTCGGCGTGCTCAAGGGCCTGGCCGCGCTGGGGCTCGAGCCGGACTTCATCGTGGGCGCCTCGGCGGGCGCGCTCGCCGGCACGCTGTGGGCCGCGGGCCTCGGCGCCCGACGGCTGGAGCAGTTGGCGCTGGACCTGCAGCCCTGGGACGTCCTGCGCTGGAGCCCGCGCGGGCCCGAGTGGCTCGACGGCAGCGGCCTCGCGGGGTTCGTCAACGGGGCGCTGGAAGGCAGGCCGCTGCAGGACCTGCCGGTACCCGTGGCCTGCGTGGCCACCCGGACCGACGACGGCGAGGTGGTGGCCTTCACCCGCGGGGACGCCGGCGTGGCCGTGCAGGCCGCCTCGGCGATCGTGGGGCAGCTCGCGCCGGTGCGCATCGGCGGTGTCCACTACGTCGACGCGGACCTGCAGCGGCCCCTGCCCGTGCGCGTGGCGCGTGCGCTCGGCGCCACCCGGGTGCTAGCCGTGGACGCCTCGGCCCACGAGGACCGCGCCCCACGGGCAGCCCTGCGCTATCGCGAGCTCGACCTGCGAAAGCGCGCGCTCACGCAGCCCGACGCGCGCCTGGCCGACGTGCTGCTCCACCCCGACACCGGGTACTGGGCCGGCTGGTCGCGCGCGTACCGCGAGCGGCTGATCGCGATGGGGGAAGCGGCCGTGCACACGGAGGCGGCGCGGGTGATCGCCCTGCACGCCGGCGACGAAAGCCTTCTTCACCTCTCGAGGACTCGACCATGAACTCCGGCACCACGACGCTCATCACCGGCGGCAGCGGCGGCATCGGCCTGGAGATGGCACGGCTGCTGGCCGCGCGGGGTCACCGTCTGGTGCTGGTCAGCCGGGACGCCGGCCGGCTGCAGGCCGCCGCCGGCGCATTGCGCCACGCGCACGACACCGAGGTGCACCTGCACGCCATCGACCTGTCCGAGCCCGGCGCGGCGCAGCGCCTGTTCGAGCACACGCGGCGCCAGGGGCTGCACATCGACGCGCTGGTGAACAACGCCGGCTTCGGCGTGGTCGACGAGCACGTCGCGATCGACGCGGCGCAACTGCACCGGATGCTGCAGCTCGACGTGGTGGCCGTGGCGGAGCTGTGCCACCGCTACGGCGGCGCGATGAAGGAGCGGCGCGCCGGGCGCATCCTCAACATCGCCTCGACGGCGGCGTTCCAGCCCACGCCGTACTTCGCGGCCTACGGCGCGGCCAAGGCCTTCGTGCTCAACTTCTCCGAGGCACTGGCCAAGGAGATGGAAGACCACGGCGTGAGCGTCGGCTGCCTGGCGCCCGGACCCACCGACACCGCCTTCTTCGACGGTGTCGACCCGCAGCGCATCGCCGGCGACCACTTCTTCGGCAAGGCCGGCCGGGCCGACCCGCGCGCGGTGGCCGAAGCCGGCGTGGAACTGCTGCTCGGCGGCGGACTCACGCGCGTGGTGGGGCTGACGAACCGGGTGATGATCCTGGGCAACCGCTTCGTGCCGCGGGCGATGGTGGCGGCGGTGTCCAAGCGGATGCTGCGGCCGCTGCAGCCATGACGCCGCAGGCCGTCCGATGAGCCCGGACGGTCTCTTCCAGGCCGCGGGCTCGATCGCGCTGCTCGGCTGGATCGCGCTGGCCCTGGGGCCGCTCGCGCCTCGCGCGCTGGTTCTGGTGGGAGGCGTGGCCATCCCGCTCGTGCTGTCGGGGGGCTACGCAGCCATCGTGCTGGCCCACTGGAGCGCTGGACAGGGGGGCTTCGACAGCCTCGGGTCGGTGGCGAAGCTGTTCGAGAGCCGGTGGCTGCTGCTGGCGGGGTGGGTGCACTACCTGGCCTTCGACCTGCTCGTGGGTGCGTGGCAGTTCCGCACCGCGCGTCGCGAGCACATCGCGCACCTGCTGCTGCTGCCCTGCCTGCTCGCCACCTTCCTGTTCGGACCCGCGGGCTACCTGCTCTTCCAGCTGCTGCGTGCCGCGCATCGGGCCGGCGCGCACCGACCGGCCGCCACGCCAACCTCACCGACGCCCGGCCCCTTCGCCCTCGCCCGCCTCACGGTCGACTCGCCCCGGTACACGCGGCTCGCCCTCCTGCTCGCGCTGGCGATGCTCCCGCTGCTGGGAGCGCACGCGCTCGATGCGCGCCTCTTCCAGGGCATCGGCATCTGGATCAAGCCGCTGAAGTTCCACGCCGCGCTGGTCGTCTACCTGCTCACGCTCGCCTTCTTCGCCCGCTTCGCGTCGGCCGAGGTCAGGGGACGACCGTGGTGGCGCTGGCACGAGCGCGCGGTCGTGCTGGCCGTGGTGCTGGAGCTGATCTGGATCGGCGGGGCGGCGGCCCTTGGAACGGGGTCGCACTTCAACGAGTCCACTGCGCTGGCGGGTGCGCTGTACGCCTTCATGGGCGTGGCCGCCGTCGTGCTGACCTCG
>JADCHE010000129.1 GCA_020248665.1 Burkholderiales bacterium | reverse complement strand
TGCGAAAGCGCAGCGACGGGTCCCGCGTCGTCCTGAAGCTGAACAGCGTGTCGTTCCAGTGGTGCACGTCGAGCACCGTCTCGGTGTTGAAGGCGGACATCGGGCAGGCGGAGGATCGGAGAGGTGGACGGGGCGGACTCAGGCGGGGCCGTAGCCGCCGCCGCCCGGCAGCGCCAGCTCGAGCAGGTCGCCGTGGGCCATCTCGACGACGCTCTTCGGGTTCGGCACCGGCGAGCCGTTCAGCAGCACGTGCCCGGTGCGGCCCGGCGCGCCGCCGAGCAGGCCCTTGGCCGGCACGCGCGTGCGGTCGGTCAGCAGCGACACCCGCAGCCGCCCCGGCCAGCGCGAGCGGAACGAGACGACCTGGCCCATGCCGCCACGGTGCGCACCGCCGCCGCCGGAGCCGTCGGCCAGCCGCTTCGCCTCGAACACGATCGGCGCGAGCGTTTCGGAGACCTCGATCGGCGTATTGGAGATGTTCGCCGGGAAGCCCGAGGCGGGCGGCCCGTCGCGGTCGCGCATCGCGCCCATCCCGCCGTTGAAGAACAGGATCGTCGAGAACGACGCGCCGGTGTCGACGTCGACACCCCGCAGCAGCACCGACCACAGCGGCGTGCCGCTGTCGGCCTGGACCCGCTCGGGCATCACCGGTGCGAGCGCCTCGAACACCGCCGCCTGCAGCTGGTGACCGATCAGGTGGCGCGCGCCGACCGCCGCGGGCGGCCGCGCGTTGACGATCGTGCCCTCGGGCGCGATCACCTCGAAGAGGCGCGTGAACCCGTCGTTGTTCGGGATGCCCGGTGACAGCAGGCACTTGAACGGATAGATCGTGTAGGCGAACGCGTGGTTGTAGGTCTCGTTGATGCCGTAGCGCACCTGGCCGGAGCTGCCCGCGTAGTCGACGGTGACGCCGTCGTGCCGCACGGTGACGGTCGCTCGGATCCGCACCGGCTCGTCGAACCCGTCGGACTCGACCGTGCCGACGTAGGTCCCCTCGGGGATGCGGCGCAGTTCGCGCAGCGCGGCCTCCTCGGACGCGCGGAAGATCGCCGCAGCGACCTCGTCGATGCCGTCGAGCCGATACTCCTCGAGCATCTCGAGCAGCCGCCGCTCGGCGACCTTCAGCGCGCCCATCTGCGCCTCGAAGTCGCCGCGGACTTGCCGCGGCAGCCGCACGTTCGTCTCGAGGATCGACAGCGCGAGCTCGTTCAGGCGGCCGCCCTCGGCGATCTTCATCACCGGCAGCCGCAGACCCTCCTCGAAGACCTCGTTCGCGTCCGCCGACCACTGCCGCCCGCCGATGTCCGACAGGTGGGCGATCGCCATCACGAACGCGACGAGCCGATCGCCGGCGAACACCGGTGCGGCCATCGTCAGGTCGGGCAGGTGGCCGGTGCCGATCCAGGGGTCGTTGGTGATCAGCACGTCGCCCGGCGCCAGCCGCTCGCGCGGGATCCGCTCGAGCATCGCGCGCAGCGACAGCGGCGCGGTGCCGATGAAGCCCGGGATGCTGAGCGAGGACTGCGCGACGAGCCGCGCGTGGCTGTCGAGCAGCACGCAGGCGAAGTCGTTCGACTCGCGCACCACGGTCGAGAACGAGGTGCGCTTGAGCGCTGCCCCCGCCTCGTCGGTGATCGCGATCAGCCGATTCCAGTAGATCTCCAGATCGATCGGGTTCATCCGCGCGCTCCCTGCGGCAGGTTCAACGGGTGCTGCCGACGGTCACCCGCAGGTGCCCGTGGTCGTCGAGGCCGAACCGGTCACCGGGGCCGACCACGACGGTCGAACCCGCCTGCTCCACGAGCGCCGGCCCGTCGTGCCGCTCGCCCGGCCGCAACTCGGCCTCGGCGAGCACCGGCGTGTCGAGGAAGCCGGCAAGGTCCGGGAACCAGGCCTTGCGCGAGCGGCGGGTCGCCGCGAGGCGCGCGCCGTCGGCCGCCGCGGCGCGCTCGGGCGCGACCGGCGCGGGCGCGTGGCCCTCGACGCGCCAGTTGACCGCCTCCAGGCGCTGCTTCTCGAGCCGCATGCCGAAGCGCGCGACGTAGGCCCGCTCGAAGGCCGCGCGCACGGCATCGACGGACGACGCGTCGAGTCGTGCCGGCAGCGGCGTCTCCACCTCGAAGCCCTGGCCGACGTAGCGCAGGTCGGCGGTGCGACGGAAGACCACCCGGTCGGGCGCAGCGCCCGCGGCCGCGAGCTCGTCGCGCAGCCGCGCCTCCAACCCGGCCAACAGCGCCTCGGCCTCGGCCCAGTCGAGCTCGGCGAGCCGCGCGAAGCGGGTTCGGACCGCGTCGACCTTCATCGGCGCGACCAGCAGGCCGAAGGCCGAGAACACACCTGCGTTGGCAGGCACGAGGACCTCGGAGACGCCGGTGCGCCGCGCGACCTCGCGCGCGTGGATCGGGCCGGCGCCGCCGAAGGCGAGCAGCGTGTAGCGGCGCACGTCGCGGCCGTTCTCGACCGCGTGGATCTTGGCCGCGGCCGCCATGTGCTCGCACACGATCCGGTGGATGCCGTCGGCGGCCTCGATCGGCGAGAGGCCGAGCGGCCGCGCGACGTGCTCGTCGATCGCGCGCTCGGCGAGGTCGAGCCGTAGCCGCACCGCGCCGCTCAGCGTGCCCTCCGGATCGAGGTAGCCCATCAGCAGCGCCGCGTCGGTCACCGTCGGCCGCGTGCCGCCGAGCCCGTAGCAGGCCGGGCCGGGCTGCGAGCCGGCGCTGTGCGGGCCGACCTTCAGCAGGCCGGTCGCGTCGACGTGGGCGATGCTGCCGCCGCCGGCGCCGATCTCGATCAGGTCGACCGTCGGCAGCCGCACCGGCAGGCCGCTGCCCTTCTTGAAGCGCAGCAGCCGCGCCGCCTCGAAATCGGTGGTGATCGCAGGCTCGCCGTCGTCGACCAGGCACGCCTTCGCGGTCGTGCCGCCCATGTCGAACGCGATGACGCTGGGCACGCCCGCGCCGCGCGCCGCGTGCGCCGCGCCGAGTGCGCCGGCGGCCGGCCCCGACTCGAGCATCCGGATCGGCATGCGCTCGCCATGCTCGCGCGAGATCACGCCGCCGTTCGACTGCATGATCCGCAGCGTGACGTCGATGCCCATCCCGCGCAGGCCCTGCTCGATCGTGCCCAGGTAGCTGCCGACCGCGGGCATCACGTAGGCGTTGAGGACGGTCGCGACCGTGCGCTCGTACTCGCGCAGCTCGCCGAGCACCTCGGACGACAGCGACACCGGCACCCCGGGCGCGACGCGGTGCGCGACCTCGCGCACGAGCCGCTCGTGCGCCGGGTTGGTGAAGCTGTGCAGCAGGCAGACCGCGATCGAGCGGGCGCCACCGTCGACGATCGCGCGGACCGCGCGCTCGATGTCGGCGTCGGCGGGCGCCTTCAGCACCGCGCCGGTCGCGTCGACCCGCTCGTCGATCTCGACCCGAAACGCGCGCGGGACCACCGGATCGGGGCCGGGCGCGGTCAGGTCGTAGAGATCGTGGCGCAGCTCGCGGGCGATCTCGATCACGTCGCGGAAGCCCGCGGTCGCGATCAGGCCGGTCACCGCGCCCTTGCGCTCGATCACGAGGTTGGTGACCGCGGTGGTCGCGCCGACGACGACGTCGGAGAGCGCGTCGACCGGGATCCCGTGGCGCGCGAGCAGCGCCGACAGCCCGGCCCGGATCGGCGCGACGACGTCGACCGCGTCGCTGAGCACCTTGCCGGTGAGCACCGAGCCGTCGTCGCCGAGCAGCACCAGGTCGGTGAAGGTCCCGCCGATGTCGAACGCGAACCGGAATCCGACGCGCGCAGACACGGTCAGCCCTTCACCTTCGAGAGCTTGATCCCGCGCTCGAACCCCTTGGCGAACTTGCCGATCTCGAACACGCCGTCTGGGATCTGGAAGAAGGTCTCGCGGTCCCGGTCCGCCTCGGTGGTGGAGTGCATGCTCGTCGAGTCGAACGGGCAGGTCTGCGTGCACATCTCGCAGCCGATGCAGTTCGCGTGGATCGACGCGACCTTGCCCGCGCCCTGCGCGAGCGCGTCGTAGAAGCAGGTCTGGATGCAGATCGTGCAGCTCGGGTTCTTGCAGGTGTCGTGCGCGACCTCGCTGTGCATGCGCGGCTTGCGGAACTGGTCGCCGTAGTCCTTGACCGAGCGCTTCGACGCGATGCCGGTCATCGACTCGATGTCCGGATAGCCGTGGCTGTCCATGAACTCGTCGAGACCCTTGATGATGCTCGGCAGGTACTTGATCCCCTTGAGCATCAGGATCGAGCCGACCTGCACGAGCGGCGCGCCGGTCATGATGAACTCGACCACGTCGCGATGGTCGTAGATGCCGTTCGAGCCGGTGACCGGCATGCCGAGCTCGGTGTAGATCTTGTGGACCCAGCGCAGCGACAGCGGCTTGGCCCAGACGCCGCCGATGCCGGCCGGCCCGCCGAGCCGCGGGTTGCCGGTCTCGATGTCGACCGAGAAGCCGGTGTAGCGGTTGGTGGCAGTGACCGCAGACGCGCCCGCCTCCTTGACCGCGCGGGCGACGTCCATCACCCGCGACTGGTCGGGCGTGAGCTTGATGACGACCGGGATGTCGACCGCCTCGCACACCCGCGCGGTGACCTCGCGTGCGACCTCGGGCTCCTGGCCTATCATCGAGCCGCCGTGCACGCCGGGCATCATCGCCGGGTGCGGGCAGCCGAAGTTCAGCTCCACCATCGGCAGCCCCGCGTCCTCGATCGTGCGGCAGATGTCGACCCAGCTCTGCACCGTCTTGCCGCCGGCACTGCCGATCAGGTGCGAGCCGTGATCGTTGGCGTACTTGTTCAGCTCGATCAGGTGCGGCACCCACTCCCGAAAGCCGGTGCTCGAGTAGCCGGAGCGGCTGTAGAAGACGAAGTTCTTGTTGACCTTGCCGCGGATCGGCTCGTTGCGCTCGTTGAGGATGGCGTACTTCGAGTTCTCGGTGAGGCGCGCCATGTCCTCGATGTCGGTCAGCGTCTTGACGATCATCCCGGCCGCGCCGGCATCCACGCATTCCCGGATCACCTCCGGGCTGTTGGTCGTCTCGAGCGACGCGATGATGATCGGGTGCTTGAACTTGATCCCGCAGAATTCGAGCGAGAGATCGGCCATGGCGCTTCTCCGGTGAGTGCGTGTCAGGGTTCCGGAACGACTGTTTGCATGCTAACAGAGGATGTCCGGTCGGGGGAACGGGGGCGCGGGCCGCTCAGGCCTGACCGCGGGCCGGGCGCGTCCGCGCGGGCGCGGGCTTCGCGGCGGGTTTCGCCACGATCCTCGAGTCGGCCTTCGCGGCGACCTTCGTCGCGGGCTTCGTCGCGGCCTTCCCGGCGGTCTTCGCACCGCGTCGCGGGACGTCCTTCGCGGCGCCCTTCGCAGCGCCCTTCGCGGCGCCGCGCGCGGTACGCCCGGCCGCCGGGACCGGCCCGTCGTCGGGCTCGCCGAACGAGCGCCCGCCCGGCGCGAACGCGGTCCGTCCGAGGTCGTTGTTGCCGCGCACGAGCCGCTCGAGCAGGTCCATGAACGCCCGGCGCTCGGCGGCCGACAGCGGCTGCAGCAGCCGCCGCTGCGAGGCCTGCATCTCGTGGTCGTGCGCATGCAGGAAACGCTCGCCGTCCGCGGTCAGCGTGCACAGCCGGCGCCGGCGGTTCGCGGCATCGGTCTCGCGCTGCACCCAGCCGCGCGCCTCGAGGCGCGACAGGATGCCGGTGACGTTCGCGCGATCGAGGCCGAGCTCCTCGCCGAGCGTGAACTGGTCGACCCCGGGGCGCATCGACAGGATGCTCAGCACGCCGTACTGGATCGGCGTCACCTGCCCGTCGGCGACCTGCGACAGCCACACCGCCACGTGCAGCTGGTGGAGCCGCCGCACGAGGAATCCCGGACGGTCCCAGATGCCTCGCCGGGGGTCTCCGTCGCGATTGACAACCCTGGGGGCCACGCCTATTGTTTGCATGCGAACCATCGTTCCACGCGCGTCGAGCGGCGTCAAGACTCGCGCGCCCCGCCCCGTCGGCGGGCAGGGGCGAGACGGCCGTCCAGTCGGATTCTTGCTTCACCTCACAGGGAGCGCATCGATGCAGCGAAGAGGATTTCTGGGCAAGACGGCGGCCGGCGCGGCCGCCACCCTGGCGCTCGCGCCCGCGGTGAAGGCGCAGTCGAACGTGCCGAGATGGCGCATGCAGACCGCATGGCCGAAGAGCCTCGACACCATCCATGGCTCGGCCGACGCACTCGCGCAGCGCGTGACCGCGATGTCGGGCGGCGCGTTCGAGCTGCGCGCGCACGCCGCCGGCGAGATCGTGCCGCCGGGCCAGATCTTCGACGCGGTCTCGTCGGGCACGATCGAGGCCGGCCACGTGTTCTCGTCGTTCTTCATCGGCAAGAACCCCGCGCTCGCGTTCGACGCCGGTCTCGCCTTCGGGCTGAACGCGCGCCAGCAGGCCGCGTGGATGCTGCACGGCGGCGGCCTCGAGCTGCTGCGCGACCTCTACCGCCAGTACAACATCGTGCCCATCCCCTGCGGCAACGTCGGCGTGCAGATGGGCGGCTGGTTCCGCAAGGAGATCCGTGGCGTCGAGGACCTGAGCGGGCTCAAGTTCCGCATCGGCGGGCTCGGCGGCACGATCATGCAGAAACTGGGCGTCGTGCCGCAGCAGATCCCCGGGGGCGAGATCTACGCGGCGCTCGAGAAGGGGACGATCGACGGCGCCGAGTGGATCGGCCCCTACGACGACGAGAAGCTCGGCCTGAACAAGGTCGCCCGCTTCTACTACACACCCGGCTGGTGGGAGGGCAGCGCGCAGATCACGCTGCTGGTCAACGCGAAGGCCTGGGCCGCGCTGCCGAAGATCCAGCAGGAGATGGTCGAGGCCGCGAGCACCGAGCAGATGGCCTCGATGATCGCCCGCTACGACGCGAAGAACCCGGAGGCCCTGAAGCGGCTGCTGGCCGGCGGCACCCAGCTGCGCGCATACCCGCGCGCGGTGATGGAAGCCTGCCACAAGGCCACCGAGGAGACGATGAACGAGATCGCCGAGAAGAACGCCGACTTCTCCAAGCTGCTCGCCTCGTGGCGCCGCTTCCGCGACGACCAGAACGCGTGGTTCCGGGTCGCCGAGAACACGCTGGACGGTTATCGTTACGGGGTGGCGGCCGGGCGCTGACGCGGTCCGGGCGGGCCGCCGGCCCGCCCCGCGTCCCCACCGACGGAGGACCCCCGTGACGAGTTCGAGTCCGACCGGCATCGGCCGGCGCGTGCTCCGCAAGGAGGACGAGCGCCACCTCCACGGCCGCGGCCGCTTCATCGACGACCTGTCGTTCCCGCGGCTGCTCGAGGCGGCCTTCGTCCGCAGCCCGATCGCCCACGGCCGGCTGCGCGGCGTGGCGGTGCCCGAGGGCGCACGCGGGCGGGTGTTCACCGCCGCCGAGCTGGCCGCAGGGTCGGTGAAGCCGATCACCGCGCGCTCGACGCTGCCCGGCTACCAGGTCTCCGACTACCCGCCGCTCGCCTCGGACACGGTGCGCTTCGTCGGCGAGCCGATCGCCGTGTGCCTCGCCGACTCGCGCGCTCGCGCCGAGGACCTCGCCGCGACCGTCGAGCCCGACCTCGATCCGCTGCCGCCGCTCGCCGACGTCGCGACCGCGAAGGCCTCGGACGTGCGCCTGCACGGGCACTGGAACGACAACCTCTTCATCCACCTGAAGCGCGAGGCGGACCTGTCGTCGGTCGCGTCGCGGGCGGCGCACGTCGTCACCCGCGAATTCCGGATGGCCCGCCAGAGCATGTCGCCGATGGAGGGCAAGGCGGTGCTGGCGTACTGGGACGACCAGCGCTCGCAGCTCGTCGTCTACTCGTCGACGCAGGTGCCTCACATGATCCGTTCCGGGCTCGCCGAGTGCCTCGGCCTCGAGCTCGCGAAGCTGCGGGTCATCGCGCCCGACGTCGGCGGCGGCTTCGGCTACAAGTGCAACCTGATGCCCGAGGAGGTGGTGGTCGCGTGGCTCGCGCTCACGCTGCGCCGCCCGGTCCGCTGGATCGAGGACCGCCGCGAGCACCTCGTCGCCGGCACCAACTGCCGCGAGCACCACTACCGGATGTCGGCCTACGTCGACGCACGCGGGCGGCTGCTCGGCCTGGACGCCGAGGTCCACGTCGACAGCGGCGCGTATTCGGTCTGGCCGTTCACCGCCTGCCTCGAGACCGGCCAGATCATCGGCAACCTGCCCGGCCCCTACCGGATGGAGGCCTACCGCTGCCACGTCTTCGGCGTGGCGACGAACAAGCCGCCGTTCTCGCCGTACCGCGGCGTCGCGCGCCCGGGCGTCGCGTTCGCGATGGAGCTGATGATCGACGCGATCGCGCGCACCGTGGGCCGCGACCCGTGCGACGTGCGCCGCGACAACCTGGTGACCGGCGCCGACATGCCGTACACCAACATCGCCGGCAAGGCCTTCGACTCGGGCGACTACCCGTCGAGCCTGGACCGCGTGAAGGCGATGCTCGACCACCGGGGCTTCGCCGAACGGCGCGCCCGCGCGCGCGCCGAGGGACGCTTCATCGGGCTGGGCTTCGCGACCTACACCGAGCAGGCCGCGCACGGCACCTCGGTGTTCGCGTCCTGGGGCCTGCCCATCGTGCCCGGCTACGACGGCGCCACGGTGCGGCTCGCGGCCGACGGCACGCTCGAGGTCAAGGTCGGCGTGCACTCGCACGGCCAGGGCATGGAGACCACGCTCGCGCAGGTCGCGAGCGAACTGACCGGCCTGCCGATCGAGCGCATCGTCGTCACCCACGGCGACACCAACGAGACGCCCTTCTCCACCGGCACCTACGCGTCGCGCTCGATCGTGATGGCGGGCGGCGCGGTGTCGAAGGCCTGCGAGGTGCTGGTCGAGCGCGTGAAGCCCCTCGCCGCGCACCTGAGCCGCTCGACGCCCGCGTCGATCCGGCTGGAGAACGGCCGCTTCGTCGGCGACGGCGGCGAGCTCGGCTGGGACGCGATCGGCGAGGCCTGGTACCACCGGCCCGAGCGGCTGCCGCGCGACGCGCACACCGGCGGCCTCGAGGTCACCGAGGCCTACAAGCCCGCGGTCGACACCGGCGTGTTCAGCTACGCGAGCCACGGCGCGCTGGTCGAGGTCGACGTCGACACCGGGCAGGTGAAGCTGCTCGACTACGCGATCTGCGAGGACTGCGGCACCCTGGTCAACCCGATGGTGGTCGAGGGCCAGACGATCGGCGGCGCGGTCCAGGGCATCGGTACCGCGCTCTTCGAGGAGATGCCCTACGACCGCGCCGGCCAGCCGCTCGCCTCCACCTACGCAGACTACCTGCTGCCCGGCGCGGCCGAGATGCCGACGATCCGGATCGAGCACATCGAGACGCCGTCGCCGCACACCCGCCACGGCATCAAGGGCGTCGGCGAAGGCGGCGCGATCGCGCCGCCCGCGGCGATCCTGAACGCGGTCAACGCGGCGCTCGCCGAGTTCGGCGTGGAGTTCGCGGAGACGCCGCTGACGCCGCGTCGGCTGCTCGCCGGGCTGTTGCCGAAGCGGCGGGCCCGCCGCGCCGCGCCGGCCCAGGCGCCCGACGTCGCGGTCGCGGGCGGAGGCGGCGCATGAAGGCCGCCGCGTTCGACTGGCACCGCCCCGCCGGCCTCGAGGACGCGCTCGGCGCGCTCGGTGCGCCCGCCACCCGCGCGATCGGCGGCGGCCAGTCGCTCGGGCCGATGCTGAACCTGCGACTCGCCCGCGCCGACCGGCTGGTCGAGCTGCGGCGCCTGCCCGAGCTGCGCTTCGCGGGCGTCGAGGCCGGCGTGCTGCGGATCGGAGCAGCGATCACGCATGCCGAGATCGAGGACGGCGCAGTGCCCGACACCACCCGCGGGATGCTGCCCTACGTCGCCCGCGCGATCGCCTACCGGGCGATCCGCAACCGTGGCACGATCGGCGGCAGCCTGTGCCACGCCGATCCCGCGGCCGACTGGGTCAACGCGGCGCTCGTGCTCGGCGCGACCGTCCGCCTCGAGGGCCGCGGTGGCACGCGCCGTTTGCCCGCCGAGGACTTCGTCCGGGGCGCCTATGCGACGGCGCTCGCGCCCGGCGAGGTGCTCGCGGCGGTCGAGCTGCCCGCCTTCGGTCCGTCGATGCGCTGGGGCTGGAACAAGATCTGCCCTAAGGTCGGCGAGTTCGCCGACGCGATCGGCGCGGTCGTCGTCGATCCGTCGATCGGCCTCTGCCGCGTGCTGGTCGGCGCCATCGAGGCGCGTCCGGTGCTGCTGCCCGACGCGGCGGCGCTGCTCGCCGGCCTCGGCGACGACCCGCTCGAGGCTTGCCGGGCCGCGATCGAGCGCGCGGTGCCGGGTCGCGATCCGGTCTTCGTCCACCAGCACGCGGTCGCGCTCGCGCGCGCGATCGCCGCGATGAACACCCGCCGTCCGTGAGTCCGTCATGAGTGCCTCCCCGAGCACCCGGCTCGTCCGGCTCCAGGTCAACGGCGAGCCCGTCGAGCGCGCCTGCGAGCCGCGCACGCACCTCGGCGACTTCCTGCGCAAGGACCTCGGCCTCACCGGCACGCACCTGTCGTGCGAGCACGGCGTCTGCGGCGCGTGCACGGTCCTCGTCGACGGCACCCCGCAGCGCGCGTGCATCACCTTCGCGGCATCCTGCGAGGGCAGCGAGGTCGTCACCATCGAGGGCTGGGGCGACGACCCGGTGATGGCGGCGCTGCGCCACGCGTTCCACGTGCACCACGCGCTGCAGTGCGGCTACTGCACGCCGGGGATGCTCTGCAGTGCGCGCGACATCGTGCTGCGCCTGCCCGGGCCCGACGCGCAGCGCGTGCGCCACGAGCTCGCCGGCAACCTGTGCCGATGCACCGGCTACGTCGGCATCGTCGAGGCGATCGAGTCGGTGCTCGCCGCGAAGGCGAGAGGCGAACTCGCGATGCCCGCGTCGCGCGAGGCGGCGCCGATCTCGGCGGCGCCGCCCCGCATGCGCGCGGTCGCGGGCACCGCGTCGGCCGCGGCGACGCCCGGATCGACGACGGGACAGTTCGACACAGCGGACCTCGCCCCGGGCGCCCGCGCGTCGGCAGGCGCCCCGCGCGCAACCGCGGGCGCCGCGCCCTCGCCGGCCGCCGATCCTGCCGGCCTCGCCGACTGGACGCCGATCGAGATCGGAGAAGGCGGCGACTGGACCGAGGTCGAGCAGGCGCTCACGCTGCCGGTCGCGGCCACCGCGGTCTGGTCGCGCCTGCAGGACCTGCCGCTGGTCGCGCGCTGCCTGCCCGGCGCGACGATCGCGCGCCATGCCGGCGATCGCGCGGAGGGCACGATCGACGTCGCCTTCGGGCCGATCGGCGCCGCGTTCGCGATGCGCGCCGAGTTGTTCCGCGACGAGGCCGCGCGCGTCGGACGCATGCACGCCGAGGGCACCGACCGGCTGGGCGGCACGCGCGTGAAGTCGCGACTGCGCTACGAGGTGCTCGCCGACGGCGAGCGCGCGAGCCGACTCGTGCTGCGGCTCGCGTTCCGCCTCGAGGGCCCGCTCGCGCAGTTCTCGCGCAGCGGGCTGGTGGTCGACTACGTGAACGAGCTCTCGCGGCGCTTCGCCGCGAACCTGCAGGCGGTGGCCGCCGGGCCGGGGATGGCGGGCGCCGCCGCGCCGATGCCGCACGCGGCGGCCCCGAGTCTGTTCCGGCTGCTGGTGCTGAGGCTGCGGCGGCTGTTCGGCTTCGCCTGAGCCGCAGGCCCGCGGCGCCGGGCCGGTGCCGGCCTCGTCAGGCCCGCAGGGCCCGGCTCAGACCGGCGTCAGCAGCGACCGCCCTGCGAAGTGCGCGGCGACGTTGTCGAGCGTCAGCCGGCCCATCGCCGTGCGCGTCTCGTTCGTGCCGCTCGCGTGGTGCGGCTGGAGCACGACGCGCGGCACGTCGATCAGCGCCTGCGGCACGTTCGGCTCGTCGTCGAACACGTCGAGCCCCGCGCCGCCGAGCGCGCCCGAGCGCAGCAGCTCGATCATCGCCGGCTGGTCGACGACCGAGCCGCGGGCGATGTTGACGAAGTGGCCCGTCGGCCCGAGCGCATCGAGCACCGCGCGCGAGACGATCCCCTTCGTGGCCGCGCCGCCGGGGCAGGCGGCGATCACCACGTCGGCCCAGCGCGCCATCTCGACCGGGTCGGCGAAATAGGTCCAGTCCACCGGCTTGCGGTTCGGACCGTGGTACGCGATCTCGGTGCCGAAGGCCGCGCAGCGCGTGGCGATCGCCGCACCGATCCGGCCCAGCCCGACGATGCCGACCTTGCGCTTCGCGACCGCGGTGGTGAGCGGCATCGTGCCGCGCTTCACCCATGCGCCCTCGCGGACCCAGCGGTCCGCCGCGACGACCTGGCGCAGCGACGCGAGCATCAGCGCGACCGCCAGGTCGGCGACGTCGTCGGTCAGCACGTCGGGGGTGTTGGTGACCGCGATGCCGTGCGCGCGCGCGTGGCCGAGATCGATCGCGTCGACGCCGACGCCGAAGCACGAGACCAGCTTCAGCTTCGGCAGCGCCTTCATCAGCACCGCCTCGCAGCCGCGGCCGCCCGAGGTCACGACGACCTCGCAGGTGTCTGAGAGCGACGCGAGCAGCGCGGCCTTGTCGGTGGCCTCGTGGTAGCGGTGCACCTGCCACGTCGATTCGAGTTCGCGCTGGGTGGCCTCGTGCAGGCCGCACAACAGCAGGACGGGACGGGTCATCGCGACACTCCGGGCGCAGGGGACGAGGCGCCGGAGTATAGACGCAGGCTGCCGCGCCGGCGCGCTCAGGCCACGGGCGGCTTGCGACCGTCCGGAACGCGGCCCGGCTCGTCGGGGGCGGGCCTCGCGCCGGTCGCGATCGAGACGGCGACCGCGGCGATGGCGCGCTGCGGCCGTCGTGCCATCGGAGCCGGGTCGCGCGGCCACGCTGCGGCCGGGCCGCCCGGCACCCGGCTGGTGCGACGCATGCCGCCGCGCGGGCGACCGGTCAGCCGATCGCGCGGGGCGCCGGCAGCCCGTGCTTCTGCGCGAAGCGCTCCAGCGCCGGCAGGATCGACGGATGGAGCGCCACGCCGTTCGCGCGCTGCTCGCGCTTCCTCGCGAGCGCGCGCTCGCCGGGCAGCCGCACCGGGCGCGACGGGTCGCGCGGCGACGAGGTCCGGCACGCCTGCGCGATCCAGCCGGTCTGCCGGGTGAACGGCGTGAGCCCGGCGAAGGCTTCGGGGTCCGTGACCCGCACGCAGACGGTCGCACCCCAGCCCTCCGGCACGTCGGCCCGGCCGAAGCCGGCGAGCCCGCCGGTCATCGCCTCGATCGTCAGCGCGAGGCCGTAGCCCTTGTGGCCGGCGTCGAGCCCGCCGAGCGGCAGGATCGTGCCCGGCGGCTGGGTGAACAGCACCGCCGGGTCGTCGCTCGGCTGGCCGAGCGCGTCGAGCCACCAGGCATGCTCGCCGCGGCGGCCCGCCGCCTTCAGGCGGTTGCTCATGCCGTTGGTGGTGATCGACGCCGAGATGTCGATCAGCACCGGGTCGCCCGAGGTCGGGAAGCCGACCGCCATCGGGTTCGGCGTGAACACCGCCTGCGTGCCGCCGAACGGCGCGACGCTCGCCACCGCGGGGTCCGAACTGTAGATCTCGACGACCAGCCCTGCGCGTACCGGCGCCTCGAGGTAGGCCGCGAGGCAGGCGATGTGGTGGCTGCGCCGGATCGCGACGGCGGCGGTGCCGTGCTCGCGGGCGCGCGGCGCGGCCCAGTCGATCGCGCGACGAACGAGCGCCGGACCCGGCAGGCGCCGGCCGTCCCAGGTCGCGGCGACGCTGCGCTCCGCGATCGTGTCGTAGGTGCCGCGTGCGGCCATCGAACCCTTCTCGAGCTCGCCGAGGTAGCCGGCGAGGAGCGCCATGCCGTGGGTGTCGTGGCCGAGCAGGTCGCCCTCGACCAGTACCTCGGCGACGTCCTCGGCGAGCGCCGCCTCGAGGCCCGCGGCCTCGAGCAGCCGCTGCGCCCAGGCGACCAGCGCGTCGGCGTCGTGGCGGGCCGGCGGCGCGCCCGCCGGCGTCGACGCGGCGACCATCAGTAGACCGCCCGGCCGCCGGACAGGTCGAACACCGCGCCGGTCGTGAACGAGCACTCCTCGCTCGCGAGCCACGCGACCATCGCCGCGATCTCCTCGACGAGTCCGAAGCGACCCATCGGGATCTTCGACAGCATGAAGTCGATGTGCTGCTGCGTCATCTGGTCGAAGATCGCGGTCTTCACCGCGGCCGGCGTGATGCAGTTGACGCGCACGCCGGTCTTCGCGGTCTCCTTGCCGATCGACTTGGTGAGGCCGATCACCGCCGCCTTCGAGGCCGAATAGGCCGGGGCGTTCGGGTTGCCCTCCTTGCCGGCGATCGACGCGATGTTGATCACGCGCCCGTAGTCGCGCTCGAGCATCTTCTTCACCACCGCGCGGTTGCAGTAGAAGGTGCCGTGCACGTTGACGTCGAAGACCTTGCGCCACGCCTCGGGCGGGTACTCCCAGGTCGTCGTGTTCGGGCCGGTGATGCCGGCGCTGCAGACCAGCGCATCGATGCGCCCGAACGCGGCCGCGGTCGCGTCGGTCGCCCGCTGCACCGAGTGCTCGTCGGCGACGTCGGTCGCGATGCCGAGGTGCCCGTCGCCGAGCGAGGCGGCGGCCACCTTCGCGGCGCCCTCGTCGAGGTCCCACAGCGCGACGCGGGCGCCGCTCGCGGCGAAGCGCCGCGCGATCGCGAGGCCGATGCCGGCCGCGCCGCCGGTGACGACCGCGCAGCGGCCCCTCAGGTCGATGGTGTTCACGCAGGCGTCTCCTGTCGATGCGGTGTACGGGAAAGCGCCGGACTGTAATCGAAGCGTCGGCTGCGATCAAAGTTGCCGACGGTCGAACCGGCCGCGACCTACTTGAGCGCCCGCGGGAGCCAGAGCGACAGGTCCGGCCAGTAGGTGACGAGGATCAGCGCGGCGCCGAGCGGCACGTAGAACGGCAGGATCGCCCGTACCACCGCGCCGAAGCTCACCTTGGCGATGTCCTGAACGATGAAGAGCAGCACGCCGAACGGCGGCGTCGCCGCGCCGATCAGCAGGTTCAGGATGATGACCAGCCCGAAGTGGATCGGGTCGATGCCGAGCAGCTTGATCAGCGGCAGGAAGGTCGGCACCGCGATCAGCAGGATCGCGGTGGTCTCTATGAAGCAGCCGACGACCAGCAGCAGCACGTTGATCATCGCGAGGATCAGCCACGGGTTCGTCGTGATGTCGAGCAGCGCCGCCGCGAGGTTCGCCGGCACGTTGTTGACCGCGATCGCCCAGCCGAACGGCACCGCCGCGGCCATGATGAAGATCAGCACGCCGCTGGTGACGAAGGTCTCGGCGATGCACGCGTAGAGCTTGCGCCAGGTGAGCTCGCGGTAGGCGAAGCCGAGGAGCGTCGCGTAGACGACGGTGATGGCGCCGAGCTCGGTCGGCGTGGCCACGCCCGACAGCAGCCCGATCACCAGGATGACCGGCGCGGACAGCGCGGGGATCGCGCGCACGAAGCTGCGCCCGAGGTGGCCGGCGCTCGCGCGCGGCGTGACCGGCGCGTGGACCCGTCCGGTGGAGACCAGCCAGTACACCGTCGCCATCAGCAGGAATCCGATCGTGAAGCCCGGCACGAGGCCCGCGAGGAACAGGTCGCCGATCGACACCTGCGCCAGCACGCCGTAGACGACCATGATCACCGAAGGCGGGATGATCGGCCCGACGATCGCCGAGGCCGCACTGCACGCGGCGGCGAACGCGGCGTCGAAGCCCTCCTTCTTCATCGCCTTGATCTCGACGGTGCCCAGGCCTGCGGCATCGGCCTGCGCGACGCCCGACATCCCGGCGAAGATCAGGCTCGCGAAGATGTTGACCTGCGCGAGCCCGCCGCGCAGGTGGCCGACCAGCGCGACGGCGAACTCGAAGATCCGCGACGCGATGCCGCCCACGTTGAGCAGGTTGCCGGCGAGCACGAACAGCGGGATCGCGAGCAGCGGGAAGCTGTCGATGCCCGAGCTCATGCGCTGCACGACCAGCGACATCGGCACCGGCGAGCCGAACTGCAGGTAGGCGAGCGCGGCGGCGATCAGCGCGAACGCGATCGGCAGCTCGATCGCCACGAGCCCGAACATCAGCGCGAACATCGGCAGCACGCTCATCGCGCCCGCTCCCCCGAGGCCGGACCCGGGCCCGCGGCGGGCCCGTCGCCCCCGGTCGGGCGCGCCGCCTCAGCCGCGTGCGCGCCGGCGACCAGCCGCTCGGCGATCGCGTCGGCCTCGGCGTCCTCGGCCATCGCCTCGCGCTCGCGCGCGAGCCGCGCGAGCTGTGCGTCGACCGGACGGCCGCTCGTCGCGAGCGCGAGCTCGGCGACGATCAGGTAGGCGATCGTCAGGCCCATGGAAACGACGCAGACGAACAGCGGCGTCGAGTAGAACAGGTGCCGCGGCAGGTCCACCGGCAGCGACATCGTGCGGCTGCGCGACTCGACGTCCATGATGTCCCAGGCCTGCGCCGCGATCGTCGCGCAGCATGCACCGGCGATCGCCCAGGTCGCCGCCCGCCACCAGGCCTGCCGCCGCAAGGGCATCCGGGCGACGAAGGTGTCGATCCGGATGTGGCGCAGCTCCTTGGCACCGAGCGAGGCGCCGAGGAACACCGCCCACAGGAAGCAGTACCCCGCCAGCTCCTCGACCCAGACCAGCGGCTGCCCGAAGAGGTAGCGGGTGATCACCTGCGTGGTGATCGACAGCACGATCGTCGTCAGCAGCAGCACGCCGAGCGCGCGCTCGACGCGGCCGAGCCCCTCGATCAGCCGCCACCAGCCGGCGAGCAGCGAGTCCATCCCGCAGCCCGGTCAGCGGATGTCGGCGATCCGCTTGTACAGGCCCGCCGACCAGGCCCCGTCCTTCTCCATCGTCTCGACCGCCGCGGTCGCGCGCTCCGCGAACGGGGCGCGGTTGACCGGGACCACCTTGGCGCCTTCCGAGGCCATCTTGCGCGTGACGTCGTCGGTCTCCGCCTCGGCCTCCCTGCGGCCCCAGGCCACCGCCTCGCGCGCCGCGTCGACCATGATCTTCTGGACGTCTGGCGGCAGCGACGAGAACACCTTGTCGTTGACCGTGATGTGCATCGACGAGAGCAGGTGGTCGGTGCGCATCACGCTGGTGGCCGCCTGGTGGAACTTCTGTGCGTAGGCCGAGCCGATCGGCCCCTCGGCCGCGTCGATGACCCCGGTCTTGAGCCCGAGGAACACCTCGGCCCACGCGACCCGGGCCGGCTTGGTGCCCATCGCCTGCCAGAGGTTCAGGTAGGTCTTGATCTCCGGGACGCGCATCTTCACGTCCTTCAGGTCGTCGGGCGTCTGGACCGGCTTCTTCGCGAACAGGATCCGCGGCTGGCTCGGCGCCGCGGCCAGGATCCGCAGCCCCTGCTTCGTGCGCAGCTCCTCGGCCATGGCCGAGAAGGTCGGCGAGTCGAGGAACTTCTGGAAGTGGTCGTTGTCGCGGAACGTGAAGCCCCAGGCGAGCACCGAGAAATCCTTGACCCAGTTCGAGTACCAGTCGAGCACGTCACCGTAGAACGCGACCGAGCCCTTCATCATCTGCTCGATCACCTGGACGTCGTTGCCGAGCTGCTCGCCCTGGATGAAGTTGATCTTCACCTTGCCGGCGGCGCGCTCGTTCACGAGCCGGGTGAACATCGCGTTGGTGCGGTCGAGCACCGTGCCGACCGCGTCCGAGCCGCCGAACACCAGCGCCGGCTGCGCGTGGGCCACGGTGAACGCCGACATCACGGCGCCGAGCGCGACCGCGCCGGCCAGGCCCTTGACCAGGGATCTCCTCATCGTCTCCTCCTCGTCGTCGTCGTCGAACTGAACGGCCCGCGCGCCGTGCGGGCCGGCGGTGGCGGGACGCCTCTAGCGGGCGACCTCGAAGAAACGGTTCTGCATGTACTTCTGCGACTGGTACAGCGACGCCGCCTCCGGTGCCTTCGGGAACGGCATACGGATCGGCACCGGTACCATCCGCGGCTGCAGCGTGGGCTCGCCGCACAGCATCCGCGCGTCGAATTCCTCGAGGCTGCCGAAGATCCCGCCGGCCAGCGGCCAGGCGTCGGCCGCGGCCGCCTCGTAGAGCAGGAAGTTGCGCGATCGGCCCGAGGTGTTCGTCGCCGAGCCGTGCACCAGCCGGGCGTGATGCAGCGTGATCGAGCCGGCACGGCCGAGCAGCGGCACCGCGTCACGCGTGAGGTCGAGGTCGACGCGCGTCGGGTCCATCGCGCCGACGAACACGCCGTTCGCATGGTGGTCGTGGATGGTGCCGCGGTGCGTGCGCGGCACGACCATCATCGGCCCGTTGTCGGGCGTGAAGTCGTCGAGCATCACGCCCATCGCGAGCACGTCGTCGTTGGTGTGAGGGTAGAAGGCCCAGTCCTGGTGCCACTCCACAGGCGCGCCGTAGCCGGCGGTCTTCAGGTTCAGCTTCACCGACTGCAGCCGCACCGCAGGCCCCAGCAGCGAGGTCAGCAGCGCCTGCACTTTCGGGATACGGGGCAGCGCGGCGAACGCCGGATGGTGCCTGTGCGGCTGCTTGAGCCGACGCACGCGCGGCGCGTCCGGCCGGTGCGTGTCCTCGAGGTCGTACAGGTCGGTGTGGTCGGCGACGCCGCGCGCGCCCGCGAGCAGCGCGTCGACCGCCGCGCGCATCGTCGCGAGCTGCGCCGCATCGAGCACGTCGGGAACCACGACGTAGCCGTCCGCCCGGTATGCGTCGACCTGATCCGGTGTCAGGGCCATGCCCGCTCCCACGCTGTTAGCGCTAACAACGAGACGGATTTGGCGATACGCTCGGGCACATGTCAAGTCACGCTGCACAACGCCCGCGGCCCCGGCACGGCGACGGCACCCCGGCCGCCCCGGTCAGGCTGGTCGAGGTCGCGCGCGCCGCGGGCGTCTCCAGCATGACCGTGTCGCGGGCGCTGCGTCACCCGGAGCGGGTCGCGCCCGCGACGCTGCAGTCGGTGCGCCGCGCGATCGCGCGGCTCGGCTACCTGCCCGACGGCGGCGCTGCGGCGCTCGCGACCCGCCGCAGCCGCGTCGTCGCCGCGATCGTGCCGACGCTGATGAACTCGGTGTATGCGAGCACCGTCCACGGGCTCGCGGCCGCGCTGCGGGCTGCCGGCTACGAGCTGATGCTCGGCGACAGCGGCTACGACCGCGAGGTCGAGGCGGCCCTGGTGCGCAGCTTCATCGGACGCCGGGTCGACGCGCTGGTGCTGACGGGGGTCGAGCACGCCGGGACGACCCGCCTCCTGATCGCGCAGCACCGCGTGCCGGTCGTCGAGATCTGGGACGCGACGCGCTCGCCGATCGACATGCTCGTCGGCTTCTCGAACGTCGCGGCCGGGCGCGAGGCCGGGCGCTGGCTCGCCGCGCACGGACGCCGCCGCTGGGCGTTCGTCGGCACCGCGCCCGAGCGCGAGGACCGCTCGGGCAAGCGGCTGAAGGGGCTGCGGGAGGCCGCGCGCGCCGCCGGCCTGCCCGCGCCCGAGACCGCGTTCGTCGTCGACGGCATGAGCGCCGCGGCCGGTCGCGAGGCGGTCGCCGCGCTGCTCGCCCGCGTGCCGGCGGTCGACGCCCTGTTTTGCGCGAACGACGCGCTCGCGGTCGCCGCGTTGCGCGCGGCGCACGAGGCCGGCGTCGAGGTGCCCGGCCGGCTCGCGGTGATGGGGTTCGGGGACTTCGACGTCGCCGCCGTGACGAGGCCGGCGCTGACCACGATCGCTATCCCGGGGGAGGCGATCGGCGAGGCGGCGGCCGAGGCGGTGCTGGACCGGCTCGACGGGCGCGATTCGGTCGGCCCCGTCAGGCGCGACCTCGGGTTCTCCATCGTGCGCCGCGAATCGGCGTGACCCGGCCCGGCGCGCCCCCGCCCCCGGCGTTTCACCGTTCGTGCGGAACGGCGAGCGCCAACCGCGTCCAACCGTCTATGATGGCGCCCCGCACCGGAGCCCCGCGATGAGAGTCCTGTTCACCGACTACGACATGCTCGACGTCGCACTCGAGCGCACGCTGTTCCGCGAGGCCGGCATCGAGCTCGTCGAGGCCCAGTGCCGCACCGAGGACGACGTGATCGCCGCGTCCGAGGGCTGCTCCGGCCTGCTCGTGCAGTACGCCCAGGTCGGGGCGAAGGTGTTCGCCGCCCGCCCGCAGATCGGCTGCGTCGCGCGGATCGGCGCCGGCTACGACACCATCGACGCGAAGGCCGCGCAGGCCGCCGGCGTCTGGGTCGCCAACAGCCCCGACTACGGCGTCGGCGAGGTGTCCAGCCACGCGTTCGCGATGATGCTCGCGGCGATCCGCAACGTCGTCCGCTGGAACGCGGACGTGAAGGCCGGCACCTGGCACTACACCAGCGCCGGCACCGTGCCGCGCCTGACCGACATGACCGTCGGCGTGCTCGGCCTCGGCCGGATCGGCAAGCGCTTCGCACACATCGCTCGCAACACCTTCAAGCGCGTGATCGCGCACGACCCGAACTTGATCGACGGCGACTTCCCGGCCTACGTCGAGCGCATGTCGCTCGAACAGCTGTTCGAGCAGGCCGACGCGATCTCGATCCACTGCCTGCTGCACGACGGCACGCGGGGGCTGGTCGGCGCCGACCTGCTGCGGCGCATGAAGCCGGGCTCGTACCTGGTGAACACCGCGCGGGGGGCGATCATCGACCTCGACGGGCTGACGAAGGTGGTCGCCGAAGGGCGGCTCGCCGGCGTCGGCCTGGACGTGCTGCCGATCGAGCCGGTGCCCGCCGGGCATCCGCTGCTCGCGGATCCGCGGGTGATCTTCTCGCCGCACTCGGCGTTCTACTCGGTCGCCTCCGAGGTCGAGCTGCGGAGGAAGGCGGCGATGAACCTGGTGCAGTGGATGCGGACCGGGCGGCCGGAGTATCCGGTGGCGATCGGCACTCGCCTGCCCCCGCGCTGACCGCCCGGGCGTGGCGTCGCGTCAGCGTGCCGCGCCGAACCGCACAGCGAACCGGCTGCCGCCGCCCTCGCGCGGCAGGCAGGTCACGGTCGCGGCGTGCCGCTGCGCGATCTGCCTGACGAGCGACAGCCCGAGCCCGACGCCACCGGCGCCCTCGCCGTGCCCGGAGACGCGGTGGAACGGCTCGAAGATGCGCTCGCGCTCGGCCTCGGGCACGCCGGGGCCGCGGTCGAGCACGTCGAACGCGGGGCCGATCGGCTCGCGCCGCGCGACGACCTCGACCGGCGTGCCCGCGCCGTGCCGCCGGGCGTTCTCCAGCAGGTTGCGCACCATTCGGCGCAGCAGCCTCGGGTCACCGTCGACGCGGATCGGGGCCGTCGCCGCATCGCCGTCGAACGACAGCGTCGCCCGCGCCCGCGCGGCTTCCTCTGCCAGCAGCGCGAGGAGGTCCACCGGCTCGCGCGCGACCGGCGCGCCGGCAGCGTCGAGCCGACTCGCGAGCAGGATCTCCTCGATCAGCGCGTCGAGCTCGGCCACATTGAGCTCGACCTCGTCGCGCAGCGCGCGGCGCTGCGCCTCGCCGGCCGGGGCCGCTTGCGGATCGGACAGCAGCGCCGTCGCCATCTTCAGCCGCGCGAGCGGCGAGCGCAGCTCGTGCGACGCGTTCGCCAGCAGCGACTTCTGCGCCGCCACCAGCGCCTCGATCCGCTCCGCGGAACGGTTGAAGCTCGCCGCGAGCGCCGCGACCTCGTCGCGGCCCTTCACCTCGACACGCGCCGACAGGTCGCCCGCACCGAGCGCCTCGACGCCCTGCTGCAGGCGCTCCAGCCGCCGCGTCAGCCGCCTGACCACCGGGTACGCACCCACCGCCACCGCGACCGTCAGCGCGAGCAGCAGCCCCCCCCACGCGACCGGCGGCCCGCCCGTGAAGCGCCACATCCGCGCGACCGCCCAGCGTCCGTCGGGCAGCCGCACCGACCAGGCCGGCGGCGCGTGCTCGGCCGCGTCGCGCCAGGGGCCCCAGCGGACCCCGCCCTCGCGGCCACCCTCCTCGCTCTTCGGCGGCGGCAGCGGGCGGCCGGCGGACGCGATCGGCGCGCGGTCGGGACCGAACAGCGCGAGGTCCGCCCCGGTGCGCGCGTGCCAGCGCTCCAGCGCCGCCCGCTGCGCGTCGGCCGGCGCATCGGCCGGCGGCAGGATCGCTGCGACCACCTCGGCGATCAGCGCGCGCTCGTCGCGCGAGGCCCGCTCGCGGTCGAAGGAGAGCTTCCAGCCGAGCGCCGCGATCAGCGCGAACAGCAGCAGGCTCGCGAGCATCGCGAGATAGATCCGCAGGTAGAGCCGCCTCATCGGGTCACCTCGGCGGCCATCTCAGGCGCCGTCCTGCGACTTGGCGAACACGTAGCCGGCACCGCGGACCGTGACGATGCGGCGGGGATGCCGCGGGTCGTCCTCGATGGCCGCGCGGATCCGGCCGACGTGCACGTCGATCGAGCGGTCGAACGCGTCGAGCGGCTCGCCGCGGACGCGCTCCATCAGCTGCTCGCGCGTCAGCACGCGGCCGGCCGACTCGGCGAGCGCGACCAGCAGCTCGAACTGGTGGCTGGTCAGCGGCCGCGGCGCGCCGTCGACGCGGACCTCGCGTGCGCCTCGGTCGATCTCCAGGCGGCCGAAGCGCATCGTGTCGGCCGCCGGTCCGGCCGCGTCGGCAGGCCCGGGCGCGACGCGCCGCCGCATCACCGCACGCACGCGGGCCAGCAACTCGCGCGGCTCGAACGGCTTGGGCAGGTAGTCGTCGGCGCCGAGCTCGAGGCCGACGATGCGGTCGGCGATGTCACCGCGTGCGGTCACCATCACGATCGGCACGTCGGAGCGCATGCGGATGCGGCGGCACAGCTCGAGGCCGTCCGCATCGGGCAGCATCAGGTCGAGCAGCACGAGGTCGAAGCGCCCGGCGCCGAGCGCGGCCAGTCCGGTCGTGCCGTCGGCGGCCTGCTCGACCTCGAGGCCCGCGCCTTTCAGGTAAGTCGCGACCATCGCGCCCAGGCGCAGGTCGTCCTCGATCATCAGCACGCGGTGGGCCATGGCGGGATTGTGGCGCGCGGCGACCGGGCGCGTCACGACGGCGTCGCGCGCGCGGGTCACGGACGGTGCGTGCGCGCTCAGAGCCAGCGGCGTGTGCGCGCGGCGTATGCGCGCCAGGCAGGACCGAATCGCGCGTGCAGCGCGGCGTCCTCAGCCCGCGCGTGGTGCAGATCGAGCCACGCGAGGTAGGCTGCGGCGACGCCGCCGGCCGGCGGGGAGCCGAGCGCGAGCGCGGTGCCGGCGAGCAAGAGCGCGGCCCCGAGGTACATCGGATGCCGGCCGAAGCGGTACGGCCCGGTCGCGACCAGAGCGCGCGGCGGCTCGTGGACGCACACCGGCGTCGCGTTCCAGTCGAGTTCGACGGCCGCCGCGCGGATCAGCCATCCACCGCCCAGGATCGCCGCGAACGACGCGAGCGCCTGAGCGATCGACAGCCCGAACGTCGCCGGCGACGCGGGCCAGGCCGCAGCGAGGGTCGCCTGCAGCGCGATCGCCGGCAGCAGCCACATCAGCGCGGGCACCGCCGGGATCGAGCCGATCGCCGCGAGGCGGGCACCGAGCCCGGCGCGGCGGGCACCGAGCGCGGCCGAGACGTGCCCGGTCGCCGCCGCGGCGCGTGCGCCCGACATGGCGTCGGACATGGCGCCCGCTCCGCCCCAACCGTCCGGGACGTTGCCGCGGAAACGTCGGGCGACCGCGGTCTCGGGTTCTGCCGCGCCCGTGCTCACGACCACCGCCCCGCGCGATTCTGCATCCGCTCGGCGAGCTTCGTGCGCTGCTCGGGCGTCAGCACCTCGGCGGTGTCGGCCATCGCCTGCGCGAGCCGCTTGGAGGCTCCGTCGGCCAGGCCCATCTGCTTCGCGCGCAGCGCCTCGATCGCGCCGCGATCGATCGTGGCCGCCGACAGCAGCGCGATCCCGTCGCGGCGAGCCGCGCGCGCCTGCTCTCGCAGGGGCACGAGGTCGGTCATCGCGGCCTGCGCGATGCCCTGGATGCGCTGCTTCTGCTCGGGCGTGCCGTCGATGGCCGACACGACGCGATCGGCCATGCGCTCGGCGAAGCGCGCCGCGCGCTCGGGGTCCATCTGGCCCGACATCGGACCGTCGTGCCAGCCGCGGTGGCCGCCGTACGAACAGGCGCCGAGCGCGAGCGCGCCGGCTGCCACCGCCACGAGGCCGGCGACGCGCCAGCGGCGCAGGAAGGACGGGCGGCGCGGGCCGCGGGGCGAGGTCTCGGTTGCGTTCATGGCAGGCTCCATCAGGTCGGACGAGGCGGACCGCCACGGTCCGCCGATGGACCCATGCTGCGCGCGACCGGTGAACGCGATGCGACCGGTACGTAAAGATCCGTGAAGACCCGCCGACGGCGCCCCGGGGCGAAGGCGCCAGAAACGACCGGGCCCGGCCGCGAGGCCGGGCCCGTCGATCCGCATCACGCCGCCGCGTGCATCCGGCGATGGACCACCGGCGCGCGCCCGACGCCGAAGCGTCTCAGGCGAACTTCACGACCTTCTGACGTTGCGCGCCCAGACCCTGGATGCCCAGCGCCATCACGTCGCCCGGCTTCAGGAACTGCGGCGGCTTCATGCCGAGGCCGACGCCGGGCGGCGTGCCCGTCGTGATGATGTCGCCGGGGTTCAGCGTGAACAGCTGGCTCACGTACGACACCAGGTGCGCGCAGTCGAAGATCATCGTCTTCGTGTTGCCGGTCTGCTTGCGCACGCCGTTCACGTCGAGCCACATGTCGAGCTTGCCCGGGTTCGGGATCTCGTCGGTCGTGACCAGCCACGGGCCGACCGGGCCGAAGGTGTCGAAGCCCTTGCCCTTGTCCCAGGTCATGCCGCGCTCGATCTGCCACTCGCGCTCGGACACGTCGTTGACGACGCACCAGCCGGCCACGTGCGACAGCGCGTCCTTCTTCGAGACGTAGCGCGCGGTCGAGCCGATCACGATGCCGAGCTCGACCTCCCAGTCGCTCTTCTTCGAGCCCTTGGGCAGCATCACGTCGTCGTCCGGCCCCTGCATGCACGACAGCGTCTTGTGGAAGACGATCGGCTCCTTCGGGATCGGGTTCCCGGTCTCGGCCGCGTGGTCGGAGTAGTTCAGGCCGATCGCGACGAACTTGGTCGCGCCGGTGAAGGGCACGCCGAGGCGCGGGGTGCCGCGCACGGCCGGCAGCTTCCCGGCCTTGATCTTGGCGAGCTTCGCGAGCGACTTCGGCGCGAGCTGCGCCGGACCGATGTCAGGCACGACGCCCGACAGGTCGCGCAGCGTGCCTTCGGCGTCGATCAGGCCCGGTTTCTCCTTGCCC
>JADCHE010000128.1 GCA_020248665.1 Burkholderiales bacterium | reverse complement strand
TCCGATCTCGCGGCGCCCGAGCCGCCCGGCGAGCCCACCCGGCCCGCGGCGCCGGGACCGGCCGTCGAGCCGCCGGCCCCCGCGATGCGTGATGCGGCACGGCCCGCACCGCGCGCCGAGGCCCTGCCCGAGGCGATCGCGCCACGCGCCACGCCCACCGCACCGGCCCCCGCCCCCGCCTCCGCGCCCGTGCCCGTGCCGCTCGGCTTCGACGGCGACTGGCCCGGCCTCGCCGCCACCGTCGTCGCGCGGCTCGGCCGCCCCGGCCTCGTGGGCCAGTTCATGCAGCAGAGCGAGCTCCTCTCGCACGACGCCGACGGCTTCAC
The DNA here is from genome assembly GCA_020248665.1 of Burkholderiales bacterium. Lineage (GTDB taxonomy): Bacteria > Pseudomonadota > Gammaproteobacteria > Burkholderiales > Burkholderiaceae_E > UBA4615. The sequence goes on along the minus strand of JADCHE010000128.1, from coordinate 42,733 downwards.
GCTTCGCGTGCCGGTCAAGCCGCTCGCCGAGCCCGCGCTGCTCGCCAAGGTCCGCGACGTGCTCACCGCGCACTTCGGCCGGCCCGCGCGCCTGTCTGTCGAGGTCGGCCAGGTCCGCGGCACGACCGTCGCCGCGGTGCGCTCGCGCGAGCAGGCCGATGCGCTCGCGCAGGCGCAGGCCGTCATCGAGGGCGACGCGTTCGTCCGGACCCTGATCAGCGGCTTCGACGGTACGATCGTGCCCGAGTCGATCCAGCCGATCGCCCCCACCGGATCCACCGGAGACTGAAGCGATGATGAAGAACCAGCTCGCCGGCCTGATGAAGCAGGCCCAGCAGATGCAGGACAACCTGAAGAAGGCGCAGGAGCAGCTCGCCTCGGTCGAGGTCGAGGGCCAGTCGGGCGCCGGCCTCGTCAAGGTGATCGTCACCTGCCGCAACGATGTCAAGCGCGTGACGATCGATCCGAGCGTGATGGCCGACGGCGACAAGGAGATGCTCGAGGACCTGGTCGTCGCCGCGATGAACGACGCGCTGCGGCGCGCCGAGTCCACCGCGGCCGAGCGGATGTCGTCGCTGACCGCCGGCCTGCCGCTGCCGCCCGGCTTCAAGATGCCCTTCTGACCCGCCGATGCTGCGACCGCCCGCCGCGCTCGACGCGCTGGTGGCCGCGCTCAAGCGGCTGCCGGGCGTCGGGCCGCGCTCGGCGCAGCGCTATGCCTACCACCTGCTGCAGCACGACCGCGACGGAGCCGAGGCGCTCGCGAGCGCGCTGATCGACGCGACCTCGAAGATCCGCCACTGCGGCCGCTGCAACACCTTCACCGAGCACGAGGTCTGCGAGACCTGCGCATCGCCGCGCCGCGACCCGTCGAAGCTGTGCGTCGTCGAGACGCCGGCCGACCAGATGACGGTCGAGCAGACGCTCGCGTTCGACGGCCTGTACTTCGTGCTGATGGGCCGGCTCTCGCCGCTCGACGGCGTCGGACCGAACGAGATCCACTTCGACCGACTGCTCGCGCGCGCGACCGACGGGGTGGTCCGCGAGGTGATCCTCGCGACCAACTTCACGCAGGAAGGCGAGGCGACCGCGCACTACATCGGCGAGATGCTGCGCGCGCGCGGCCTCAAGGTCTCGAGGCTCGCGCGCGGCGTGCCTGTCGGCGGCGAGCTCGAGTACGTCGACGCCGCCACCGTCGCACAGGCGCTGCGCGACCGCCGCAACGTCGACTGACTCCAACGGACCGCCGCATGAAGCTCACGCTCGCCTACTGGATCCTGCTCGTCGCGTTCTTCCTGCCCTTCGTGGCCGCCGGCGTCGCGAAGGCGGGCCGTCGGGACTACGACAACGCCGATCCGCGGGGCTGGGAGTCGAAGCTCTCGGGTCACCGCGCGCGCGCGATCGCGGCGATGAACAACACCTTCGAGTCGCTGCCTTTCTTCGCGGCTGCGGTGATCGTTGCGCACCAGCTCGGCGCGCCTCAGGGCCGGCTCGACGCGCTCGCGGCCGCGTGGCTCGTGCTGCGCATCGTGTACCTCTGGCTCTACGTCGCCGACAGCGCGACCGCGCGCTCGATCGTCTGGCTCGGCGGCCTCGTCGTCACCGTCTGGATCTTCGTGCTCGGGGCCTGACGCGCGCCGGCCGCGGGTGCCGCGGGAACCGCATCCGCTACACTCGGGCGATGGACCTCGCCACCCTGGCCGCCCTCGTCCTCTTCCTGCTGCTCGGCTTCGGCGGCGGCTGGGCGTGGCGCGCGAAGCGGCGCGCCGAGCCGCGCGAGCTGGTCGTGCGCAGCTCGATCGACGAGCTGCGCGCGATCGGCGAGCTGTCGGTGTTCAGGGCGGTCAGCAAGGACCTGATCACCCACAGCGACCACACCTTCGGTGAGTTCGGCCGCAAGTACCTGTCGTGGGCGTTCACGAAGAAGAAGCTCGCGATGGTCTTCGAGTTCGAGATGGACTTCCGCTACGACCTGAGGAGCGACCGCTTCCGCATCGACGCGCAGCGTCCGGCCGCCGACGTCGGTCCGCGCGAGGGTGCGCCGCAGCCGCCCGCGAAGGCGCTGATCGAGCTGCCGCCGTGCAAGGTCGAGGTGTCGATCAAGGACCTCGCCTTCTACGACGAGCAGCGCTCGCGGCTGCTGCCCTGGCTGCTGCCCGACCTGCTGCAGGGCTTCTTCGACGGCCGCTTCTCCGAGGAGGACAAGAACCGGCTGATCGGCGCGGCGCGCGCGCACGCGATGGCGCAGGCGCAGGGCCTCGCCGATCGCTACCGCGCGCAGGTCGAGCGCTCCGCGTACACCACGCTCGCGATGCTGGTGCGCCCGCTCGGCTATCCGGAGATCGAGGTGCGCTTCGCGCAGAACCAGGAACTGTCGACCGACGTCGGCGCGCCCTTCGGTCCCGAGGGGCGGCCGGTCGCGCCGTTGCCGCCTTCCGGCGCGGCCTCGCCGGTCGCGGGCTTCGACGGCCGCGTCGAGCCCGCCGTCGTGGCGATCGCGCCGCGCGCGGAGCCGTCGGCTTCGCCGCCGCACTGAGCGCCTCCCGCTTGCGGCGAGGCCGCGATGAAGCCGTGCATCGGGCGGGTCGGCGACCTGGGGCGGCCGGGCGGCCGAGCCCGCCGTCCGGCATGGTCGCCGTGACGCTATCCTCCGCCCCGTGACCTCGCCCACCGGCCCGACCCCCTCGCGCGCCGCCGTCGCCTGGAGCGGCGGCAAGGACGCCTGCCTCGCGCGGCTGCGGGCCCGCGAGGCCGGTCTCCACGTCGCGACCTTCCTCACGGTGTGCGATGCCGAGGCCGCGAGCCTGTCGCACGCGCTGCCCCGCCATCGGCTCGCGCAGCAGATCGCCGCGTGCGGGGTGGACTGGCGATCGGTCGAGGTGCCGTGCGTGCCCGGCGGCTGCGCGGCGGCGTTCGACGCGGCGCTCGCCGCCGAGGTGCTCGCCCGCGGCATCCACGCGCGGATCGTCGCGGTCGACCTCGGCGAGTTCCACACCGCGGTGAACGTCGCGCCTGGCATGTCCGCGCCGGTGCCGCTGCCCGACCGGGGCTTCGTCGTCGAGCCCTCGCCGCCGCTGCTCGCGCCGACGTGGATCGCACGGCTGGTGGTCGCGGACGAGGGCGCCCCGGCCTGACCGACACCCCGCGCGGCCTGTGGTCCGACGCCCCGCGTGGTAAACTTCGAAGGTTTACCCGCCTTCGTCGCGAGCTTCCAGAGCTCAGCCGATCCGACGCACAGCGAGCCGTCTCGGACCCACCGCACCCATCTCGGCGTGCGCGGCTCCGACGCGCGGCCACGAGCACGGCCCGGCGATCCCGGGGGCGGGCTTCCAGACCCAGGAGCCGTCCTTGCTGCCCCAACTCCCGCCCGCCGTCCTCGCGCTCGCCGATGGCACGGTCTTCCGCGGCCACTCGATCGGCGCGCCCGGCCGCACCGTCGGCGAGGTGGTGTTCAACACCGCGCTCACCGGCTACCAGGAGATCCTCACCGATCCCTCCTACTGCCGGCAGATCGTCACGTTGACCTATCCGCACATCGGCAACTACGGCGTCACGCCCGAGGACGCCGAGGCGACGCGCATCCACGCCGCGGGCCTCGTCGTCAAGGACGTGCCGCTGCGCGCGTCGAACTTCCGCGCGACCCAGACGCTGACCGACTACCTGTGCGGCGAGGGCGTGCCCGGCATCGCCGGGCTCGACACGCGAAGGCTCACGCGGGTCCTGCGGGAGAAGGGCGCGCAGGCCGGCTGCATCGTCGCCGCAGCCGCGGCCGGCGAGTCGATCGACGTCGACGCCGCGATCGCCGCCGCGCGCGAGTTCCCCGGTCTCGCCGGCATGGACCTGGCGAAGGTCGTCAGCGTGCACGAGCCCTACGCCTGGCGCGCGGGCTCGTGGCGCCTCGAGGGCGGCCACCCGGCCGACGCGCTCGCGTCGGCGAAGCGCCGCTTCAGGGTCGTCGCGTTCGACTTCGGCGTGAAGCGCAACATCCTGCGCCTGCTCGCCGACCGCGGCTGCGAGCTCACCGTCGTGCCCGCGCAGACGAGCGCCGCCGAGGTGCTGAAGCTCGCGCCGCAGGGCGTGTTCCTGTCGAACGGCCCCGGCGACCCGGAGCCCTGCGACTACGCGATCGCGGCGAGCCGCGAGCTGATCGAGCGCGGCCTGCCGACCTTCGGCATCTGCCTCGGCCACCAGATCATGGGCCTCGCCTCCGGCGCACGGACGATGAAGATGAAGTTCGGCCATCACGGCGCGAACCATCCGGTCAAGGACCTCGAGACCGGACAGGTGCTGATCACCAGCCAGAACCATGGCTTCGCGGTCGATCCAGACACGCTGCCCCCTAACCTGAGGGTCACCCACGTGTCGCTGTTCGACGGCTCGATCCAGGGCCTCGCCCGTACCGACCGCCCGGCCTTCTGCTTCCAGGGCCACCCCGAGGCGAGCCCCGGCCCGCACGACATCGCCTACCTCTTCGACCGCTTCATCGCCCTGATGGAACGGGCCTGACCATGCCCAAGCGCACCGACCTCAAGAGCATCCTCATCATCGGCGCCGGCCCGATCGTCATCGGGCAGGCGTGCGAGTTCGACTACTCCGGCGCGCAGGCCTGCAAGGCGCTGCGACAGGAAGGCTTCAAGGTGATCCTGGTCAACAGCAATCCGGCCACGATCATGACCGACCCGGAGACGGCCGACGTCACCTACATCGAGCCGATCACCTGGCAGGTCGTCGAGAAGATCATCGCCAGGGAGAAGCCCGACGCGATCCTGCCGACGATGGGCGGGCAGACCGCGCTCAACTGCGCGCTCGACCTGCACCGTCACGGCGTCCTGGAGAAGCATGGCGTCGAACTGATCGGCGCCTCGCCCCAGGCGATCGACAAGGCCGAGGATCGCCTGAAGTTCAAGGAGGCGATGACGAAGATCGGCCTCGGCTCGGCACGCTCGGGCATCGCCCACTCGCTGGAGGAGGCGTGGGCGGTGCAGAAGACCCTCGGCTTTCCCGCGATCATCCGCCCGAGCTTCACGCTCGGCGGCACCGGTGGCGGCATCGCCTACAACGCCGAGGAGTTCGAGACCATCTGCAAGCGCGGCCTCGAGGCCTCGCCGACCAGCGAACTGCTGATCGAGGAATCGCTGATCGGGTGGAAGGAGTTCGAGATGGAGGTGGTCCGCGACCGGCGGGACAACTGCATCATCGTCTGCTCGATCGAGAACCTCGACCCGATGGGCATCCATACCGGCGACTCGATCACGATTGCGCCCGCGCAGACGCTGTCCGACAAGGAGTACCAGCTGATGCGCGACGCCTCGATCGCGATCCTGCGCGAGATCGGCGTGGACACCGGCGGCTCGAACGTGCAGTTCGCGATCGACCCGAAGACCGGCCGGATGATCGTCATCGAGATGAACCCGCGCGTGTCGCGCTCGTCGGCGCTGGCGTCCAAGGCCACCGGCTTCCCGATCGCGAAGGTCGCGGCCAAGCTCGCGGTCGGCTACACGCTCGACGAGTTGAGGAACGAGATCACCGGCGGCGCGACCCCGGCGTCGTTCGAGCCTTCGATCGACTACGTCGTCACCAAGGTGCCGCGCTTCGCGTTCGAGAAGTTCCCGCAGGCCGACTCGCACCTCACCACGCAGATGAAGTCGGTCGGCGAGGTGATGGCGATCGGTCGCACCTTCCAGGAGAGCTTCCAGAAGGCGCTGCGAGGGCTGGAGGTCGGCGTCGACGGGCTGAACCAGAAGACCACCGACCGCGAGACCATCGAGGAGGAGCTCGGCGAGCCCGGCCCCGAGCGGATCTGGTACGTCGGCGACGCGTTCGCGCAGGGCTTCACGCTCGACGAGGTCCACGCGCTCACCCACATCGACCCGTGGTTCCTCGCGCAGATCGAGGAGATCGTGAGGATCGAGCTCGAGGTCGAGAAGCGCACCATCGGCGACCTCGACGCCGAGACGCTGCGATTCCTCAAGAAGAAGGGCTTCAGCGACCGGCGGCTCGCCTACCTGCTCGACGTCACCGAGGCCGAGATCCGCAAGCTGCGGCACAAGCTCGGCGTGCGGCCGGTCTACAAGCGCGTCGACACCTGCGCGGCCGAGTTCGCAACGACCACCGCCTACATGTACTCGACCTACGAGGACGAGTGCGAGGCGGCGCCGACCGACCGCAAGAAGATCATCGTGCTCGGTGGCGGCCCCAACCGGATCGGCCAGGGCATCGAGTTCGACTACTGCTGCGTGCACGCCGCGTTCGCGCTGAAGGAGTCGGGCTACGAGACCATCATGGTCAACTGCAACCCGGAGACCGTCTCCACCGACTACGACACCTCGGATCGCCTGTACTTCGAGCCGCTGACGCTCGAGGACGTGCTGGAGATCGTCGACAAGGAGAAGCCGGTCGGCGTGATCGTGCAGTACGGCGGCCAGACGCCGCTCAAGCTCGCGAAGCCGCTCGAGGCCGCGGGCGTGCCGATCATCGGCACCAGCCCGGAGTCGATCGACATCGCCGAGGACCGCGAGCGCTTCCAGAAGCTGCTGGTGAAGCTCAACCTGCGCCAGCCGCCGAACCGCACCGCGCGGACCGAGGTCGAGGCGCTCGCGCTCGCGCAGGAGATCGGCTACCCGCTGGTGGTCCGCCCGAGCTACGTGCTCGGCGGGCGGGCCATGGAGATCGTCCACGAGCAGCGCGACCTCGAGCGCTACATGCGTGAGGCGGTCAAGGTCTCGAACGACTCGCCGGTGCTGCTCGACCGCTTCCTCAACGACGCGATCGAGGTCGACGTCGACTGCATCTGCGACGGCGAGGCGGTGCTGATCGGCGGCGTGATGGAGCACATCGAGCAGGCGGGTGTGCACTCCGGCGACTCGGCGTGCTCGCTGCCGCCGTACTCGCTGTCGGCCGAGCTGATCGGCGAGCTCAAGCGCCAGACGGAGCTGATGGCCCGCGCCCTGAAGGTCGTCGGCCTGATGAACGTGCAGTTCGCGATCCAGCACGACGCCGCCGGCGCGGCCACGGTGTTCGTGCTCGAGGTGAACCCGCGCGCGTCGCGGACCGTGCCCTACGTCTCCAAGGCGACCGGCATCCCGCTCGCGAAGGTCGCGGCGCGCTGCATGGTCGGCGAGACGCTGGCCGCGCAGGGCGTCACGAAGGAGATCGTGCCGCCGTACTACTCGGTGAAGGAGGCGGTCTTCCCCTTCGTCAAGTTCCCGGGCGTCGACACCATCCTCGGGCCGGAGATGAAGTCGACCGGCGAGGTGATGGGCGTCGGGTACACCTTCGGCGAGGCGTTCGTGAAGTCGCAGCTCGGCGCGGGCGTGAAGCTGCCGACCGGCGGCACCGCGTTCATCTCGGTCAAGGCGTCCGACCGCCCGCGCGCGGTCGAGTGCGCGCGCGGCCTGAACGAGCTCGGCTTCAGGCTGGTCGCCACGCGCGGCACCGGCGCCGCGATCGCGGCGGCGGGCCTGCCGGTGACCACGGTGCACAAGATCCAGGAAGGCCGGCCGAACGTCGTCGACATGATGAAGAACGGCGAGATCTCGATGGTCATCAACAGCGTCGAGGAGAAGCGCAGCGCGATCGCCGACTCCCGCGCGCTGCGGACCACGGCGCTCGCGCAGCGGATCACCTACTACACGACGATCGCGGGCGCGCTCGCCGCGGTCGAGGGGATGCGCCACGTGCAGGGCCTGGAGGTCTATCCGCTGCAGGCGCTGCACCGCAGCCTGCCGGCGGCGGCCTGAGTCGAGCGCGAGGCGGGGGCTTGCGTGCGGGCCGGCGCGCCTGAGCGCTAGACTGAGTGGCATGAACCGCGCCGTCGTCGCCCTCCGCGGCCTGCGCGCCCGTCCCGCCCGGACGGTCGCGGCGCTGATGCTCGCGATGCTCGTCGTGCAGCTCGCGGCGCAGTGTTGCGCCTGGCACGGCGTCGCGGTCGATGCCTTCGGGCGCGCGCCGTTCCCGTGGCGCGGCGAAGCGACGGCGGCGACCCCCGCCCCGGTCACCGCGAGCAACGTCTCGGTCGAGTCCCCCGTGGCGGTCCGACCTTCGTCGGGGGCCGATTCGTCCGCCGCCGCAAGCGACCCCTCGACGCCCTGCGGCGCACAGGTCTGGTGCGAGCTCGGCCAGATGCCGCCGCTCGCGTCGCCCGTTCCGCCGGTCGTCGCCCAAGTCGCATTCGAGCCCGATCCGGCGCCGTCGGCGGTCGCCGCACGCTTCCTGTCCTGCCCAGAGGAACGCCCGCCGACCGCCTGAAGGCCGGTCCGCGGTCCGGCGCGCGAGCGCCGGTGCCTCCCCCGTTCCCGAGGAACCCCGATGGTCCCTGTCGTTCGCGCGGCGCTCGTCGCACTCCTGCTCTGCGCGCCGTCCGCCGCGCGCGCCGGCCTGTTCATCGCCAAGGACGTCTGGATGGCGATGGCCTTCTGGACACCCGAGTACCGGATGGCCGAGGCGATGTACGGCGTCTCGCCGCGACTGTCGGTCGGCGTGGGCGCGCTCTACCTGAAGTCCGACGACCGCGTGGCGCTGCGCCAACAGGTCGACGTCGGCTACCTGCAGGCGAACTGGCTCGTCCACCGGGTGTACCGGCCCGACAGCGTGGCCAACTTCTACGTGTTCGGCGGCGCCGGGGCGTCGCGCGGGGACTTCTTCGACGGCAGCCGTTCGACGTGGCACGGCGGCCTGCAGGCCGACTGGGAGTCGCGCAGGTGGTACCTCAACGGTAATGTCCACTGGTGGCGCTCCGACGCGTTCTCGTACCGGATCGACGCGCTGACCGTCGGCTGGGCACCGTATGCGGCCGACTACGAGGACTGGGCGACCTGGTTCCTGGTGCGCGCCGAGCGGCGCGAGGACCTGACCACGGGCACCGAAGTCTTTCCGACGCTGCGGCTGTTCCGTCGCGACTGGTGGTTCGAGATCGGGCGCAGCAACCGCGGCGCCTGGATGTTCAACGTGATGCACGTCTTCTGAGGAGGCATCGCCATGTTCCGGATCCTGTCCCGTCTCGCCGCCGCGTTCGCAGTCGCGCTCGCAGCGAGCTCGGTCGCGGCCGCGCCCGCCGACGCGCGCACCGCCCGCATCGGCGTCGACGGCATGGTCTGCGCGTTCTGCGCGCAGGGCATCGAGAAGAAGCTCAAGGCCCGGCCCGAAGTCGAGCGGATCTTCGTGTCGCTCGAGAACAAGGTCGTCGCGGTCGGCTTCCGCGACGGCCGCACCCTGACCGACGAGGAGCTCGGCCGGCTGATCGTCGACTCGGGCTACAAGGTCACCGGGATCGCCCGGACCGACGAGTCGGTCGACGCGATCCGCGACGCGGTGCGCCGACGGTGAGCCGGCCCGGGCTCGACGAGGGGCCGATCGAGGGCCACCGCACGCCCGCCGCGCTCGCGCTGCTGGCCAGCGCCTCGACGCTGCTCTGCTGCGCGTTGCCGGCGCTGCTGGTGTCGATCGGTGCCGGCAGCGCGCTGGTCGCGCTGACCGGCGCGGTGCCGCAGCTCGTCTGGCTGTCGGAGCGCAAGGACGCCCTGTTCGCGGTGTCGGCGGTGCTGCTGCTGGCGGGGGGCGCCGCGCAGTGGCGCGCTCGCTCGCTGCCGTGCCCGATCGACCCGGGGCTCGCGCGCACCTGCACCCGCGCGCGCCGCACCTCGGCGTTCACCTGGGCCGCGTCGGTCGTGATCTGGATCCTCGGCGCGACCTTCGCCTACGTGCTGCCGGCGCTCGGGTGAGCGCGCCGCACGCGCCGCACGCCGACCCCGCACCCGACAGGGGCGGGCGGGCCGGTGCTACACTTGAATCGCCGTCGCCCCGGGCATCCTGTCCGGGGCGCGTTTTTTTTCGGAGCACGACGTGAGCACGATCCCGTTGACGGTGCGCGGTGCGCAGCGGCTGAAGGACGAGCTGCAGCGGCTGAAGTCGGTCGAGCGGCCCGCGGTCATCACCGCGATCGCCGAGGCGCGTGCGCAGGGCGACCTGTCCGAGAACGCCGAGTACGACGCCGCCAAGGAGAAGCAGGGCTTCATCGAGGGCCGCATCGCGGAGATCGAGGGCAAGCTCGCGTCCGCGCAGGTGATCGACCCGTCGACGCTCGACGCGGGCGGCCGGATCGTGTTCGGGGCGACCGTCGAGCTCGAGGACCTCGAGGCCGGCGACACCGTGACCTACCAGATCGTCGGTGACGACGAGGCCGACATCAAGGACGGCAAGATCTCGGTGTCGAGCCCGATCGCGCGCGCGCTGATCGGCAAGGTCGTCGGCGACGTCGCCGAGGTCAAGGCCCCCGGCGGCCTGCGCGAGTACGAGGTCCTGGGCGTCCGCTACCTGTAGCCGGCGTGGCGCTCCGAGCGGTGCCGCGCGGTGCCCCGGCGCCCGAGCGGGCCGGGGCGGCCCCGCGTGCGGCCGTGCCGCCCGAGGGCGGTCGCGCCGAAGTGCGGCCGCCGATCGCGCCGCCGCGGGCCGCGCCGGAACCCCCCCGCAGCGGCGGGCCTCCGGTGGCACCGCTTCGAGGCGAGGGTGCTCCGAAGCCGCCGCGTGATGCGGCCGATCCGGCGCCGCTCCTCGGTGCCGGCGTGCCCGTTCGTCCTCGCGGCCCCGGCGAGCCGGGCCCGCCGCGCGGCGCCGCCGACCCGCCGCGCGACCCAGACCCGGCCGGACCCCGGGGTACGCCCGCGCCGGTCGGCCGCGCCGCCGAGGCGCCGCTCGGCCGACCCGCGGGCCGCGGGGCGGGCGAGCCGTCCGAACGCGGGTCGAACGAACCCGGGCCGCGCGCTGCTCCCGCAGGGCGTGCGCCGGCAGGGCGTGCGCCGGCAGGTCGCGCACCGGCAGGTCGCGCACCGGCAGGTCGTCCACCTTCTGGACGCGTACCCGCGGGCCGTGCTCCGGCCGCTGGCGAACCGGTACCGGCCGTGGGCCGAGCGCCCGCACCGCGGGCCCCGGTCGATGCCGTTCCTCGCGTGGCGCTCGCGCCCGCCGGACGCCCGCCGCGGATCCCGGATGACGCGCCCCCCGACGCGGCGCGCGCCACTGACGGATCGAGCGCGCCGCGCGCGCCGCGCAGGCCCGGTCCGACCGGCCGTCCGGCCGGCGCGCGGCTGCGTCGCGGCGGGGCGTCCTCGGCCGGCGGACGCGGCATGCCCGTGCGGGCGCGGCGCTTCGGCGCCGGCTTGCCCTCGGCGGCCAGCTTCTTCGGCACCGACAGCGTCGGACGCCTGCGCGCGGCCGGCGTCGGCGCGGGCGCGGCACCGATCGGCCCGTCGTCCTCCGCCCGAGGCCGCCACAGCACGACCAGCTTCCCGATCGCCTGCACCAGCGCCGCGCCGGAGCGCGCCTCCAGCTCGGTGGCCATCGACTGGCGGGCGTCGCGGTCGTCCCCGAAGATGCGGACCTTGATCAGCCCGTGCGCGCCGAGCGCACGGTCGGTCTCGGCGATCACCGCATCGGTGAGGCCGTCGTTGCCGATCATGACGACGGGATCGAGTTCGTGCGCGCGGGCCCGCAAGGCTCGGCGCTCCGCGGACGACAACGTGGGGGCGGGGGCCGGCGTGCGGCCTTCATCGGGCAGTTCAGTCATAGGCGCAGTGTAGTCGACCGGAATCCATGGCGAAGAACCGCTTCAGCAAGGCGTGGATCCACGCGCACCTGAACGATCCGTACGTGAAGCTCGCGCAGCAGAGGAAGTACCGTTCGCGCGCGGCCTTCAAGCTGATCGAGATCGACGAGCAGGACCGGCTGATCCGGCCCGGCCAGACGATCGTCGACCTGGGCTCCGCCCCGGGCAGCTGGTCGCAGGTGCTGCGCGAGAGGCTCGCCGGCCCCGGCGGCACCGTGAACGGCCGCATCGTCGCGATCGACGTGCTGCCGATGGAGCCGGTGGACGGCGTCGTGTTCCTGCAGGGCGACTTCCGCGACGACGCGGTGCTCGCGCAGTTCGAGGCGCTGCTCGAGGGCCGCAAGGCCGACCTTGTGCTTTCCGACATGGCCCCCAACCTGTCCGGCGTCGGGCTGGCCGACGCCGCCCGGATGGGGCACCTCGCCGAGTTGGCGCTGGAGTTCGCCGAACGGCACCTGAAGCCGGATGGCGCGCTGCTGATCAAGTGTTTCCACGGCAGCGGCTACAGCCAGATCGTCGAGGCGTTCAAGCGGACGTTCGTTTCGATCGCCGTGCGCAAGCCGCGGGCGTCCCGGGCGGAGTCGGCCGAAACCTACCTGCTGGGACGGCGTCTGAAGCAGGGCACCGGTGAATCCGTGGTGTCGTCCGGGGCTTGACAATGGACGGGCGGCCGGTTCCGGGGGCCGATCGGGGGTAGAATGAGTCGATTCGACCGGGCTCGCCGCGTGGCGGGCCGCGAAGGAGCGTTTACGTGAACAACATGTTCTCCAAGGCGGCGGTCTGGCTGGTCATCGCGCTGGTCCTGTTCACCGTGTTCAAGCAGTTCGACACGCGACAGGTCCGGGGCGGCGACATGCCGTACTCGCAGTTCATGGACGAGGCCAAGGCCGGGCGCATCGACAGCGTCGTGGTCGACGGCCGCACCCTTCGCGCCAAGACCAAGGAAGGCCGGGGCATCACCGTCTATTCGCCGGGGTCCGGCGACATCTGGATGGTGTCCGACCTGATGAAGTTCGGCGTGCAGGTCAACGCCAAGCCCGAGGAAGAGCAGAGCCTGCTCATGAGCATCTTCATCAGCTGGTTCCCGATGCTGCTGCTGATCGGCGTCTGGGTGTTCTTCATGCGCCAGATGCAGGGCGGCGGGCGCGGCGGCGCGTTCTCGTTCGGCAAGAGCCGCGCGCGCATGCTCGACGAGTCGAACAACTCGATCACCTTCGCCGACGTCGCCGGCTGCGACGAGGCCAAGGAAGAGGTCCAGGAACTGGTCGATTTCCTGCGCGACCCCTCCAAGTTCCAGAAGCTCGGCGGCCGGATCCCGCGTGGCGTGCTGATGGTCGGCTCGCCCGGCACCGGCAAGACGCTGCTCGCCAAGGCGATCGCCGGCGAGGCGAAGGTGCCGTTCTTCAGCATCTCAGGCTCCGACTTCGTCGAGATGTTCGTCGGCGTGGGCGCTGCCCGCGTGCGCGACATGTTCGAGAACGCCAAGAAGCACGCGCCCTGCATCCTGTTCATCGACGAGATCGATGCGGTCGGCCGCCAGCGCGGCGCGGGTCTGGGCGGCGGCAACGATGAGCGCGAGCAGACGCTGAACCAGCTGCTGGTCGAGATGGACGGCTTCGAGACCGGCCAGGGCATCATCGTGATCGCCGCGACCAACCGCCCCGATGTGCTCGACCCGGCCCTGCTGCGTCCGGGCCGTTTCGACCGGCAGGTGGTCGTGCCGCTGCCCGACATCCGCGGCCGCGAGCAGATCCTGAACGTGCACATGCGCAAGGTCCCGATCGGCCCCGACGTCAAAGCCGACGTGATCGCGCGCGGCACGCCCGGCATGTCCGGCGCGGACCTCGCCAACCTCGTCAACGAGGCGGCGCTGTTCGCCGCGCGCCGCGCGGCCCGGCTGGTCGAGATGATCGACTTCGAGCGCGCCAAGGACAAGATCATCATGGGCGCCGAGCGGCGCTCGATCGTGATGCCCGAGGAGGAGCGCCGCAACACCGCCTACCACGAGTCCGGCCACGCGCTGGTCGCGCGCATGCTGCCCAAGACCGACCCGGTGCACAAGGTCACGATCATCCCGCGCGGCCGCGCGCTCGGCGTCACCATGCAGCTGCCCACCGAGGACCGCTACAGCATGGACCGCGAGCGCATGAAGAGCATGATCTCGGTGCTCTTCGGCGGCCGGATCGCCGAGGAGGTCTTCATGAACCAGATGACCACCGGCGCGTCCAACGACTTCGAGCGCGCCACGGCGCTCGCCCGCGACATGGTCACGCGCTACGGCATGAGCGAGACGCTCGGCCCGATGGTCTATGCGGAGAACGAGGGCGAGGTCTTCCTGGGCCGGTCGATCACCAAGACCACCAACATGTCCGAGGAGACGATGCGCAAGGTCGACTCCGAGATCCGCAGGATCATCGACGAGCAGTACGTGGTCGCCAGGAAGATCATCGAGGAGAACCGCGACAAGATCGAGGCGATGACCAAGGCGCTGCTCGAGTGGGAGACCATCGACGCCGAGCAGATCGAGGACATCATCGCCGGGCGCCCGCCGCGCGCGCCGAAGGACCGCGGTCCGAACCAGCCGGGCACGCCGCCGGCCTCGCCATCGCCGGGCGTCGCGCCCAACGCGCCGACCGCACCCGCGGCGCACTGACGGGCCTGCGGCGCAGGAGCCGCACGTCCGCCTCGACGGTCACGCGCCCGCCCTCCGGCGGGCGCGTCCGTTTCCAGTGCCACCTGGGCCGCGCCGCCCCGCCGCCCCGCCGCCACCGCCGCCGCCACGATGACGACCCCGAGCTCGACCATCCCCCTCCGACCGGTGCCGACGCTGCGCTGCGGCCGCTTCGAGCTCGCGCTCGACCGGCCGCGGATCATGGGCGTCGTCAACCTGACCGCGGATTCATTCTCCGACGGCGGCCGCTGGCTCGAGCCCTCGACGGCGATCGCGCATGCCCTGCGGCTGCTGAAGGAGGGCGCCGAGCTGCTCGACCTCGGCGCCGAATCCACGCGGCCCGGCGCGCCGCCGGTACCGGCCGAGGTCGAGCTCGCCCGCCTGCGTCCGGTGCTGCGCGCGCTCGCCGACGCCGGCGTCCCGCTGTCGGTCGACACCCGCAAGCCCGAGGTGATGCGCGTGGTGCTCGACGCGGGTGCCGACATGATCAACGACGTGGCCGGCTTCCGCACCGAGGCGGCGATCGACGCGGTGGGCGCCTCGAGCGCTGCGTGTTGCGTGATGCACATGCTCGGCGACCCGCTGACCATGCAGCAGGCGCCCGTCTATCGGGATGTGCTCAGGGAGGTCCGCGACTGGCTTGCCGCCCGGGTGGCCGCGTTGCAGCATGCCGGCGTGGAAAGTGCGCGGATCGTCGTCGATCCGGGCATCGGCTTCGGCAAGACCCTCGAGGACAACCTCGCCCTGCTCGCGCGGCTGCCCGAGGCGCTGCCGCCGGGGGTGCCGGCGCTGGTCGGCGTGTCGCGCAAGTCGATGCTCGGCGCGATCACCGGCCGGCCCGTCGACGAACGGCTGCCCGCGAGCCTCGCGGCGATGCTCGCTGCGGTTGCGCGCGGCGCGCGGATCGTCCGCGTACACGACGTTGCCGCGACACGCGACGCGCTCGTCGTCTGGGGTGCGATCGAAGGCGCCCGTGCCTGAAACGAACGGCTGGAAAGGACACGAACGATGGGACGCAAGTACTTCGGGACCGATGGCGTGCGCGGACGGGTCGGCGAGGCGCCGATCACGCCCGACTTCGTGATGCGGCTCGGCTACGCGGCCGGCCGGGTGCTCGCGCAGCGCACCGGCCCGCGCCCGTCGGTGCTGATCGGCAAGGACACCCGAATCTCCGGCTACCTGCTCGAGGCCGCGCTCGAGGCCGGCTTCTCGGCCGCCGGCGTCGACGTGATGCTGTCGGGTCCGCTGCCGACGCCTGCGGTGGCCTACCTCACGCGCGCGCTGCGGCTGTCGGCCGGCGTGGTGATCAGCGCGTCGCACAACCCGTTCGACGACAACGGCATCAAGTTCTTCTCGTTCGACGGCAACAAGCTGCCCGACGAGACCGAGGCGCGCATCGAGGCCGCGCTCGAGGAGCCGATGGGCTGCGTGAAGTCCGATCAGCTCGGCCGCGCGAAGCGGATCGAGGATGCCGCCGGCCGCTACATCGAGTTCTGCAAGAGCACGTTCCCCAACGACCTCGACCTGCACGGCATGAAGGTCGTCGTCGACTGCGCGCACGGCGCCGCGTATCACACCGCGCCGCACGTGTTCCACGAGCTCGGTGCCGAGGTGGTGTCGATCGGCACCTCGCCGAACGGCCTGAACATCAACGACAAGGTCGGCGCGACGCACACCGACGCGCTGCGCAAGGCGGTGCTGGAACACCAGGCCGACCTCGGCGTCGCGCTCGATGGCGACGCCGACCGACTGATGATGTGCGACGCGAGCGGTCGCCTCTTCAACGGCGACGAGCTGCTCTACCTGATCGTGCGCGAGCGCACGCGCCACTGCCACGTCGCGGGGGCCGTCGGCACCCTGATGTCGAACTTCGGCCTCGAGCAGGCGTTCCAGCGCCTCGGCGTGAACTTCGTGCGCGCGAAGGTCGGCGACCGCTACGTGCTCGAGATGATGCAGCAGCGCGGCTGGCTGTACGGCGGCGAGAGCTCGGGGCACCTGCTGTGCCTCGATCGCCACACCACCGGCGACGGCACCATCAGCGCGCTGCAGGTGCTGGGCGCACTGCGCCGCAGCGGCAAGACGCTCGCCGAGCTCACCGACGACCTCGTCATGTATCCGCAGCGCCTCATCAATGTGAAGGTCGCCAAGGGCTTCGACTGGCAGGGGCACGCCGCGCTGCGCGAGGCGACCGAGCAGGTCGAGCGCGAGCTCGGCGCCGACGGCCGAGTGCTGATCCGTCCGTCGGGCACCGAGCCGCTTCTGCGCGTGATGGTCGAGGCGCGCAACGACGACACCGCCGACCGGCTGGCCCGGCGGCTGGCGGAGTCGGTGGCGGCCTGAACGTCGAACGGGCCCGCGAGGGCCCATCGTCGGGCATCGCGACGGGGCGTTCGGAGCGCCGTGCCGTCCGGATCGTACGGCGCGCCGCGAAGCTCTCCCCGACGGCCGGGCCTCGGATGCCCGGCGTCACCAGGTAGGCCGCGATGTCGGCCAGGGGCCTGCCCGGCGAGCACCGGGAACGCGAGCCGGCGCATCGTACCGCCGGCGTTGTTCGAAATCGCGCGCGCGATCAGCTCCGGGTTGTTCGCTGCACGCGGCCAGCGCGGCCAGCGTCAACGCCGAGGCGATCCGCCGGATGGTCTGGATGCGCTTCATCGTGAAGCTCCGCACGGCGTGTCGCGGCCTGCCCGGCGACGCGTCGGCGAGGATGCCGTCCGTCCGCGCGTCGCGCAGTCGCGCCCCGCGGGAGCGGTCGGTTCGGTGCACCGAGTCGCGCGGGACCTTGGCGGGCGACCGCTCGTCGTCGCGCCGGCGCATCCGACCCGATGCGCTACACTCGCCCGGCGTCGGGGCGTAGCTCAGCCCGGTAGAGTGCTTGCTTTGGGAGCAAGATGTCGGAGGTTCGAATCCTCTCGCCCCGACCATCGGCTATACTCGCGGTCTTGCTCTGCAGGACCCTCTGCCCGTAGCTCAGCTGGACAGAGCATCGGCCTTCTAAGCCGAGGGTCACAGGTTCGAGTCCTGTCGGGCAGGCCAGGTTGCTTCCGCGCAGCGCCCGTTGTGCGGTCCCGGTGGTGGCTGTAGCTCAGTTGGTAGAGTCCCGGATTGTGATTCCGGTTGTCGGGGGTTCGAGTCCCCTCAGCCACCCCAACAAATCAAGCACTTAGGGCCTTCGATCCCGGCTCCTGGTCGGATAGACAGGCTGGATATAGCAAGGCTTCGCAATCTTCCCGTCCGCTCCGGGGCCCCTGCGACGCTCCTACCCCAGGAACTCCTTGACGCGACCGACGAATCGTTCGACGTCGTGGTAGTAGTTCGGGTAATAGCGGCGCAGTTGTGCGATCGACTCACCGGACGTCAGGACGCGGTCGATGCGCATCTCGTCGTGCCCGAACAGCTGATCCCGCTCTCTCCGGGCGAAGTATTCGTTCGCCTCGTCGAAGGATCCGAATCTGTGTTCGCGAACCTCGTTGCGTTCAGGATCCAGTTCCAGAACGAAGTGCTGCCCTGTTGTTGAACCGAACACCTGAGTCGCAGCCTTCCGATAGCTGTCGAGCGATCGAATCAACCCATATCGAGAATCCAGTTCGGCAATCTCTCGTCGCACCTCGCCCAAGTCAGCCGCAATTCCTGCGGGCATCGGGCTCTTCTCGGCAGCAGCCATCGAGCCGGATACAAGAAGGAAAAAGCGCTTCCACTCTGGGCGCCCGCCGCCCGACTTCAGGCCTTGATTGGTCACGCTATCGACGGTCTCGATCGCCGTCGCCCAGTCGTGCTGAAGTTGCGTTCGGAGTTGCATCTCAACTCGCAGGCCTGCCCATTTCCGCGCGTTCTCTTGTTCGCTCGCATACCGGAAGATCAGGTGGACGCACCGGTAGCCGTCTGGTTTCGGTCGGCGAATGCGATCGTCTATCCGCTCGAGCACATACACGTGCTCTCCCTTCTCGTATTGCTGAACGAGTTCGTACACATCCGAGAGCTCCGGAAGAACCGCCCGGCAGCCACCGATGTCCTGGTACTCGGATAGGCGCAGCCTCTCTATGCGCTGAAGCTTGCCTCTGATCGAGGGAAGACGCTTCAGTCGCCGCACTGGCGATGCCGCCTCCTCGGCTAGCCGCAGTACCTTGTTGCGCAGTGCTACGGTGACCGCGTTCAACGGGTAGTCATGCGAGGCCCGCCAGTTGTCGACGACGGCAAGGGCCTCAGCTTGCTTGTCCGGAGGGGAGCCAGGATCCTTGAGAATCCGGCCGGCTTCATCGACTTCGTCAGCAGTGTGATTCGGCTCGATGGGCGGCATGGCGATACCGGGTGGGGGCTACTTGAGTCCATCGTAGCAAACCACCGCTCGAGCTCGACATTGCTCAGGCCGCCGGCTTCGCGCTCCGAGCCCGTCTACGGTCGTAGATCGTGTCGACCATCCGCTGATCGCGGTGCATCGTCGCATCGAGAACGTCCGTGTCCCCGCGCTCGCGCTTCGTCGTGACGCCACCCGGTCGGCAGTCCTGAAGCGTGAATCGCTCGAAGCCGGCGATCTCCTTGGCGCATCGAGCCATCAGATCCGACCAACCGGCACCCCACCCGCTGCGCGTGTACTGGCTGCCATACAGCGTCGCGAACACGAGTCCGCTAATGTCGACCCGCCGCTTGATCGAACGAGTCTCGTCGATCGTTGCTCGAAGCAAGGGCGACCACTCGATCGTGGTCCACCGCTCGATCTCGCCGGCCTTGCGCTTCGCAGCTCGAAATCGGACGCCGTCATCGGTGAGCTGAGACGTCGTCAGGGACAGGATCTCGGGTGGCCTCCGCAAGCAGAGGAGGGCGGCTCGAGCGGCGAGCGCCTGAATCGTCGCCCCGGGTCCGACGGTCCGAGCCACCTCGAGGACGGCGTCGATTTCGGCTAGCGTCACTCGGCGCGTCAACGGCACCGTGCGAACGCGCTTGATGCCGCGAGCGGAGTTCGTCTCAACCAGCCCTCTTGCTCGCCCGTATTCGAGGATGGCGCTGGCGAGCGCGATCTCCTTGTTCGACTTCGGCCCATGCCCCTTTGCCCGACGGCCGTCCTGATACGTGTACCAATCGGCCGGGGTGATGTCATCGGGGATGACCGCACCGAACACCGAGCAGAGCCTGCGGAACTCTTGCGTGTTCTCCTCTATCGTGGAGTCGGCCTTCTTGCCCTCGTCCGAATCTGCGAGCGACGACTGCCACGTGAAGTAGCGGTCGCCGAGATCCTTGAACGTCAGGATGTCGGGATGCGACTCAGGGAGCGTGCCAAAGCGTTCGTTGAAAGCGAGCCGCGCCCGGCGACGGCCCTCTGCTCTCGAAACGTCGCTCGCCATGCACTCGAACAACGTGATGCGCGGGCCCACAGGCGGCTGGTAGTACCACCGCCAGATGCGCTTGCCCAGTCGCTCGTACACGCGGTGCGGCAAGCCGTCATTGATGGCGCGGCGTCGGGTCATGCGGCTTTCAGTGCATCGAAGTTCGGGCGGCTACGTCGACATGATGCAGCTCGGTCGCACCGGACGCGTCGTCGCGCTCGACGCGACGCAGGCCGGCGACGGCCGGGTGCTGCGCAGCGGGCTGCGCTACGCGTTCGGCGCCTGCGTGGCGGGCGATGCGATCTGGGTGTCGGAGACCTGGCGGAACCGGCTGGTGCGCGTGGGCGTCCGGGCGGCCGACGAGGTCGTCACCGACTGGGTGCCCGGCTACCCGTGCCGGATCAACCGCGCGTCCGACGGCGGCTGGTGGCTGTGCGCGTTCGCCGGCCGCACGCACCTCATCGAGTTCGTGCTGCGCGAGCCCGCGTTCCGCCGGCGGATGATCGCCGAGGTCGACCCGCGCTACTGGATCGCGCCGGCGTTCGGCTCGGGGGACGACTTCTACGAGCCGCTCCAGGGCGCGCACGTGAAGACGCGCGGGGTGCTCAAGCCCTACGCGCCGCCGCGCTCGTACGGGCTGGTGATCAAGCTCGACGAGAAGGGCGTGCCGGCGTCGTCGTTCCAGAGCCGGCTCGATGGGAAGAACCACGGCGCGGTGGCCGCCGTCGAGTGCGGCGGCGCGCTCTACGTGCTCGCGAAGGGGCCGCGCCGCGTGCTGCGCCTGCCCCTGCACGGCGCCTGAACCGACACCTGAGGAAGGGCCATGGCCGACGTCATCCTGGAGATGCGCAACGCGACGAAGAAGTACGCGGGGGTCCCCGCGTTCGAGAACGTGGACTTCACGCTCGAGCGCGGCGAGATCCACGCGATCGTCGGCGAGAACGGTGCGGGCAAGTCGACGCTGACCAAGGTGATGGCCGGCGTGGTCACGCTGAACGGCGGCACGATGCTGCTCGACGGCAAGGAGATCAGCCCGCAGACGCCGGTCGAGGCGCGCGACCTCGACATCGCGATGGTGTTCCAGGAGAACAGCCTGGTGCCGACGATGACCGCCGCGCAGAACCTGTTCCTCGGCCAGGAGAAGACCTTCAACCGGATCCGGCGGATCAACATCGAGGCGCAGCAGTTCTTCCAGTCGCTGCAGTTCGACGTCGACCCGGTCGCGACCACCAGCCTGCTCGGCGCTGCGAAGAAGCAGATGATCGAGATCGCTCGCGCGGTCAAGAACAACGCGCAGGTGATCATCTTCGACGAACCGACCGCGTCGCTGACGCCCGAGGAGAAGCTGCACTTCTTCATGCTGATCGACCACCTGAAGGCGCGCGGCGTGTCGATCATCTTCATCTCGCACGCGCTCGAGGAGGCGCTGCAGATCTCCGACCGGATCACGGTGCTGCGCGACGGCAAGCTGGTCGTCACCGACTTCACGAAGAACTTCGACCGCGAGCGGATCGTCAAGGCGATGGTCGGCCGCGACCTGTCGCAGACGATCTACGGGCAGCGCAAGGCGAAGGTGCGGCCTTCGGGGCGCAAGGTGCTGACGGTGCGCAACCTTCGGATGGGCGGCCTGGTGAAGAGCTGCTCGCTGTCGGTGTTCGCCGGGCAGGTGACCGGGGTGTTCGGGCTGGTCGGCTCGGGCCGCACCGAGACCTTCAAGATCGTGGCCGGGGTGATGAAGCGTGACTTCCGCTACGGCGGCGACGTGCTGCTCAACGACCGGCCGGTCAGCTACCTGGTGCCGGCGGCGGCCGTCGAGGACGGCATCGCCTACATCACGGAGGACCGCAAGCTCGAGGGCTTCTTCGAGACCAAGTCGATCTCAGAGAACATCTACATGGGGCTGCTCGCGAAGCTGCGCGGCCGGCGCAAGGTGATCTCGCGCAAGGAGGCCGACGAGGTCGGCCGGTACTGGGCCCAGCGGCTGAACATCCGGACGATCAACAACGACGTGCGCGCGGTCGAGCTCTCCGGCGGCAACCAGCAGAAGGTGGTGATCGCCAAGTCGATGATCCAGGAACCGGAGCTGATCATCTTCGACGAGCCGACCCGTGGCGTCGACGTCGGCGCGATCGAGGAGATCCACAAGACGATCAACGCGCTCGCCGACGAGGGCAAGCCCGTGGTGGTGATCTCGTCCTACCTGCCCGAGATCATGTCGATCTCCGACCGGATCCTGGTGTTCCGGATGGGCAAGATGGTCGAGGAGTTCTCGGCGCACGAGGCGACCGAGGAGAAGATCATGTACGCGGCGATCCACTGAGCGCCGCACCGTCGAACGGGGAGGACGGCGATGAAGGCACCGATTGCGCGCTTCCGGATGCACGTCGACGGGCGTGCCGTCGAGTCCGCGTCCGGCCGTTGGCTCGACAGCTACGACCCGTACACCGGCGAGGTCTGGTCCCGGATCCCGCGCGGCGACGATCGGGACGCGGCGCGTGCCGTCGAGGCCGCGCACCGGGCGTTCGTCTCGGGACCCTGGCGGGCGATGGGAGCGAGCGACCGCGGGCTGCTGCTGCACCGGCTCGGGGACGTCGTCGCGGCCCACGCGGAGGCGCTCGCCGAGCTCGAGGTCAGCGACAACGGCAAGCTGAAGGCCGAGATGCTCGGGCAGATGCGCTACGTGCCGCGCTGGTTCCACTACTACGGCGGGCTCGCCGACAAGGTCGAGGGCTCGGTCACGCCGATCGACAAGCCCGGCATGTTCCACTACATCGTCCACGAGCCGCAGGGCGTCGTGGTCGCGATCACGCCGTGGAACTCACCGCTGCTGCTGACCGTCTGGAAGCTCGCACCGGCGCTCGCCGCCGGCTGCACGGTGGTGGTCAAGCCGTCGGAGCACTCGTCGGCGTCGATGCTCGAGCTGGCGCGGCTCTTCACCGAGGCGGGGCTGCCGGACGGCGTGCTCAACGTCGTCACCGGCCTCGGCCCCGAGATCGGCGAGGCGCTGGTCTCGGATCCCCGGGTCGCGCGGATCGCGTTCACCGGAGGGGACCCGGGCGGCCGCCGGGTCTACGAGACCGCGGCGCGATCGCTCAAGCGCGTGTCGCTCGAGCTGGGCGGCAAGTCGCCGAACATCGTGTTCGACGACGCGAACCTCGACGACGCGGTCAAGGGCATCGTCTCCGGCATCTTCGCGGCGACCGGCCAGACCTGCATGGCGGGCTCGCGACTGCTCGTGCAGCGCGGGATCCACGACGAGCTGGTCGGCCGGCTGGTCGACTTCATGGCCTCGGCGAGGCTGGGCGACCCTCGGCAGGCCGACACCAACGTCGGCCCGGTGTCGACGCGGCCGCAGCTCGACAAGGTGCTGCAGTACATCGACGTCGCGAAGGCCGAGGGCGCGTGGTGCGCGCTCGGCGGGCGCCGCGCGGGCGGGCCGGGGCTCGGCAAGGGCTGGTTCGTCGAGCCGACGGTCTTCACCGGCGTTCACAACGGGATGCGGATCGCCCGCGAGGAGGTGTTCGGCCCGGTGCTGTCGGTGATCCCGTTCGACACCGACGACGAGGCGGTCGAGATCGCGAACGACACCCCGTACGGCCTCGCGGCGGGGCTGTGGACGTCGTCGATCGACCGCGCGCTCAACGTGCCGAAGCGGCTGCGCGCGGGCACGGTGTGGGTCAACGCCTACCGGGTCGTCAGCTACATGGCGCCGTTCGGCGGGTTCAACGATTCCGGCATCGGGCGCGAGAACGGGCTGCAGGCGATCCGCGACTACCTGGAGCCCAAGAGCGTGTTCGTGAACCCGCGGCAGGGCGACGTGCCGAACCCCTTCGTGCTGCGCTGAGGTCCGACATGAAGGGTGTGGCCTTCCTCGGCGATCGCAGGCTCGAGCTGCGCGACTTCCCGGATCCCGCGCCCGGGCCGGGCGAGGTCGTGCTCGAGATCCGGGCCTCGGGCATCTGCGGCACCGACCTCCAGTACTACCGCGCGCCGGCCGGCGGCGCGGGCGCGGCCGCGATCGGCCTCAAGCCGAAGGCGCGTGCCGTCGCGGCGGTGCGCGCTGCCGTGCCCCACCCGCCGCGGGACCGGCGGCCGCGCCGCACCGACCGCCGGTCTCCGGGCATTTGTCGCGGATCCCTCGGACGTCCATCGTGCGACCATGATGCCCGACGCAGGAGACGCTCCGATGACCCCATTCCGATGGATTCCGTGCTGCGCGCTGTGGGTGTGCGCCGGCGTGGCCGGCTGCGCGACGCCAGGGCCCGAAGCACGGCCCGAACCGGCCCCGGCCGCGAGCGTCCCGGCCCCTCCGGCGCCGTCCCCTGCCGCGACCGCGCCGGTCGATCCCGCGCCTTCGCCGGCTGCGGCGACCGCGCAGCGTCGCCCTGGCGCCCAGCGGCCGTCGCAGCGGACTTCGGGCGCCTCGAACGGTACCGCGCCGACACGGGCCGCGGCGCCGTCGCCGGGCTCGACCGGCGCGGCGTCGGCCTCCGTCGGCATGGCTGCCGCGGCCGAGTCCGCAGGGCCGTCCGTGACGACCTACGTCTTTTCCGACGCGCCCGCGCCCGTGCGCCGCGAGGCCGCGCGGCGCGACGCGACCGCCTCGACGGCGACGGGTGGCGTCCCCGAGGGCTTCAACCCCTATCGCATCGCGTACGAGCCCGGCACCTACCGGTGCGAGCTCGGTCGCCGCGTCGAGGTCCGTTCGGTGTCCGCGGACCTGCGCAGCACGGTGCTGCGATGGGGCGACGGCGACTACACGCTGCGCTCGGTCGACGCACGCAGCGGTGCGCTGCGCTACGAGGACGCGGGCTCGGGCCTCGCGTGGATCGTCCTGAAGGACCGCTCGATGCTGCTCGACACCCGGGCGGGCCAGCGCCTGGCGAACGCGTGCCGGGCCCGCGGGTGAGGCGACCGCCGGGCGCCTGATCGCCGCATGCGGCGTCGGTGCCCGGCCGGCGCGCCGAACCCGGATCGCGGCGAGTGACCGCGGACCGCTTCGCGATGCTCGGCCCGGGCACGGGCGCTGCGGTACTCTTCGGCGCGATGCACTCGAACTTCCACGACCGCGACCCGCTCTGGAGGCTGCGCCACGCGCTGGCCGGCGTGACGCTCGCGCTGCTGCTCTCGGTGCTCGTCGCGGCCTTCGCCGGCAGCGCGATCGGCGACGCGACCGGCGGCGACTACGGCCGCCGCGTCACGATCTACCTGGTGCTCCTCGCCTACGTCGTCGCCGGCGCGGTGGTGCTGTTCGTCAAGGTCGCCCGGCACGAGACGCGGCCGCTGTCGGGGGGCCGCGTGTTCACCTGGTTCGCGAGCCTGTGGCTGTGGCCAGTGCTGCTGCTCGCGGCGGGGCGACGCCCACCGGGCTGATCCGCTCGAGGCACGGTCAGCCGTGCTTGCCCGGCTGCCAGCCCACGGACCCGATCGTCCGCCGAGCGATCTCCTGCGCATGCGGCTCGAGCGTCGTCGCCATCGTGTCGTTCCAGCGGTTGAGGTAGCCGAACAGTGCGATCGCGGCGACGATCTCGACGATCTGGCCGTCGTCCCAGTGCGCCTTCAGCGCGTCGAAGTCGGCCTCGCCCGCCTCGTTCGGCTGGCGACCTGCCTTGAAGCCGAGGCGGATCGCGGCGCGCTCCGCCGGCGTGAACAGCGGGCTGTCCTCGAAGTCCGCCAGCGCGGCGATCTTGTCGTCCGGCGCCTGCCAGATGCTCGACAGGTTGGCCATGTGGGACTGGCAGTAGAGGCAGCCGCCGGCGAAGCTGCTCGCGAGGCTCACCAGCATCTTGGTCTCGACCGGCACCGTGCCCTCGTAGAGCACCGCCTGGTTGAGCGCCATGAAGGCTCGTACGATCGCCGGGCGCCGCACCATCGTCATGATGCTGTTCGGCGTGAAGCCGCGCGTGGCGCGGTAGTGCGCGAAGCGCTCGCGGATGTCGGCGTCGGCGACGTCGGCGAGCGGCACGGGATCGAGGTGCGGCATGCGGGTCCCCCTGGGTGACTGCGGTCGATCTTCGCATCCCGCGAGGCGCCCGTGCGCGCCCGCGCAGGGCCACGGTTGCCCGGGTCGGCGCTCCGACGGCTGCCGCGGTTCGTGCCGGAGGCGCGCACGCTCGTCCGCATCGGGACCGCACGGATGCGCCCGGTTGAGCGGGCTCGACGGCCGCGGTCCCCGGGGCTGCTGCGCCCCGGACAGGTCCGGCCCGACGGGCGTCAGGGTCGGTCGAGCGGCCGCTCCCGGGTGGTGACCCCGACGTACACCCCCGCGCCGATGATCAGCGCGGAGCCGACCCACGTCCACGCGTCGGGCATCTCCGAGAACAGCCACCAGCCGACGATCACCGAGCCGACCATCTGCCAGTACTGGAACGGCGACAGCAGGTTCGCCGCCGCGTACATCATCGCGCGCGCCACGCAGTAGTGGCCGAGCCCGCCGATCACCCCGAGGCTGCCGAGCAGCGCGACGTCGGTCCACGAGGCCGGGGTGCGCCAGGCGAAGGGCACGACCAGGCTCATCAGCACCGAGCCCACCAGCGCCGAGTAGACGACCGAGGTCTCCGGCCGGTCGATGCCCGCGACCCGCCGCGTCAGGATCTGGTAGACGGCGAAGCAGGCCGCGCTGCCGACGATCAGCAGCGAGGCCCACTGGAACACGGCCGCGCCCGGGCGGATGACGACCAGCACGCCGAGGAAGCCGACCGTGACCGCGACCACCCGCGACAGGCGGATGCGCTCGCCGAGCATCGGCCCGGCAAGCAGCACGACGATCAGCGGGGCGATGAACGAGATCGACGCGGCCTGTGCGATCGGCACGAAGCGGATCGCGCTGAAGAACAGGAAGGTCGATCCGATCAGCAGCAGCGAGCGCATGAACTGCACGGCGGGCCGACGGGTGCGCACGATGCCCCAGCCGTGCCTCGGCACGACCAGCGCGAGCGCGAACACCAGGTGGCTGACGGTGCGGGCCCAGACGACCTGCTCGGACGGGTAGTCGCGGCTCATCAACTTGGCGAGCCCGTTCATCACGGGGAACAGGCTCGCCGCGGCGCACATGAACAGGATGCCGAGCAGCGGCCGGTCGGTCCTCGCCGGCACCGCGAGGGCCTGGGGTGAACTCATCCGGCGAGCGTATCCGCGGGAGCCGGGCGCGTCATCCGCGAGGGGCGCCGCCCGGAATGCGTCAGTCGATCTGCATGCCGGACTCGCGCACCACCGGCCCCCAGCGCTCGAGCTCCTGGCGCGTCATCGCGGCGAGCTCGGCGGCGTCGGCCTTCAGCGCCGTCGCGCCCTGCGTCGCGCAGAAGGCCTCCCACTCGGGCGAGGCCTGCACCTTCGCGACGCCGGCGCGCATCGCGTCGAGCGCCTCGCGCGGGACGCCCTTCGGGCCGTAGATCCCGACCCAGAGTTCGCCGACGAGGCCCGGCACCGCGTCGAGCGCGAGCGGCACGTCGGGCAGCGCCGCGGCACGCGTGCGCGAGGGGACTGCGATCGGCTTCACGCGACCGTCCCTCACGTACGGCAGCGCCGCCGGCACCGTCGCGACCAGGTAGTGGATCTGCCCGCCGATCAAGTCCGTGAGCGCGGGCGCGACGCCCTTGTACGGCACGTGCGTGATGCGCACCTTCTGGCTGCTCTTCAGCATCTCGAACAGCAGGTGCGAGAAGGTGCCGTTGCCCGACGAGCCGTAGGTGTAGCGGTCGGGCTCGCGGCGCGCGAGCCCGACGACCTCTGCGAGCGAGGCCACCGGCACTGCGTTGTTCGCGACGATCACGTGCGGCACCAGCGCGATCGCGGCGACCGGCTCGAAGTCGGCGATCGGGTCGTAGCCGGGCTGCCTGTAGAGCGCGGGGTTCACGCTCTGCGCGCTGTTGACCGTCGCGAGCCACACGCTGCCGTCGCGCGGCGCCTGCTTGGCGACCCAGGCCGAGCCGATGTTGCCGCCGGCCCCGGGCCGGTTCTCGACGATGACCGACCCGTCGAGGACTTTCGCGAGGCGGGGCGCGAGCGCCCGCGCGAAGACGTCGTTGGAGCCGCCCGCGGCCTGCGGGACGAGCAGGGTCACCGACCTTGGAACGTTCGCGCGTGCCGCTCCGGGGAGCGCCGCCGCCAGCGGTGCGAGGGCTGCCGCTGCGGCGACGCGACGCCGCGGCCGGTTCGGTGGGGCCATCCGGGTCTCCTCGCTCGGGTCGCGAGCCCGGGATGGCGCGCGACCGTTCGCGTCGAGTGTAGCCCCCGCGCACGCGGGCCGCGCTCGACCGTTCCACTGCCCGCGGCATGACGCGCCCCGTCCACTGAACAGTCGATTACTGCGGCCGGACGGTGCCCGACAGAATCGGCCGATCCCCGATGACCCGGCGGTGCCTCCCATGAACCCTTGCCTCGCGTCGATGCCCGACCCCTCGCGGCCCTCGCGCGCCGGCGCGCTGCTGCTCGCGGCCTCGATCGTCTCGACGCTCGCCGCCTGCGGCGGCGGCGGCGGATCGTCTCCGACCGCGGTGCCCGGCACGCAGGAGGTCTTCGCGCCCGCCAACGCGTGGCCCGGCGGGCCGCCGACCGGCGCGACCGTCGTCCCGGCGGAGACGTTCCTGCGGGCGCGGGCGGCGGACGAGGACCGCCTTCACTGCTTCGCCGCCTTCGACGCGGCGAGGTTGTCGCGGAACCGCTGCGGCACGCGCTCGTCGAAGCCGAGCGCGACGCGCCGCACCTCGGGCGAGTCGGTCGGCGCATGGCCCACGCCGAGCGCGCTCGCGCGCGGCGCGTCGATCGCGACGACGGTGCCGCCGACGCGACCGAGGCCGGTGATCTCGCACTCGACGTGCTGGCCGGCGTCGACGCTGCGCGAGTGGCACGGCGTCCCCATCAGGATCGTGTCGCCGGGCACCAGCGTGATGTGGCGCGCGAGGTCGGCGATCACGTAGTGGGGACCCCAGATCGATTCCCCGCCGATCTGCGCCTCCTGCACGACGCGCCCGTCGACGTACGTGCGCAGCGTCTGCTCGAAGAGGTTCACGCCGCGCACGATACCGGGTCCGATCGGCAGCAGCGTGTCGGCGCCCTTCACGCGCAGCATCGAGCCCTGGTCGGTGTCGCGGAAGTCCTGCAGCCCCATGTCGAGCGCGGGGCAGAAGCCCTCGATGAAGTCCCAGGCCTCGTCGGGCGTCACGTTGCGGCAGGTGTGGCCGATCACCACCGCGTACTCGCCCTCGTAGTTGAGGTAGCGACAGTCGGCCGGCTTCAGGATCTGGCCGCCGTGGCCGTTGAGCGCGGTCGGCGGCTTGGTGAAGTAGGTCGGCGTCGCGCTCGGCTTGGGCGTGTTGCGCGTCTCCATGCTGCGCGAGCGATACGAGATGTGCACCGCGATGATCTTGGAGGGCGAGACCGGCGGCAGGTACGTCGCGCCGTCGGCGTCGATCACGCGCCCGTCGTCGAGCCGCAGCCGGCCCGCCTGCGGTCCGTCCTCGACGATCGTGCCCCAGAAGGCGCTGCCGCCCAGCAGCACGCGGCGGCGCTCGACGCGCGGGCCGCGCAGCACCGCGGGGAGCTCCGAGAAGGGGAACTCGATGTCCATGCCGGGTTCCTCAGAGGTCGAACCAGACGTGCACGTTGCCGGTGCCGCGCGCGTTCTCGTACGCCGACAGCGCCTCGCCCTTCGCGCGGCAGTCGGCACCGCCCATCGCGCCCACCATCTGCAGGTAGTGCGCGCCGAAGGCCTCCCAGTTGCGCTTGCGGTACTCCTCTTCCCAGCGGCCGACGATCAGGTCGTGCCGCCCCTGGCGGAACAGCTCGATCGCGCCCTTGTCGCTCTCGACGTTCTCGGGTCGCGACACGTTGGTCTCGTGGAAGATCCGCGGGTGCTTCGGCGTCCAGTCGATGTCGTTGAAGCGATGGCTGAGCGCGCCCGAGGCGAGCAGCACCGCGCGCAGCCCGCTGCGCCGGATGCCCTCGCCGATCTGCGCGCCGGACTCGAGGAAGTGCTCCCAGCGGCAGTTCTGGCACGAGCTCACGCTCACCACCGGCACGCTCGTCAGCTCGAGGCGCAGCTGCTTGATCACGTTGAGCGTCGCGTACTGCCGGCCGAGGTCGGGGTGGCGGATCGCGCGGACGTAGCCGCCGCGCTCGCGCGAGGCGGCCTCGCAGGCGTAGCCGAGCGCGGGCAGGCCGCGGTACTCGTACGGCACGCCGTGCAGGTACCAGGGCATCTCGTCGGAGACGTAGGTGCCCGCGTAGCCGTCGCCCGCGTCGACCAGGTGGTAGCCGGTGGTGAACCAGTGGGAGTCGAATATCACCACCACGTCGGGGTTCGTCGCCGCGATCCGCTCGCGCATCCGAGCGTAGCCGGCGATCAGGTCGGAGTCCTCGCCCGCGCCCATCGCGCGGCGGAACTCCTCGCACTGCATCAGGCCCGGGTGGTGCGAGACCAGCCCCGCGCCGACGATCCGTCCGTCCATGTCCTCTCCTTCGGTCAGCGGTGGCTGAAGCTCGCCTTGAACGGCTTCTTCGGGACGACGACGTCCTTGACGTCGCAGAAGAACTCGAAGCTCCAGTCGCCGCCCTCGCGACCGACGCCGCTGCGCTTGATGCCGCCGAACGGTGCGGCGAGGTCGCGGATCCCGAAGCTGTTGATCCAGATGAAGCCGGTGCGCACGCGATCGGCGATCGCGATCGCGTGAGCGGTCTCGCCGTAGCAGACGCCGCCGAGCCCGTAGTCGGTGCCGTTGGCGAGCGCGACCGCCTCGTCGTCCGACGCGAAGGTCTGCAGCGTGAGCACCGGGCCGAATACCTCGTTCTGCACGATCTCGCTGTCCTGCGCGACGTCCGCGAGCATCGTCGGCGCGTAGTACTGCGCGCCGAACGGATGGCGAGCGCCGCCCCACAGCACCCGCGCGCCCGCATCCACCGCGCGCTCGACGAAGCCCGCGACGCGCTCGACCTGGCGCGGATGGATGATCGGTCCGACCTCGGTCGCCTCGTCGCGCGGGTCGCCCACGCGCAGCCGCTCGACGTGGCCGCGCATCGCGTCGACGAAGCGCGCGGCGATCCGCTCGTGCACCAGCAGGCGCGTGCCGGCGAGGCACACCTGGCCGGCATTGCGGTACATCAGCGCGCCGGTGGCGGCCGCGCCGTCGATGTCCGCGTCCTCGAGCACGATGAACGGGCTCTTGCCGCCGAGCTCGAGGCTGCAGGGCACGAGGTTGCCACCCGCCGCCCGCGCGATGGTCCGCGCGGTCGGCACGCTGCCGGTGAAGGACACCCGCGCGATCCGCGGGTCGGACACCAGCGCCGCACCGGTCGTCGAGCCGATGCCCTGCACGACGTTCAGCACGCCCGGCGGTAGCCCGGCCGCGTGCGCGGCGTCGGCGAGCAGCGAGCAGGTGAGCGGCGCCCACTCGGGCGGCTTGAGGATGCAGGTGTCGCCGGCCGCGAGCGCCGGACCGAGCTTCCAGGTCGAGAGCATCAGCGGCGCATTCCACGGCGTGATCACGACGACCACGCCCGCCGGGTCGTGCCGCACGCGGTGCGTCGCCTGCTCGGTCTCGATGCGGCGGTCCTGCAGGCGCAGCGCGTGTTCGGCGAACCACGAGACGTTGAGCATCGCGCGCGGCACGACGCCGTGCCGCATCCGCGACAGCAGCACGCCGGCGTCGTTGCTCTCGGTCGTGCAGAACGCGTCGGCCCGCCGGGCGATCTCTTCGGCGAAGCGGTCGAGGTAGGGCTTGCGGCCGGCGGCGCCGAGCGCGCTCCACGCGGGGAACGCGCGCCGTGCCGCGGCGATGGCCGCCTCGACGTGCTCGGGCAGACCCATCGCGACGCGGCCGAGCAGCGCGCCGTCGATCGGGCGGTGCACCTCGAAGGTCTCGGGCGAGGCGAGGCGTGTGCCGTCGACGAAGTGGTCGGGGGAGATCGCGACGCCGGCGACGTCGATCGGGGAGGAGGTCGTCATGCGGGCCTCGTGTCGGGTTGGGTCGGACGCGTCGGACGAAGCGTACCGAGATCGAGCGTCGCGTCCGGCCCCTTCAGCGGTCGCGCGAGGATGAAGGCGAACTCGACCTCTAGGCGAGGCACGATGAAGCGCGCGGTCTCGACCTCGCCGCCGTCGCGCAGTCGCATGCTGTCGAGCAGCAGGCCGTAGTCGGGCTCGGTGATCTGAGAGGCCTGCTGCATCGCCCGCGAGGTCAGGCCGATCCTGCGGCCGATCGGCCGACGGCCGGCGGCGCGCTCGGGCGTCATCCACTCGCGCTGGATCGCGTAGGCGTCCTCGATCGTCATCGACGGTTGCCGTTTCGAGAACTGCTCGATCTGCACGCGGCTACGCTCGGCATCGCGCAGTTCGGTGGCGAGGGCGACCTGGACGTCACGGGTCAGCATGGGGGTGGGTCTCCTCGGGGCTCGGGTCTCGGTGCTCGATGGTTCGCGGCGGTACGTGCGCGGCCCCGCTCGGCCTTACGATGGCGGCGCGTCGCCCGAGCCGGCAGTATCGGCACCCGGCGCGCCGCGCACAATCCATGAATCGATGCGCGCCCGAAAGGGCGCCTTGATCGAGGGGCGCGTCGGCTTCCGGCTCTTCGACCGCACGACGCCCAGCGTCTCGCTGACCCGCGCCGGCCGCGACTTCCTCGCCGCGGTCGAGACCGCGTTGCGCCACCTGCGGGCCGCACAGAGCGCCGCGGCCGACATCCGCGACCGGGCCTCGGGCGTCGTGCGCATCAGCGACGTGCCGGTCGACGGGCCGGTCGAGACCGTGGCGGCTGGCGACGTCGAGCTCGCGGTCGGGCTGCCGAAGGCGGCCTCCTTGGGGCTCGCCTTGGCCCTTGCGACGAAGTCGCGCATGCCGCGCACCGATGCGGGCACGGCCGGCCCGACCGCGAAGCCGAAGTCGATCCGACCGCCTGCGAGACCGGCACGAAGTCCGCGGCCGCCGCCTTCGCGCGGGGGCAGCGACGCCACGGCCGGTCCGGTCACCTCCGGTGTCGTCCCGGGCCCGACGTCGCGGTGCCCGGGGCGGCGCCACGGTCCACACGATCCGTCGATGCGGACGGTTCCGCAAGCCGGGCTTGACGATCGGTGCCGGAACGCGGCGGGCCCGCCGCCGGCACGCTCTGCGATGATGGGCCGCCGACCCGGCCGGTCGGCCACACGGGGAGACGCACGATGGCACCGTTCCGCACGTTCGACCGCCTCGCCGGCAAGGTCGCGATCGTCACCGGCGCCGCCTCCGGCATCGGCGAGGCGACCGCCCGGCTCTTCGCCGCCGAGGGCGCGACCGTGGTCGCGGTCGACCGACCGGGCTCGGCGATCGCCGACGTCCATGCGGGCGTCGCGCGTATCGTGCCGCTCGCGCAGGACGTCACCGATGACGACGCTCCCGAGCGCGTGCTCGCCGAGGCGCTGCGCGCGGGCGGCGGGCTCGACATCCTCTTCAACAACGCCGGCGTCTCCGGCCGGCGGCTCGCCGAGGAGCACGACGACGCGCTCTGGGATCGCCAGTTCGACGTGAACGTGCGCGCGGCGTTCCGGATGTGCCGCGCCGCGATCCCGCACCTGCGCGCGCGCGCCGAGGCGACCGGCCGGGCGCGCATCCTGAACACCGCGTCGGTGATGGCCGAGCGCACCGACATCGGCCTCGCCGGCTACGTCGCCTCGAAGCACGCGGTCGCGGGCCTGTCGAAGACGCTCGCGCTCGAGCTCGGCAAGTGGGGCATCACCGTCAACTGGCTGCTGCCCGGCGCGATCGAGACCGGCATGACGCGCGAGGCGTTCTCGGACCCGGCGATCCGCGCGGTCTGGGCGAAGAAGGCGGCGCTGCGCCGTCTCGGCACGCCGATCGACATGGCGCGCGCGGCGCTGCTGCTCGCGAGCGACGAGGCGGACTTCGTCACCGGCCACGGGCTCGTGGCCGACGGGGGGCTGACGCTGAGGACCTGAGCGCGCCGGCGCGCCGCCCTCAGGCGGTCGTGCGCACGTACACGCCGCGCGACTCGAGCGGCTGCACGGTCAGCCACTGCACGCGCACCCGCCAGTGCGAGGCGGAGCGGTGGCAGTCGACGACGCGGGCGACGCCGTCGATCGACGGCGTGATCACGCGGACCGCGTGGCCCGGCGTCACCTGGAACGACGACACCAGGCTCGCGCCGCCGACCGAGAGATCGACGAGCCGCGCGTCGATGCCGGCGCCACGCCAGTCGGCAACCAGCGCGGCCGCGTCGCTGCGCGCGCGGCGGATCGCGGTGCGGCGTCCGAGCAGCTCGCGCTCGGTGCCGCCGGGAGCGGGCGGCGTGGACAGCGGGGCGTCGCACCGCGAGCAGCGGGCCTCGGCGCGCAGCGCCGGCGGCAGCGGTGCGCGGCACATCGGGCAGCAGCGCTCGGTGCGCCAGCCGGTCGGGTCGACTCGGCGTATGGCCGGCCGCGGGTCGGTGGCACTGCGCGGGCCGTGTGCGTTCGAGCGCATCCGCGTGAGGTCGAGCATCCGGTCGTAGGCGCGCCGCCGCTGCGGGTCGCCGAGTACCGCGTACGCCTCGTTGATCAGCGCGGCCGCCTGGGGATCGCCACCGAGGTCGGGGTGCATCCGTGCGCCGTGCATCAGCGCGCGCCAGCTGGCCTTGACCACCTCGGGCGGCGCCTCTGGCTGGATCTGGAGGATGCGGTAGTAGTTCCGGCGGTTCGGGGTCATCGTGGCTTCGCACGTGATGTCGCCGGTCGCGCGGGTCGCGGCCCCGGTCTCTCCGGGTTATCGGGCTGGGCGGGCCGCGGCGTGGTGACGCCGTTCACGAAACCCCGGAAATCGCCGTCGGCGATCGGCGGCACGCGCGATCCGCGGCGCCGCCCGGCCGCGACGGCGAGGCCGCGATCGTCCTGAACCTGCAGCCCGTCGGCCGGAACCCGCCGCGCGTCGCGATCGCGGCGCGCTTCCTTGACGACGACATCGGCCGCATGCCCGTCGGTATGATCGTCCGCAGGAGGAGACCCCGAATGGTGCTGAACCTGTTCCACGTCGCGATCCGCACGGCCGACCTCGACGCGACCCGCGCGTTCTACGGGCGCGTGCTCGGCATGGTCGAGGCCGAGCGGCCGAACCTGCCGTTCCCCGGCGCGTGGCTGCGCCCGCCGGTCGCCGGGACGCCCGCGATCCTGCACGTCTACGCCGGCGAGGCCGCGTCGGGCAGCGAGGGCGCGGTGCCCTCGGGCGGTGCCGCGGTCGACCACGTGTCGCTGACCGTGACCGGCTTCGAGGCGCTGCGCGAGCGGGTGCGCGCGCTCGGGCTCGACTGGCGCGAGCAGTGCCGCCCGGACCGGCCGTACCAGCTGTTCGTGTTCGACCCGTCGGGCATCCTGCTCGAGCTGACCTGCGACGAGCAGGCCGAGGCCGTGCCGGCGCCGACGCCTGGCAAGCAGTTTCGCGCGGGCTGGCGCGACTGGTTCGACCCGTCCGCCTACCGGCAGTTCTCGAAGGCCGCCTGAGCGCCGCGGTTCAGGCGGCGGGCGCGATCCAACCGCGCATCTCGCGCTTGAGCAGCTTGCCGTTGGCGTTGCGCGGCAGCGGTTCGTCGCGCAGTCCGATCGTCTCCGGCACCTTGTAGTCGGCGAGGCGCTCCGCGCAGAACGCGCGCATCGCCTCGGCGAGCGCGCTCGGCTCGCCCGCCGCCGAGCGCGCCGCCGCATCCATGTGCACGAACGCGTGGACGCGCTCGCCGAGCACCGGGCAGGGCACGCCGACCGCGGCCGCCTCGACGACGCCGTGGAAGCCGACCAGCGTGTTCTCCACCTCGACCGACCAGATCTTGTAGCCGCCGCGATTGATCATGTCCTTCTTGCGGTCGAACACGCGCACGTAGCCGTCCGCGTCGATGCTGCCGAGGTCACCCGAGCGCCAGTAGCCGCCGACGAAGCCCGACGCGGTCGCTTCCGGGTTGTCCCAGTAGCCACGTACCACCATCGGCCCGCCGATCAGCAGCTCGCCGGTCTCGCCGGGCGGCACCTCGCGGCCCTGGTCGTCGACGACCACGATGTCGCAGCACTCGACCGGGCGGCCGACGCTGTCGAGGTGCACGGCCTGCTCGCCGATCGGCATCGCTGTAGCCGGCGACGTGGTCTCCGTCGAGCCGTAGCAGTTCATCGGGATCATGCCGGGCAGCTTCGCAGCGAGCGCCTCGATCGTCGAGCGCGGCATCGGCGCGCCGCCGTAGCAGCCGATCCGCCACGCCGACAGGTCGTGCCGCCCGAAGTCCGGCTGCAACAGGCACAGCGCGTACATCGCGGGCACGAGGATCGTGTGCGTGATCCGCTCGCGCGCGGCGAGCGCGAGGAACTCGGGCGCCTTGAACTGCGGGATCACCACCAGCGCGCCGCCGACCTGCCACATCGTCGCGATCATCGCGACGAGGCCGGTCACGTGGCTGGCCGGCACCGCGAGCGCCGAGCGCTCGTCGGGGCCGAGCCGCATGTGCAGCGCGTAGTGCATCGCCGAGTGCACGATGCCGACGTGCGACAGCATCGCGCCCTTCGGGCGGCCGGTCGTGCCCGAGGTGTAGAGGATCACCGCGGTGTCCTCCTCGTGCACCGGCGCGGCCTCGCGCAGCGGCGCCTGGGGGCCCGCGGCGAGCGCGGCGGCCTCGCTCGCGGCGAGCCGCAGGCGCAGCGGCCCGGCCGCATCGGTCGCGGGCAGCCGGTCGGCGAGCTCGTCGTCGAACACGATCGCGGCCGCGCCGCACTGGCCGAGCACGTAGGCGAGGCCGGGCGCCTGCTCGCGGATCGACACCGGCACCGCGATCGCGCCGAGGCGCAGCACCGCGAGCAGCGTCACGACGAATTCGGGGCGGTTCGACAGCAGCATGACGACGCGCTCGCCGGCCGCGAGGCCGCGGGTGGCGAGCGCCGCCGCGAGCCGCCCGGCGGCCTCGTCCAGTACGGCCCACGCGGTGCGCCGGCCCTCGAAGACGATCGCGTCGCGCCCCGGGCCCCGTGCGAGCGCGCGCTCGAACATCGCGTGGACCGACGGCGGCCGTTCGGCGAAACAGCGCACGAGGCGCTCGCCGAAGCGGGTCTCGCGGCGGACCGCGAACGCGGTCGGGGCGTCGGTGGGCATGGCGGGCGTCTCCAGGTCGATGCGCGGCGCGTCGGGGCGCGCGGAGCGGCGATGGTAAGCCAGCGAGCGCCGGACCGACTCCGTGTCGTTGCACGGCGGACGCATCGCGCGGCCGATGCCGCCGGCGGGCCCCGCGCGCCCGCTGCGCGACGTCCGCCCGGGCCCCACCCCTCCCGATCCGTTCCCGCTGCCGGCGACGCTGCGCCGCCGCCGTGGCGGCCGCGACGCTGCGCCGGGCCGGCATGACCGCACTCGGCGCGATCGCGCCGGGCGCCGGCATCGCCGTGCCGCTGCCCGGCGTGACCGCGCCCGCTTGGGGCGTCGCGAACGCGCGGCGCACCGCGCGCGTCGTCGAGGTCGACGTCCCGATCGAGGGGCTGCCGGCCGTGCTCGAGGGCTTCACGATCGCGCAGGTCAGCGACGTGCATGTCGGGCCGACGATCGGCCACGGCTACGTCGCGTCGATCGTCGGGGCCGTCAACCGCCTCGAGGCGGGCGCGGTCGCCGTACCGGTGAGCCGCAACGCGGCTGGCCCGGCGGCCGGATCGGCTAGCATCCGCCCGGACGACGCCCGCTGCCCCACGATGCCCGCCTGCCCCGACCTCGTCCTCTTCGACCTCGACCACACGCTGCTCGACGGCGACAGCAACCAGCTCTGGCTCGGCTGGCTCGTCGAACGCGGCGCGGTGCCCGCGACCCGGCTCGCGCAGCAGGCGGACCACTATGCGCGCTACGAGGCCGGCATGCTCGACATCGACGCCTACCTGGCCTTCCACCTGTCGATGCTCGTCGAGCGCAGCGTCGCCGACTGGCGACCGCTGCGCGACGCGTTCGTCGCCGAACGCATCGCACCTCGGATCGGGCCGGCCGCGCAGGCCGCGGTCGCGCACCATCGCGCGCGCGGCGACACGCTCGCGGTGGTCACCGCGACCCACGACTTCCTCGCGGAGGGCATTGTCGCGCTGCTCGGCGCACCGCCCCTGGTCGCGACCCGCTGCCAGGTCTCCGGCGGCCGGTTCACCGGCCGCGTCGACGGCGTGCCGTGCTTCGCCCACGCCAAGCCCGGCTGCGTGCGCGACTGGCTCGCCGCGGCCGGCCGCCGCTGGGAGGACTTCGGCACGGTCCGCTTCTACAGCGATTCGGCGAACGACCTGCCGCTGCTCGAGGCGGTGACCCATCCGGTCGTCGTCGACCCGGATCCGCGGCTCGCCGCGATCGCCGCCGAGCGCGGCTGGCCCAGCCAGTCCTGGGCGCGGAACGCGGGCGGCTGACCGCTGGCCCGATCGCGTAGCATCGCGGACTCCACGGAGGAACGCGATGAAGCAGAACTGGATCGGCGGCGCCTGGGTCGACGGCGCGACGGTGACCCGCAACATCAACCCCTCGGACCTCTCGGACCTGGTCGGCGAGTACGCGCAGGCCGACACCGAGCAGACGGGCCGGGCGATCGCAGCCGCCCGCGACGCGTTCCCGAAGTGGGCGCAGTCCACGCCGCAGCAGCGCTTCGATGCGCTCGACGCGGTCGGCACCGAAATCCTCGCTCGCAAGGCCGAGCTCGGCGACCTGCTCGCCCGCGAGGAAGGCAAGACGCTGCCCGAGGCGATAGGCGAGGTCGGCCGTGCCGGGCAGATCTTCAAGTTCTTTGCCGGCGAGGCGCTGCGGATCCCGGGCGAGAGGCTCGCCTCGGTGCGCCCGGGCCTGGAAGTCGAGCTCACCCGCGAGCCGATCGGCGTGGTCGGCATCATCGCGCCCTGGAACTTCCCGATCGCGATCCCGGCGTGGAAGATCGCGCCGGCGCTCGCGTACGGCAACTGCGTGGTGTTCAAGCCGGCCGATGCGGTGCCCGGCAGCGCGTGGGCGCTGGCCGAGATCCTGAGCCGCAGCGGCCTGCCCGCAGGCGTCTTCAACCTGACGATGGGCCGCGGCAGCTCGGTGGGTGCGGCGCTGCTCGCCGATCGGCGCGTCGACGCGATCAGCTTCACCGGCTCGGTCGCCACCGGCCGCAAGGTCGCGCAGTCGTGCATCGAGCGGATGGCGAAGTTCCAGCTGGAGATGGGCGGCAAGAACCCGCTCGTCGTGCTCGACGATGCCGACCTCGCCACCGCCGTGAGCTGCGCGGTGCAGGGCGGCTTCTTCTCGACCGGCCAGCGTTGCACGGCGTCCTCGCGGATCATCGTCACCGAGGGCATCCACGACCGCTTCGTGGCCGCGACCGTCGAGGCGATGAGGAAGCTGAACGTCGGCGACGCCCGCGAGAAGGGGGTCGACATCGGCCCGGTCGTCGACCAGGGCCAGCTCGACCAGGACATTGAATACATCGGCGCGGCGCAGAAGGAGGGCGGCACGCTCGCGTACGGCGGTATGCTTCTCGAGAGGCCGAAGAAGGGCCACTACCTCGCGCCCGCGCTCTTCACGGGCACGACGAACGCGATGCGCATCAGCCGCGAGGAGGTGTTCGGGCCGGTGTGCAACGTGATCCGCGCGAAGGACTACGACGAGGCGCTCGCGATCGCGAACGACACCGAGTTCGGCCTGTCCTCGGGCATCTGCACGACCTCGCTCAAGTACGCGTCGCACTTCAAGCGCCACGCGCAGGCCGGCATGGTGATGGTGAACGTGCCGACCGCGGGCGTCGACTACCACGTGCCCTTCGGCGGCCGGAAGGGCTCGTCGTACGGCCCGCGCGAGCAGGGGCGCTATGCGGCGGAGTTCTTCACGACGGTGAAGACGGCGTACACCTTCCCGGGCTGACCGGGGCCGGCGCGACCCGGCCGGCGACCTCGCGTCCGTCGGGTCGGCGCCGCACGTTCGTCGCCTGGACGCCATCGCGGGCATCCGTTCGCACCCCCGGAGCGGCCTCCCGTCGCGGGGCACGCCGTCGCCCCGGGCGGGGTCGATACGATCCGGTCTGTCGCAATCCTTGACGGACCCCATCGTGTCGAACGTCGCCCGGGGAAGAGTTCCTGCGCGCAGCGGAGGCGTCTTCTTCCGCCGCGCCCCGGGCTTCACGCTGATCGAGCTGCTGACCGTGATCGCCGTCATGGCGATCCTCGCCGCTTCGGCGATCCCCATGTTCGAGCGCATCATCGCCGACAGCCGCGTCGTCGAGGCCGCCAACACGCTCCGCTCGGCGCTGGAGTTCGCGCGGTCCGAGGCCACGGTCCGGGCCTCGCGGGTCGGCGTGTGCCGCAGCGCGAACGCCAACGGCCCGGCGCCGAGTTGCAGCGGCGCGGCCGCAGGCACGTTCGGCGCCGGCGATTGGGCCGCCGGATGGATGGTCTATGCGAAGGCCGACGCCAACGCCGGCGACGACTTCGAGGCCGGCGACGTGCTGATCCGGCGACAGGGGCCGCTCGGCACCACGACCGCCGGCACCCGGGCGATGCTCTGGGCACCGGGCCCCGGCACGATCGTCTTCAACTGGAATGGCGTTCGCATAGCCGGCCCGGTCGGCGCGTTCGCGATCGACCACGGCACGCCGGTCGCGGCGCGCCCCACGCCGCTGCTGTCCGAGCGCGCGAGCTGCCTCGCGGTCAACGCGGCCGGCCGGCTCGGCAGCGCGCGGCCGGTCGCGGGAGTCTGCTCATGAGCCGAGCTCGGAGGGTGGACGCACGCGCCGAGCGCGGCGTCAGCATGATCGAGGTGCTGGTGACGCTGGTGATCGTCGCCTTCGGCCTGCTCGGGCTTGCGGCACTGCAGGCGAGGTCGCTGTCGGTGCAGGTCGACTCCGAGTCGCGCCGCGTCGCCACGACGCTGGTGACCCAGCTCTACGAGCGCGTGACCGCGAACCAGGAAGGCTACGGCTTGGCGCTGGCGACCCGCTACACGCGAACGATGAACCCGGGCCAGGCCGTGACGATACCGACCTGCGCGAACCCGGACGCGTGCGACGCGCAGAACGAGGTGCCCGAGGTCCAGCTCGCGTTGTGGCTGACCGAGGTGTCGCGCCAGCTGCCGGGCGCCGCGGTGTGGATGGGCGAGACCACCCCCGGATCCGTGATGTCGATGACGGTCTCCGTCGGCTGGCTCGAGCCGAACGCGAATGCCGTCGCCGCCGACGGGGCCTGCAACTTGATCGACGCGGTACGCACCGACGTGCGCTACCGATGCATGACGGTCACGTTCTTCCCGGGATGACGAGGATGCACCCCTACACCGCCCGCCGTCCCGCGATCGCCCAGGGGGGCCGCTCGCTGGTCGAGATGATGCTGTCGATCACGATCGGTCTCGCCGTGACCGCCGGCGTGTCGACCGCGTTCGTCGCGTCGACCCGGACCGCGCGCGTGGCCGGCGAGCTCGCCGGCATCGCCGACACCGGGCAGGTGGCGATGCAACTGATCGGCAACTCGATCCGCCAGTCGGGCTACGGCGAGATCGTGGGCTCCGAGATCGCGATCGGCGGCGGGCAGGCGAGCCTGCAGCGCTCGCAGACGCTGTTCGCCGACGGCGCGAGCCTGGCCGGCTGCTCCGGCGCGCGCTTCGTCGACGACACGAATCGCAACCCGGTCTGCGGGGGCGCGGTCGATCCGAACTTCGACTCGCTGATGGTGCGGTTCCAGGGTGACGCGGTGATCCCCCCCGCCCAGGGCCTGATCGACGACTGCCTCGGCATCCTGCCTCCGGCCGAGCCGCTGCCGGTGGGGCACGTCGGCACGTCGGTGGTCGCGAACCGTCCGATCGTGCAGAACACCTACTTCGGGGCGGCCGGCTCGCTCTGGTGCCGCGGCAACGGGCGCGCGGCCGAGGCCCTGCCGTTCCCGGCGCCGCAGCAGCTGGTCGGCAACGTCGAGCAGTTCAAGGTGTTCTACGGGTTCGACGACGTCCGCTACTCGAACCCCGCGGTGAACCCGGGCGCGACGGTCCGCAGCCTGCGCGATGCCGCATTCCTGAACGGGTTGCCCCCGGAGACGCTGCCCTGGGACTTCGTCGTCTCGGTCCACGTCTGCATCGTCGTCAGGTCGGGGCCCGACGCCGCGCGCGACCTGTCGAACGCGACCTCGTACAGCTACTCGCGGTGCCCGATGACCGCCGCCGAGGCCGCCGGCGCGCCGCCGCAGGAGACGGCGACCGACCGAGCGCTGCGGCGGACGTACACGCAGGTGTTCACCGTCCGCTCGCGCGCGACCGCGAACCCGCGGCAGTTCCTCCCCTGACTGACGGCCCTCCGATGCTGAGTCCGACCCGAACGATCCGATCGATGCCCGCCGCGAGGCCGCCGCGGGCAGCCAGACGCCAGCGCGGCTTCGTGCTCGCGGTCACGATGGTGCTGCTGCTGTCGCTGACGCTGATCGTCGCGGCGCAGGTGCGCCGGGCCGGGGCCGGACAGATGATCTCCACGAATTCCGGCGACTACGTGCTCGCCGAAGCCGCCGCCCAGTCGGTGCTGCGGTTCTGCGAGGCGGCGGTCATGCAGTCGGTCGGGATGGCCGACAGCGTGCGCGTGACCACGCCGGGCGTGCGCAACGTCGACCCCGCCGCCTGGCGCACGCCCGCGAAGTGGACCGCGTCGGCGGTCGACTTCGGCGCCTCGGGCGTCGCCTTCCCCGG
This sequence comes from Burkholderiales bacterium, assembly GCA_020248665.1. Lineage (GTDB taxonomy): Bacteria > Pseudomonadota > Gammaproteobacteria > Burkholderiales > Burkholderiaceae_E > UBA4615. Next base: position 515 of record JADCHE010000128.1, on the reverse strand, counting down.
CGTGCAGTCGTACCAGTGCCTGTTCGAGGACGCGACCGGGGATCTGGTGCCCTCGATGCTGGCCAACGACGTCAACCGCGAGTCCGTCGCGGCGATCACGGTGTGCGAGGTCCTGCCCGGCGTGAACCCGCGCTTGTGCAAGTACCGGGTGACCGCCCGTGTCGTGCTCGATCGCGGCCGGTGGCTGCACCTGCAGAGCGAACTCCGGTTCGCGATCTGATCCCGGGAGACTGACCGATGAAGACGACGAACACACCGACCGAGCCGACCCCGCCGTCCCCGCGACGGCACGTGATCGTCCGGGCACTGATCAACCTGGTGTGCCTGACGCTCGCCTGGCCGGCCTACCCGCAGGCGTCGACGACGCTGGTGCAGTCCCCGCCGTTCACCGCGACCGAGCCCCCGGGCAACGTGTTCGTGATGCTCGACGACTCGGCGTCGATGGGCGCGCACACGCTGCCGGTGCCGACCGGCATCACGATCAGCCCGCCCGGGCCGACCGTCGTGATCCAGGG
>JADCHE010000127.1 GCA_020248665.1 Burkholderiales bacterium | reverse complement strand
GTCGCCGCCGGCGCGACCGCGCTCGCGCCGGTCGCCGACGGCGGACTGTGGGTCGAGGCGAACTTCACCGAGACCGAGCTCGGCGCGATCCGCGGCGGGCAGCCTGCACGGATCCGCGTCGACACCTATCCGGGCGTCGCCTGGCGCGGCACGGTCGACAGCCTGAGCCCGGCGACCGGCGCCGAGTTCGCGGTGATACCGCCGCAGAACGCGAGCGGCAACTGGATCAAGGTGACGCAGCGCGTGCCGGTGCGCATCCGCATCGAGCCGCTCGAGGGCGCGCCGCCGCTGCGCGCCGGCCTGAGCGCGCACGTCTCGGTCGAGACCGGTCAGCGTCGGACGCTGTCGGACCTGCTGCCTTGAGCGCTACGGACGCGGGACGCCGGCACGGTGTCACGGTCGCCGTCACGCTCGCGACCGTCATCCAGACGCTCGACTCGACGATCGCCAACGTCGCGCTCCCGCGCATGCAGGGCGAGATGGGCGCGACGCAGGAGCAGATCTCCTGGGTGCTGACCTCCTACATCGTGTCGACCGCGATCTGCATGCCGCTCACCGCGTTCGTCGCGGACCGCTTCGGTCGCAAGCGGCTGTTCGTCGCGTCGGTGATCGGCTTCACGCTCGCGTCGATGGCCTGCGGCGCGGCGACCACGCTCGAGCAGATCGTGCTGTTCCGGCTGCTGCAGGGCGCGTTCGGCGCGTGCCTCGTGCCGCTGTCGCAGTCGGTGCTGCTCGACACCTGGCCGCGCGAGAAGCACGCGGCGGTGATGGCGGTCTGGGGCGTCGGCGTCATGCTCGGACCGATCCTGGGACCGACGCTCGGCGGCTGGCTGACCGAGTACCAGAGCTGGCGCTGGGTCTTCTTCATCAACCTGCCGCTCGGCATCCTCACCATGCTCGGGCTGCTCGCGTGGCTGCCCGAGACGGCGCTCGACCGCGCGCGGCGCTTCGACGCGATGGGCTTCGCGTTCCTCGCGATCTCGCTCGCCGCGCTGCAGCTGATGCTCGACCGCGGCGAGCATCTCGACTGGTTCGAGAGCCGGGAGATCGTCGTCGAGGCGGTGCTCGCGGCGCTGTGCGCGTACCTGTTCATCGTGCACGTGCTCACGCACCCGGCGCCGTTCCTGGACCCGAAGCTGTTCGCGGACCGCAATTTCTCCGCGGGCCTCGCGACGGCATTCGGGATCGGCGTGGTGCTGCTCGCGACGATGACGCTGCTGCCGCCGTTCCTGCAGGGCCTGATGGGCTGGCCGGTGTTCGACACCGGCCTGGTGCTCGCGCCGCGCGGCGTCGGCACCGCGGTCGCGATGATCATCTGCGGCAAGCTCGGCGACCGCGTCGATCCGCGCGCGACGATCCTGCTGGGCCTCACCCTCACCGCGTTCGCGCTGCACGCGATGACCGGCTTCGACACGACGGTCGACAGATGGACGATCGTCTGGACCGGCGTGGTCCAGGGCCTGGGCATCGGATTCGTGTTCCCGCCGCTGACCGCGGTGACCTTCTCGTCGCTCTCGCCGCGGCACCGCAACGAGGGCTCCTCGCTGTTCAGCCTCGCACGCAACATCGGCAGCAGCGTCGGCATCTCGGTGGTCGTCGCGGCGCTGTCGCGCAACACGCGCATCGAGCACGCGGCGCTCGCGGGCTCGATCGATCCTTCCGGCATGCCGCTGCGGCTCGCGCTCGAGGCCGGCCTGTGGCGCCTCGACACGCCCGAGGGGCTGGCGGCACTCGAGGCGGAGGTGGCGCGCCAGGCGGCGACGATCGCGTTCCTGCAGGACTTCCGGCTGATGATGTGGGTCTGCATCGCGACGATGCCGCTGGTGCTGCTGCTGCGCCCGCCTGGCGGGTCCGCGGCAGGCCCGGCGCACGCGGCCGCTGCCGACTGACCCGGTCGCCGCCGAGGGGTCGCGGGGGGCGCCCCGCGCGGAACACGCCATCGCCCGGCCGTCCCGTGCACGATAGACTGCAGGTCCGCCGAGCGGCCACCCGTCGACCGTGGCGCACCGCCCGACCCCGCCCCGACCCCTGCCCGTGCCTGCCCGCCTGCCCCTGATCGACGCGCTGAAGGCGCTCGCCTCGCAGCTGATCGTGCTGCACCACCTCGCGTTCTACGGGCCGATGTCCGACGCGGTGCGGCCGTTCGCGACGACGGCGGTCGACGGGCTCGCGGAGTATGGCCGGCTCGCGGTCCAGGTGTTCCTCGTGGTCGCGGGCTTCCTCGCCGCACGTGCGCTCGCGCCGGACGGCGTCGCGCGCGGCACCGCACCGGGTACCGCGCTCGTGCGGCGCTGGGCGCGGCTCGCAGGGCCCTACTTCGCTGCGATCGCGGCGGCCGTCGCCACGGCCGCGATCGGCCGTGCGCTCACCGACCATCCCACGGTGGCGGACGCGCCGACCGCGCGCCAGCTGCTCGCGAACCTCGCGATGCTGCAGGACCTGATCGGCGAGCCCGCGCTGTCGGCCGGGCTCTGGTACGTCTCGATCGACCTGCAGCTGTTCGCGATCACCGCCCTGCTCGCATGGGCCTGCGCGCGGCTCGGTGCGTCCGGCGCGATGCCGGCGGCGCTCGCCGCGCTCGCGGCCGTCTCGCTGCTCGGCTTCAACCGGGATGCGCGCTGGGACGCGACCGGCTTCTACTACTTCGGCTCGTACGCGCTCGGCGCGCTCGCGGCCTGGTCCGCGCCCGGCCGCTCCGGGCGGCTTGCGACGCTCGCGATCGCGGCCCTCGCAACGGCCGCGCTGTGGGTCGAGTTCCGCACCCGCATCGCGGTCGCGACCGCCACCGCCCTGCTGCTCGCTTGGGCGGTGCCGCGCGACCTGGGCGCGCGCCGGCTCGCGACACCTCGTCTCGCGTTCCTCGCGCGCATCTCGTACTCGGTGTTCCTCGCCCACTTCCCGGTCTGCATGCTGGTCGAGGCCGCGGCCGCGCGCTGGTTCGCCGACGATCCGGTGGCCTCGGCGCTCGGGCTCGCGCTCGCCTGGTCAGCGAGCGTCGCGGCCGGCGCGCTGCTCTACCGCTGGGTCGAGGCGCCGATCGTCGGCGCGCTGTCGCGGCCTCGTGCGCCCGCGCCCGCGCCGCGCCCCACGGACGACGTCGAGGACGCCGCGCCACTCGGCACGCCGCTGCGCTGAACCCGGTGCACCGCCGCCCGCGCATGGCGGACGCCGATCCGATCAGGCGGGCGTGAAGACGTGGATGCGGCGGTCGGCGACCAGGCCCTTGGTCTTCGCGCCGTAGGCCTTCATGTGCGGCGCGGCCGCGTGCGCGGCGAGCGCGGCCGCGTCGCGCCACTTCTCGACGACCACGACCGTGTCGGAGCCGGCCGGCACGGCGAAAGGCAGCCCGGGCGCGTCGACGACCGGCTGGTACTCGATGCAGCCGTCCTCGGCGTGCACCAGCGGCACGTTCTCGCGCATCGCGGCGAGCACCGCGTCGCGCTGGCCGGGTTGGCAGGTGATGAAGGCGATCACGTGGATCATGGTGCGAGTCTCCCTGTCGGACGTGCATGGGGCGGCACCTCGCCGCCGGGCCGCCGGATCGTACCCGCGGCGCACGATGCGGGCGAGCCTCGCCGCCGCCGGCCGGAACCGACGTCGGGGCCGCGGCCGCGCACGCCGACGGTGCGCTGCTCCGCGCGCCCGGGTCGGGAATGCGACCGCGGCCGCGCCGCGGCGCTATCATCCGCACCCGGCCGCCGGGGCGCCTCCCCGCCGACTCCCGAAGGACGGCCGGGCCCCGAGACGCACGGAGACGCCATGCCCACCGATCCCGCCACCCTGTCGCCCGCAGAGCAGGCGCTCCGGGACGCCGCCCTCGAGTACCACCGCACGCCGAGCCGCGGCAAGATCTCGATCACCCCGACCAAGCCGCTGTCGAACCAGCGCGACCTGTCGCTCGCGTACTCGCCCGGCGTCGCCTATGCGTGCCTCGAGATCGAGCGCGACCCGACGCTCGCCGCCGAGTACACCTCGCGCGGCAACCTGGTCGGCGTCGTCACCAACGGCACCGCGGTGCTCGGGCTCGGCGACATCGGCCCGCTCGCCGGCAAGCCGGTGATGGAGGGCAAGGGCTGCCTCTTCAAGAAGTTCGCCGGCATCGACGTGTTCGACATCGAGCTCGCCGAGAAGGACCCGGCGAAGCTCGTCGAGATCATCGCCGCGCTCGAGCCGACGCTCGGCGGCATCAACCTCGAGGACATCAAGGCGCCCGAGTGCTTTGAGATCGAGCGCACGCTGCGCGACCGGCTGAACATCCCGGTCTTCCACGACGACCAGCACGGCACCGCGATCATCTCGGCTGCGGCCATCCTCAACGGGCTGGAGCTCGTCGGCAAGGACATCGGTGCGGTCAAGGTCGCGGTCTCGGGCGCCGGCGCCGCGGCGATCGCCTGCCTCGACGTGCTGGTCGGGCTCGGCATCCGTCGCGAGCACGTGTCAATGGTCGACTCCAAGGGCGTGGTGCACAGCGGCCGCGAGGGGCTCGATCCGTCCAAGCAGCGCTACGCACAGACGACCGACGCGCGCACGCTCGCCGACGTCTGCCGCGGCGCCGACGTGTTCCTCGGCTGCTCGGCCGCGGGCGTGCTGACGCAGGACATGGTCGCGTCGATGGCCGACCGTCCGATCATCCTCGCGCTCGCGAATCCCGAGCCCGAGATCCGGCCCGAGCTCGCGAAGGCGGTGCGCCCGGACTGCATCATCGCGACCGGCCGCTCGGACTATCCGAACCAGGTCAACAACGTCCTGTGCTTCCCCTACATCTTCCGGGGTGCGCTCGACGCGGGGGCGACGCGGATCACCGACGAGATGAAGCTCGCCTGCGTACGGCAGATCGCCGACCTCGCGAAGTCCGAGATCTCCGACGAGGTCGCCGCGGCGTACGCGGGCCAGGACCTGAGCTTCGGCCCCGACTACCTGATCCCGAAGCCCTTCGACAGCCGGCTGATCCTGCGCATCGCACCCGCGGTCGCGAAGGCCGCGATGGACTCGGGCGTCGCGACACGGCCGATCGCCGACCTCGCCGCGTACCGCCGCTCGCTCGAGCGCTTCGTCAGTCACACCGGCCTCTTCATGTCGCCGGTGTTCGCGGCGGCCCGCGCACGCCCCGCGCGAGTCGTCTACGCCGAGGGCGAGGACGAGCGCGTGCTGCGCGCGGTGCAGGCGTCGATCGACGAGGGGCTGGTGTCGCGGGCGATCGCGATCGGCCGACCGGCGGTCATCGAGACGCGCTGCAAGCGCGCGGGGCTGCGGATCCGGCCGGGTGCGGACTTCGACGTGACCGACCCCGAGGACGACGCGCGCTTTCGCGACTACTGGAGCGACTACCGGCTGCTGATGGGCCGGCGCGGCGTGACGCCCGAGCTCGCGAAGGCGACGATCCGCCGCTCGGCGACGACGATCGCCGCGATGATGATCCGCCGCGGCGACGCCGACGCGATGGTCTGCGGCCTGGTCGGGCGCTTCGACGACCACCTCGGCCGCGTGCGCGACGTGATCGGACTCGCGCGCGGCAGCTCGTGCTTCGCGACGATGAACGCGCTGATGCTGCCGGAGCACACGCTGTTCCTCACCGACACGCTGGTCAACGACGAGCCCGACGTCGAGCAGCTCGCCGAGATCGCACGGATGGCGGTCGAGTCGATGCGCTCGTTCGCGGTGACCCCGAAGGTCGCGTTCGTCTCGCACTCGATGTTCGGCGCGAGCGACCGGCCGAGCGCGCGTCGCATGCGCGCGGCGGCTGCGCTGTTCCGCGCGCACCTCCCCGACGTCGAGTGCGACGGCGAGATGCACGGCGACGCGGCGCTGTCGGAGGAGATCCGGCGCGAATTCCTGCCGGAGTCGAGCCTGACCGGCCGGGCGAACCTGCTGGTGATGCCGAACCTCGACGCCGCGAACATCCTGCTCAACGTGCTGAAGGTCGCCGGCGGCAAGGGCATCACGATCGGGCCGGTGCTGCTCGGCGCGGCTCGCCCGGTCCACGTGCTGACGCCGGCGGCGACGATGCGCCGGGTGCTGAACGCGACCGCGATCGCGGTCGCGCAGGCGGCGCGCGAAGCCGGCGCGGCCTGACGCGCCCGGCCCGAGCCCGGGCCGGCGGGCTCACTTCCTGGCCGGTTCGCCGCCTCGATTGCCCGGCATCGGCGCGGCGCCTGCGGGCGGCGCGGCGCCAGCCGGCGGCATCGGCGCGGC
>JADCHE010000126.1 GCA_020248665.1 Burkholderiales bacterium | reverse complement strand
GGGCCGCCTCGGCGGCCGGCTCGGCCTTCGCGTCGGGCGACGCGCTGTAGAGCGCGCGGCGCTTCATCGCCCGCCCCCCCGCGCGATCCGCCGCGCCGCGGCGCGCGCGGCCCGCGCCGTGCGTGCGTCGTTCGTCCCGCGTCGGATCAAGGGCGCTCCAGCCGTGCACGTCCAGGGGTATGCGGCCAACGGTAGCACGCGTGCCGGCGAGGGTAAACCATGGGTGATTCCGCGCTTCCGCGCTGAGGCCGCGGCGGCGGCCGACGATCTGATCGCGCGGATGCAGTCCTCGAACCGGGCGACCGCGGCCGCGGACTTCCAGACGGGGGGCGTGCAGTTCCGGAGCTGGCTGACCAATCGCCTCCGGGCACCCGGCAGCGGGCTGCCCGCGGCGAGCGCGACGGTGGTCTTCGGCGCGATCGGCGGCGACCCGAACACCGTCCGGATCGTCATCACCTGGACGCCGCCGCGCGAGGCGCAGGCCGACTCCGGCGGCGCGATCGCGTCGGTGGTCGTCATCCAGGTGTTCTCGCAGAGCGAGGCCCACCGGTGCTCGACGGCCTGCGGCGCCGACGCGCAGCAGGCCGGCACGATCACCTCGTGGCGGATGATGCGCGACCTGCGGATGGCGGGTAGCGGCCTGGAGCATGGCGTGACGCTGCGGGGCTGCCGGCTGCGCGTCTGGCGAGGCGGCGTGCAGCTCTGCTGCCGCGTGCCGGCGCGTGGCCTGCGCCGTTCGCCGCGTTCCCCCCCGGCGCTGTACCTCACGCCGATCGCGGTCGTCGACGGCGACGGCGCCGACTCCGACGCGATCCTGGTCTCGTCCGCCCGCAGCGGAGCCGGCGCGGTCCCGCTGCCGGCCTCCATCGTCAGTGCCACGCACGTCAGCGTCCCGACCTCGGTCGCGTTCCGCGTGCAGGACCTGCTGCTGATGACCGACCTGTCGGCGCTCGGCGATCTGGCGCTCGCCGCCGTCGGGCTGATGAAGTCGATCGATACCTCGACCCTACTCGCTCGGAACACTTCCTTCCGGCGCGACGCGGTGAACCGCAACGAGTTGGTGCTGCACCGCGTGATGCGCGAGTTCGAGAGCGCCGCCGGCCGGTGGTTCCGCGACCTCGACAACATCGCGACGAACGCCGCGGGCGTCGGCCGCAACATGTCCTACCGGGCGACGGCGCTGCCGCCCGACGCGTCGGGCATGCCGCGGGTGCTGCGCGACAACGCGACCTTCGCCGCGATGTTCGGCGCGGTGGCCGCGGCGAGCGCGATGACCACCGGCGAGGGCATGACCACGGTCCACGGGATCGACCGGCTGTCCTCGGTCGAGGGGCCGGCCGCCGACAGCCACTGCGTCGTGTCGGTCGGACGCGCGCCCGACAGCTGCTCGCGCTGCTCGACCGCGTCGACGCCTTTCGCGCCGATCTTCCGCGTCTCCGCGCGGACGGCGGGCCCGCGCGGGGGTCGAGGCGTTCTCGCAGACCACGTTCTCGCTGCCGATGGAATGAGCGTGGAGCCGACCGACGCGACGGATCGCCATGGCGTGCCGCATGAAGCCGACAGACACCTCGCTCGCGGGCCGGTGCCGCTCGCGTATCGTCCGGTTCGCCTGGGTCGCGGGCGTCTGGTGCACCAGATGCACGCCGACGCTGCACGCGCAGCCCGACGGGCTCAGCGACCTGTCGCACCCGCCGACCCGGGTCGTGCGGAACGTGCCGGCGAACCTGAGGCTCGACCTGTCGGTCGAGTGGCCGACCGGCAACGTGCTGCGCTCGCGGATGAAGTTCGTCGGCCTGGACGAGCCGAGCCTCGGCGGAAACGGCTCGCAGCCGAACACGCGGCTCGAGCGGGATCCGGCGACCGGGATCCACGTGACCAGCCCCGACGCCACCGACGCCAGCTCGACCCACTCGACCTACGGGATGTCCACCTGTTCGGTCGAGCTGAAGACCGACTCGGGCCTGTACCGCGTCTCGTACGATGCGGACAACCGCTCGGGCTCGGTCGCCGCGTTCCGCTGCAACGGCTTCGACGCGGCCTCGGGCGACATCAACGCGACCTGGATCTGGGAGGCGGCCGGGAAGATCGCCGGCCGGAACCGGGAGACCGGGCGGCGGATCGTCACGATGCGCTCGTACCTCGACGCCGGCGACGTGATCGACTCGGAGGCGCGCTACGTCGGCGCGCCGCAGGTCGTGAAGACCAAGCGGTGGGGGTGGGGCTGGGTCGTGCTGCTGACCTCGGGCCGCAACGACGTCCGGACGTTCGATTCGGCGGGCCGCGGCCGCGGCGTCCTGTTCGTCGTCGACGTGAAGACGGGGCAGCTGCTGCAGCAGCTCTCGACCGGAGTCGGCACGATGAACTCGCCGGCCGGGTTCGCCCAGGTGACCGCCTACGTGCCCGGCGCGGCCGACGGCACCGTGACCGAGGTCTGCGGCGGCGACCTGCTCGGCAACGCCAGGCGCCGGGACTTCAAGAGCGACACCGCCGCGGTGCCCGCGCCGATGCTGTTCGCGCGGGTGCGCGACGCCAGCGGCAACGTGCAGCCGCTGACCTCGGGGCCGATCGTGGGGGCCACGCCGCCGACCCGTAACTGCTACGTGTTCGTCGGCACCGGGCCTCTGCTCGGCCAGAGCGACCTGTACGACGTGACGATGCAGACCTGCTACGCGTTCCGCGACGGCACGCGCGTGAAGGCCTGGACCGACACCGACAAGCCGGCGGCGGTCAGCTTTCCGCTCGACCGCAGCGAGCTGGTCGCGCAGACCAACCTGCTGACGACGATCGCGCGCAACGTCTGGCGGCCGGCCGGCGGGTTCTGCGACCTCGGGAATGTCGGCGGGCGGGTGATCGTCGACCCGGTCGACACCGACCTGGGCAAGATCTCGTGGCTCGGCTCGATGCTCGATGAACTGGCGCGAGGTCACCGACGCAGGACTGTGAGCCCGCGCATCGTCCGTGGCACCGCGGCGCTCGCCGGCCTCGTGCGGCTGCGCGTCGCGCTCGCGCTCGGCGCCTCGTTCGGCTTGCACTGGAGCGCGTGGCACGCGCACGGGGACGGGCCCGAGCGACAGGCATCCCGGGCGTCGACGAGGCCGGTGGTGGCGGTCGCGGCCGCGGGCGCGCAGCCTGCGCCGGCGGCAGCCGCAGCCCCTCGTCCATCGGCCGAGTTGGCTGCGGTGGAGCCGCATGGCGCGCGACCGACTGCGAGGCCGGTGGCGTGCGTGCAGCGCTGCCCTCGGTGCGTATCGAGGCCTCGCGCCGCGAGCCGACCGCGGGCTCGCAGCCCGAGCCCGACTTCCTCGAGGCCTGGGAGGTCGACCACCCGCCGGAGTTCCTCGCGGCGCCCGACGGGCTGGACGCGCTGCCAGCACTCGCCGGCGGAGCGGTCGAACTGCGCGTCTCGGTCCGGGTCGACGAGACCGGACGGCGGGTCACGCTGGAGGTCGAGGCGGGCGTTCGAGGACATCGCGTTCATGCCGGCGCGCCGCGACGGCCGGCCGGTGCCTGCGTTGATGCGCTGGTCGGTCGCGCTCGATCCGAGAGCCCGATCGCGCTCGGCTTCAGGCTGCAGAATCGATCGTCGGGTCCGCACGGTCGGGCAACGGCCTGGCCGCGACGGTCAAGCCGGAGCGCGACGGCACCTGGAGACTGCATGGCGCGGCGGATGTCGCCGCGCCCTGGATGCCTCGATGCCTTCGCGTTATCCCGTACTCCTCGACGACGACACCTGCGACACGATCGCGCCGGCGCTCGCCGGGATGATGCGTGAACCGCGCGACGCCGTGCGCGACGGCCTGGCCGCTGCGCTGTGCACGCTCGCCGCGCACGCGGAGCGGATGGCGCAGGGGCGGTTCGCCACGGCCACGCTGTACTGCGCGGCGCTCGGCGCGCCGTTCGATCCGGTCCTCGCGCCGATCGCCGCCGACCCCGACGGTTTGCCGTCGCTGTTCGGTCGGCCGTTGGTCGCCGGCTCGGCGTGCGCGGTCGGCGCGTTCGGCATCGATCCGGTCGCGCGCCTCGCATCAGGCCTCGCACGGGTGCTTCCGCTCGGCACCGTGACCTCGGCGCGGCTGCCGGGGATCGCGGCGGCGGTCCTGCTCGTCGCATGGGGCGAGGCGATCCGCGAGGAGGGACTCGATCCGGCGGGGTTCGGAGCGCTGCTGCTCGCGACGCCGCCGCTGCAGACCGCGTCGCTGCTGACGCTGCGGATCGCCACCGCCGCGGGGCTGTCGATCCCGCCAGTGCCGTTCGCCGGCGCCTGAGCCCGCGCATGCGGCGCGCAGTCAGAGCAGCGTCGCGTCGGTCGGCACGCCCATCAGCACGCGGCCGGCGAGCTCGAGCGTCGGCGGCGCGACCATCGCGTGCTGCGTGCCCACGTGCGCGTCGCGGAAGCGCCGCTGCAGCGGGCTCGACTCGAACACCGACGAGCCGCCGCCGAGGTCGTACATCGCGCGCGCGACGTCGGCGGCGGTGCGGGTCGCACTCGTGGCCGACAGCCGCAGCGCCGCGCGCTCGCGCAGGCCGGGCGGATCGCCGCCGAGCGCTCGGCTCCACGCCGTACCGACCGCGTCGACGCAGTAGGCGCTCGCCGAGCGCAGTGCCGCTTCCGCCCGTGCGAGCTCGGCCTGCGCGCCCGCGCGCTCGGCGAGCGTGCGCCGGCTGCCCTGCGGGCGCTTGCTGCTGGCGAGCGCCACCAGATCGTCGATCGCCGCGCGCGCGTTGCCGAGCATCACGAAGGCAATGCCCTGCGCGAGCAGCCCGAAGGGCGGCATCCGGTACAGGGGCCCGGTCTCTCGCGGAGCGTCGACGATCAGCGACACCGAGCGCTCGCGCGGCACGCGCAGCGCGCGGACCTCGACCTCGCCGCTGCCGGTGCCGCACAGCCCCGAGACGTGCCAGCCGTCGAGCCGCGTGCCCTCCGAGGCGGGGAAGAAGACCATCCGCGCGTCGGGCGCGCCGTTCGGCAGCATCCGCGGCGCGCCGTTCTCGACGACGACGCAGCCGCCCGACAGCCACGCGCAGTGCGCGTGCCCCGAGAACCACGGCCAGCGCCCGTCGACGACGTAGGCGTCGCCATCGACGACCGCGCGGCCGATCGGGGCAAACACGCCACCGGTGACCACCTCCGGGCTCGAGTGGATCGCCGCGGCCACCTCGGGGTCGAGCCACGCGGCCGACATGCCCGCGGTCGCGCCGATCATCGTGCACCAGCCGGCCGACGCGTCCGCCTCGCCGATCGCCTCCATCGACGCGAGCGCGTCGAGCGGCGCGCACTCCAGGCCGCCCAGCCGGCGCGGCAGCAGCGTGCGGAAGAGGCCCGTGCGGGCCATCGTCGCCGCGAGGTCGGCGGGCAGCGTGCGGTTCCGCTCGATCTCGTCGGAGCGGGACCGGATCGACGGGGCGAGGGCGCGGGCGACGGCGGCGATGTCCATCACCCGATCATAGGGGCCGCAGGTCCGGGCCGGAAGGTTGCAGCGCGGCGCGCGACGAGGGCGCTCGCCGGACGATGTCGCAGCGATGTTCCGACCGGCCGGACGCTCACCGACCCTCCGGAAAGGAAACGGGCCGACCGTCTCTCGACGATCGGCCCGCTGGAGATGGCGCGCCCGGCAGGATTCGAACCCACGACCCCTTGGTTCGTAGCCAAGTACTCTATCCAACTGAGCTACGGGCGCTGAACGGATGAGTATATCAGGGTCGAGCGGGACCGGGAAACCGCGGGCCCGCAACGCTCACGGCGGTTCTTTTATCACGATACGAAAAAGACTTTCTCGATCCGAAAATATCTGTGGACTTTCGCTGAGGCGCTTCCTAGAATCGGCCGCACCATTCGAGGAGACGCACGATGTCAGCGGTGCCGAACGCCCCCGCGGCCAACGATCCCGATTCGCTCGAGACGCAGGAGTGGCTCGACGCCCTGGAGGCAGTGCTCGACCGCGAAGGCCCCGAGCGCGCGCACTTCCTTCTCGAGAGGCTGGTCGAGAAGGCCCGCCGCAACGGCGCGTTCATCCCGTTCTCGGCGAATACCGCCTACATCAACACCATCCCGGTCCAGCTCGAGGCGCGCAGCCCCGGCAACGCCGGGTTCGAGGAGCGCATCCGCTCGTACATCCGCTGGAACGCGATGGCGATGGTGGTCCGCGCGAACCGGCTGGATCCGCCCGACGGTGGCGACCTCGGCGGCCACATCGCGTCGTTCGCGTCGCTCGCGACCATGATCGGCGCGGGCATGAACCACTTCTGGCACGCGCCGCACGAGGGCCACGGCGGCGATCTCGTCTACTTCCAGGGCCACTCGGCGCCCGGCATCTACGGCCGCGCGTTCCTCGAGGGGCGCCTGACCGAGGCGCAGCTGCTGAAGTTCCGCCAGGAGGTCGACGGCACGGGGCTGTCGTCGTACCCGCACCCGAAGCTGATGCCGGACTTCTGGCAGTTCCCGACCGTGTCGATGGGCCTCGGGCCGCTGATGGCGATCTACCAGGCGCGCTTCCTCAAGTACCTGCATGCGCGCGGCATCGCCGACACGTCCAACCGCAAGGTCTGGGTGTTCTGCGGCGATGGCGAGATGGACGAGCCCGAGTCGCTCGGCGCGATCTCGCTCGCGGCGCGCGAGAAGCTCGACAACCTGATCTTCGTCGTCAACTGCAACCTGCAGCGCCTCGACGGCCCGGTACGCGGCAACGGCAAGATCATCCAGGAGCTCGAGGGCGAATTCCGCGGCTCGGGCTGGAACGTGCTCAAGCTGATCTGGGGCTCGTACTGGGACCCGCTGCTCGCGCGCGACAAGGACGGCATCCTGCAGCGCGTGATGGAGGAAACCGTCGACGGCGAGTACCAGGCCTACAAGGCGAACGACGGTGCATTCGTGCGCAAGCACTTCTTCGGCAAGCACCCGAAGCTGCTCGAGATGGTATCGCGGATGACCGACGACGACATCTGGCGCCTGAACCGCGGCGGCCACGACCCGCACAAGGTGTTCGCGACCTTCCACGCGGCGATCAACCACCGCGGCCAGCCGACGGTGGTGCTCGCCAAGACGGTCAAGGGCTACGGCATGGGCCGGGTCGGCGAGGCGAAGAACCCGACTCACCAGCTGAAGAAGCTCGACACGCAGGCGATCCGCGAGTTCCGCGACCGCTTCAACATCCCGATCCCCGACGACAAGCTCGACGAGCTGCCCTTCTACAAGCCGTCCGAGGACGCGCCGGAGATGCGCTACATGCACGAGCGGCGCCGCGCGCTCGGCGGCTACCTGCCGCAGCGCCGGCGCGTCTCGAGCGAGACCTTCGAGGTGCCCGGGCTCGACGCGCTGAAGGCGGTGCTCGAGCCGACCGCCGAGGGACGCGAGATCTCGACGACGCAGGCGTTCGTGCGCGTGCTCACCGCGCTGATCCGCGACAAGTCGATCGGCTCGCGCGTCGTGCCGATCGTGCCCGACGAGGCGCGGACCTTCGGCATGGAGGGCATGTTCCGCCAGCTCGGCATCTACGCGCCGGAAGGGCAGAAGTACACCCCGGTCGACAAGGACCAGGTCATGTACTACCGCGAGGACAAGGCGGGCCAGATCCTCGAGGAGGGCATCAACGAGGCAGGCGCGTTCTCGTCGTGGATCGCCGCGGCGACGTCGTACTCGACGAACGACCGCATCATGATCCCGTTCTACATCTACTACTCGATGTTCGGATTCCAGCGCATCGGCGACCTCGCCTGGGCGGCCGGCGACATGCAGGCGCGCGGCTTCCTGCTCGGCGGCACCTCGGGGCGCACGACGCTGAACGGCGAGGGCCTGCAGCACGAGGACGGCCACAGCCACGTGCTGTCGGCGACGATCCCGAACTGCGTGTCGTACGACCCGACCTACGCGCACGAGGTCGCGGTGATCATCCAGGACGGCCTGCGCCGGATGGTCGGCAACCAGGAGAACGTCTTCTACTACCTGACGCTGCTCAACGAGAACTACGCGCACCCGGGCCTGAAGCCGGGCAGCGAGGAGGGCATCGTCAAGGGGATGTACCTGCTGCGCGAGGGCGACGCGGGCAACAAGACGCGCGTGCAGCTGCTGGGCAGCGGCTCGATCCTGCGCGAGGTGCTCGCCGCCGCCGAGATGCTCGATAAGGACTGGAACGTCGCCGCCGACGTCTGGTCGGTGACGAGCTTCACCGAGCTGCGCCGTGACGGCCTCGACTGCGAGCGCTGGAACCTGCTGCACCCGACCGAGACCCAGAAGGTGCCGTACGTGACCCGCCAGCTCGACGCGCACGCCGGTCCGGTGATCGCCTCGACCGACTACATGAAGCTCTTCGCCGACCAGATCCGGCCGTTCGTGCCGAAGGGCCGCGGGTACCGGGTGCTCGGCACCGACGGCTTCGGGCGCTCCGACTTCCGCTACCGGCTGCGCGAGCACTTCGAGGTCGACCGCAAGTTCGTGGTGCTGTCTGCGCTGCGCGCGCTGGTCGACGAGAAGCACGCGAAGCCGAAGGTGCTCGCCGACGCGATCAAGCGATACGGGATCGACCCCGACAAGACCAACCCGCACTACGCCTGACGGATCCCGCGCACGATGGCCACGATCGAACTGAAGGTGCCGGACATCGGGGATTTCGCCGACGTCGAGGTGATCGAGCTGCTGGTGTCGCCGGGCGACGCGGTGAAGGCCGAGCAGAGCCTGCTGACGGTGGAGTCCGACAAGGCGTCGATGGAGATCCCGTCGAGCGCCGCCGGACGGATCGTCGAGATGCGGGTCAAGCTCGGCGACAAGGTGTCGAAGGGTACGGTGATCGCGCTGCTGGAGGCGGCGGAGGCGGGGGCCTCGGCGCCTGCGCCCGCGCCCGCGGCTGCGCCGGCACCGACGCCGGCGGCCGCGCCGCCGAGAGCCACCGCCCTCGCGCCCGCGCCGCCGGGCGCGGCCTTGGCGCCGGCCGCGTCCTCGGCCGGCCCCGTCCTCGTCGAGGTGCCGGACATCGGCGACTTCAAGGACGTCGAGGTGATCGAGCTGCTGGTGAAGCCGGGCGACACCGTGAAGGCCGAGCAGAGTCTGGTCACCGTGGAGTCGGACAAGGCGTCGATGGAGATCCCCTCCAGCGTCGCCGGCGTGGTCGTCGAGCTCAAGGTCAAGGTCGGCGACAAGGTTTCGAAGGGCGCGCCGCTGGCGGTGGTGGCCGCGCAGCCGACCGGCGCCGCGCCGCGCGCCGGCGACGGGCCCGTCGAGTCGAGCGACTCGCCTGCCGAAGGCCGCCCCAGCGGCACGCGTGATGCGATGGCCGCCGCGCGCCAGGCCGAGGCCACGCCCGCGGCGGGCGCGCCGCTGCGCACGCCGCCGGTGCCCGCCGGCGGCGTCGACGCCGCCGGGCACGTCGTGAAGCCGCACGCCTCGCCCTCGGTGCGCAAGTTCGCGCGCGAGCTGGGCGTCGACCTGTCGCTCGTGCGCGGCAGCGGCCCGAAGCAGCGCATCCTGCACGAGGACGTGCAGGCCTACGTGAAGGACGCGGTCGCGCAGGCCGCGCGTGGCCCGGCGGCGCCCGCCGCGACGCCGGCGGCCGAGGCGGGCGCCGGGCTCGGCCTGCTGCCCTGGCCGAAGGTCGACTTCGCGAAGTTCGGCCCGATCGAGACCAAGCCGCTGCCGCGGATCCGGAAGATCTCGGCGGCCAACTTGCACCGCAACTGGGTGATGATCCCGCACGTCACCAACCACGAGGACGCGGACGTCACCGACCTCGAGGCGTTCCGGGTGCAGCTGAACAGGGAGAACGAGAAGACCGGCCCGAAGCTGACGATGCTCGCGTTCCTGATCAAGGCCTGCGTGCACGCGCTGAAGAAGTACCCGGAGTTCAACGCCTCGCTCGAGGGCGACGCGCTGGTGCTCAAGCGTTACTGGCACGTCGGCTTCGCGGCCGACACGCCGAACGGGCTGATGGTGCCGGTGATCCGCGACGCCGACCGCAAGGGCGTCGGCGAGATCGCCACCGAGACCGCCGAGCTCGCCCGCAAGGCGCGCGACGGCAAGCTCTCGCCCGCCGAGATGCAGGGCGGCACCTTCTCGATCTCGAGCCTGGGTGGCATCGGCGGCACCGGCTTCACGCCGATCGTCAACGCCCCCGAGGTCGCGATCCTGGGCGTGAGCCGCTCCGCGACGAAGCCGGTGTGGAACGGCTCGGCCTTCGTGCCGAGGCTGATCCTGCCGCTGTCGCTGTCCTACGACCACCGCGTGATCGACGGCGCGGCCGCCGCGCGCTTCAACGCGCACGTGGCCACGCTTCTGGCGGATTTTCGCAGGGTGATGCTGTGAGTCACCACCGGTAGAGTGGCCGCACCTCCTACGCACACGGGACCGCCGCGGTGACCACCATCGTCGTCGTCAGGAAGAAGGACCGCATCGCGATCGGGGCCGACTCGCTCGTCACCTTCGGCGAGACCCGCCTGCCCGGCGACTACGAGGCCAACGACAAGATCATCCGCGTCGGCGACTCGTACATCGGGCTGGCGGGCAGCACCGCGCACTTCGAGGTGCTGCGGCGCGTGCTGGGCGAGATCGAGCGGCCGCGCCTGCACTCGCGCAGCGAGGTCTTCGAGACCTTCCTGCGCGCGCACCAGGTGCTCAAGGAGCAGTACTTCCTGAACCCGAAGGAAGAGGACGACGACCCGTACGAGAGCTCGCAGATCACCGCGCTGATCGCGAACCCGAGCGGCATCTACGGCGTGTACTCGTACCGCGAGGTGTTCAGCTTCGAGCGCTTCTGGGCGATCGGCTCGGGCCGCAACTTCGCGCTGGGCGCGATGTACGCGACCTACGGCAATGACCGCAGCGCCCGGCAGATCGCGCAGATCGGCGTCGACGCTGGCTCCGAGTTCGACAAGAGCTCGAGCGGCCCGAGCCGCATCCACGAGTTCGAGATCGCCCCGACGACGACCTGAGCGGGCCCGGCCCGCGCATCGACCCCCACACATCCATGCCCACCATCGAGCTGCGCGTTCCCGACATCGGCGACTTCAAGGACGTCGAGGTGATCGAACTGCTGGTGAAGCCCGGCGACACGGTGAAGGCCGAGCAGAGCCTGCTCACCGTGGAGTCGGACAAGGCGTCGATGGAGATCCCGGCGAGCGCCGGGGGCCGGATCGTCGAGCTGAAGGTGAAGCTCGGCGACAAGGTGGCCGAGGGGACGGTGATCGCGGTGCTCGAGGCGGAGGAGGCGGGTGCGGCCGCGGCACCGGCGGCGCCGCCCGCCGTGCCGACCGCGCCGCCTGCCGTGGCGTCCGCGCCGGCCTCTGCGCCGGCCACGGCCCCTGCGCACGCCCCGTCGCCCGCCGGGGCGTCCGCGCCCCGGCCGGCCGAGGCGTTCACCGGGACGCCCGACCTGACGTGCCGGATGCTGGTCCTCGGCGCCGGTCCCGGGGGCTACTCGGCCGCGTTCCGCGCCGCCGACCTCGGCCTCGACACGGTGATGGTCGAGCGCTATGCGACGCTGGGTGGCGTGTGCCTCAACGTCGGCTGCATCCCGTCGAAGGCATTACTGCACGTCGCGGCGGTCGCCGACGAGGCGCGCTCGATGGCCGCGCACGGCATCGCGTTCGGCGAGCCGCGCATCGACCTCGACGCACTGCGCGGCTGGAAGGACAAGGTCGTCGGCAAGCTGACCGGCGGGCTCGCCGCAATGGCGAAGGCGCGCAAGGTCCGCGTGGTGCGCGGCGTCGGGCGCTTCCTCGATGCGCACCACCTGGAAGTGGAGGCGACCGAGGGCGACGGCCAGGCGCGCACCGGCGCCAAGCAGGTGATCCGCTTCGAGCAGGCGATCGTCGCGGCCGGCAGCCAGGCGGTGCGACTGCCGTTCCTGCCCGACGATCCGCGCATCGTCGACTCCACCGGGGCGCTGGAACTCGCGTCGATCCCGAAGCGGATGCTGGTGATCGGCGGCGGCATCATCGGCCTGGAGATGGGCACGGTGTACTCGACGCTGGGTGCGCGGCTCGACGTCGTCGAGATGCTCGACGGGCTGATGCAGGGCGCCGACCGCGACCTGGTCAAGGTCTGGCAGAAGCACAACGCGCGACGCTTCGACCGCGTGATGACAAGGACCAAGACCGTGAAGGCCGAGGCGGCGCCCGAGGGCATCCGCGTCTGGTTCGAGGGTGAGAACGCACCGCCCGAGCCGCAGCTCTACGACCTGGTCCTGAGCGCCGTCGGCCGCAGCCCGAACGGCGCACGCATCGGACTCGAGCGGGCGGGCGTCGCGGTGACCGAGCGCGGTTTCGTGCCGGTCGATTCGCAGATGCGCACCAACGTGCCGCACGTCTTCGCGATCGGCGACGTGATCGGGCCGCCGATGCTCGCGCACAAGGCGGTGCACGAGGGCCACGTCGCGGCCGAGGCCGCGGCCGGCGAGAAGGCCCATTTCGACGCGCGGGTGATTCCGTCGGTGGCCTACACCGACCCCGAGGTCGCCTGGGTCGGCCTCACCGAGGAGGAGGCCGCGAAGCAGGGCGTGAAGCTCGGCCGCGCGGTTTTCCCGTGGGCTGCTTCGGGCCGCGCGATCGCGAACGGCCGCGACGAGGGCTTCACCAAGCTGCTGTTCGACGAGGCGACCCACCGCATCGTCGGCGGCGCGATCGTCGGCACGAACGCGGGCGACATGATCGGCGAGGTCGCGCTCGCGATCGAGATGGGCGCCGACGCGACCGACATCGGCCGCACGATCCACCCGCATCCGACGCTCGGCGAGTCGATCGGCATGGCCGCGGAGGTGTTCGAGGGGGTCTGCACAGACCTGATGCCGGCGCGCAAGCGCTGAGCGCAGCCCCTGCGGAGGTCGCAGGCCTTGCCTCTATAATCGGCGACCCGAGGCTGCGCGGGACGCGCACGTCGGGACTTCCAGGGGAACGCACGATGGCATCCTGGCTCCGGTTCGCCCATGCCGTCGACTGGGTGAACGAGCGCTTCGCGAAGGCCGCGGTCTGGGCCGCTTTCCTGTCGTGCATGGTGTCGGCGATCAACGCGACGCTGCGCTACCTGATCAGCGACAGCTCGAACGCGTGGCTCGAGTTGCAGTGGTACCTGTTCGCGGCGACCGTGATGGTCGGCGCGCCCTTCGTGCTGAAGGTCAACGAGCACGTCCGGGTCGACGTCGTCTACTCGCGCCTCGGTCCGCGGCGCCAGGCGTGGGTCGACCTGCTCGGGCTGGTGCTGTTTCTGATGCCGGCGGTGGTGCTGCTCGCGTGGATGTCCTGGCCCTACGTCGTCGAGTCGTACCACTCGGGCGAGACCTCGAGCAACGCCGGCGGCCTGATCCGCTGGCCGTTCAAGGTGCTCGTGCCGCTCGGCTTCGCGCTGCTGTCGGCGCAGGGGCTGGCCGAGATCGTCAAGCGGATCGCGTTCCTGCGCGGCGTGTACCCGATGGACACCCACTACGAGAGGCCACTGCAATGATCGAGATGCAGACGATGGCCCCGCTGATGTTCGCGGGGTTGGTGATCGTCATGCTGATCGGCTTCCCGGTGGCGTTCTCGCTGGCCGCGCTGGGGCTGTTCGCGGGCTTCGTGTCGATCGAACTCGGCTTCTTCCCGCCCCAGTTCATGGCGAACCTGCCGCTGCGTGTCTTCGGCATCCTGTCGAACGAGTTGCTGCTCGCGATCCCGTTCTTCACGTTCATGGGCGCGATCCTCGAGAAGTGCGGGCTCGCCGAAGACCTGCTCGAGGGCACCGGGCAGCTGTTCGGCGGCGTTCCCGGCGGGCTCGCGTACGCGGTGATCCTGGTCGGCGCGATCCTGGGCGCGATCACCGGCACGGTGGCGGCCTCGGTGATCGCGATGGGCGTGATCTCGCTACCGATCATGATGCGCTACGGCTACGACATCCGGCTCGCGACCGGTGTGATCGCCGCCTCGGGCACGATCACCCAGGTGATCCCGCCCTCGCTGGTGCTGGTGGTGCTCGCCGACCAGCTCGGCCGTTCGGTCGGCGACATGTACGCCGGCGCGATCGGCCCGTCGATCGCGCAGGTCGCCATCTTCCTGCTCTACATCTTCGTGCTGTCCCTGCTGCGGCCGCAGTCGATGCCTCCGCTGCCGCCCGAGGCGCGCACCCTGCGGGGCTGGCCGTTGTGGCGCCGCGTTCTCTGGGGCATGGTGCCCTCGGTCGTGCTGATCTTCCTGGTGCTCGGGACGATCTTCCTCGGGCTGGCGACCCCGACCGAGGCTGGCGCCATGGGCGCGGTCGGTGCGATGGGCCTCGCGGCGATGCACCGCCGGTTGACCTGGTCGCTGGTGCGCCAGGCGATGGAGGCCACCATGCGGCTGACCGCGATGGTGATCTTCATCCTGATCGGGTCGACGGTGTTCTCGCTGGTGTTCCAGGGCGTCGACGGCGGCGTGTGGATCGAGCACATGCTGACCTCGGTCACCGGGGGCAGCCCGACCACGTTCCTGATCGTGGTCAACGTGTTCGTGTTCTTCCTCGCGTTCTTCCTCGACTTCTTCGAGATCGCGTTCATCATCATCCCGCTACTCGCGCCGGTGGCGGACAAGCTGGGCATCGACCTGGTGTGGTTCGGTGTGCTGCTGTGCGTGAACATGCAGACCTCGTTCATGCACCCGCCGTTCGGGTTCGCGCTGTTCTATCTCCGAGGCATCGCGCCGAAGGAGGTCAAGAGTTCCGACATCTACCTGGGCGCGATCCCCTGGGTGGGGATGCAGCTGGTGCTGGTCGCGATCCTGATCTTCTTCCCCGAGCTCGTCACGGCGTTCATCGACAAGCAGGATCTGGGCGACATCGAACGGATCCGTCTCGAGGTGCCGAGCGACGGCGGCGGGTCGACGCCGCCTCGGGAGGACTCCCTGTCGAATCCGTTCGGCAGCGCGGGAGGTTCATCGAAGGACGATTCGCTGAAGGACCCGTTCGGCACGTCGAAGTGACGAGACCGGCGCGCGCGGCGCCTGGAAGTGAAGAAGGCCCCTCTCGGGGCCTTCTTCGCTCTCGCGTGCGTCGTGGTCAGCGGCGCACGCTCGAGATAAAGTCGTCGAATCGCGCCTCGGCGACGCGGTGCCACGCCACCTGGTCCCGCGCGAATGTGAAGTAGTGGTCGTGCAGCTTCTTGAACTCAGCGTTCTTCTCGGCGAGCTCCTTGTAGATGTCCTGCATCGAGGCGTAGCAGGCGTCCATCACCGGCTTGGGGAACGCGCGCAGCTGCACGCCCGAGGCGAGCAGTCGGCGCAGCGCCGGTGGATTCACCGAGTCGTACTCGGCCATCAGGTCGGTGTTGGCCTCGGACGAAGCGACCTGCAGCGCGGCCTTGTAGGCAGGCGGCAGCGCGTCCCACGCCTTCTGGTTGACGATCGTGTGCAGCGCCGCGCTGCCCTCCCAGAATCCGGGGGTGTAGTAGAACTTGGCGACCTTGCCCAGCCCGAGCTTTTCGTCGTCGTACGGACCGACCCACTCGGCCGCATCGATCGTGCCCTTCTCGAGCGACGAATAGATCTCGCCGGCGGCGATCTGCTGGGGCACCACGCCGAGCCGGGAGAACATGCCGCCGGCCAGGCCCGCGATCCGGAACTTCAGGCCCTTCAGGTCCTCGACCGAGTTGATTTCCTTGCGGAAGAAACCGCCCATCTGCGTGCCGGTGTTACCGGAGATCATCGCGACGATACCGCTCTTCGCGGCGAACTCGTTGAAGAGCTTGTCGCCGCCGCCGTAGAACCACCACGAGTTGGTCTGGCGCTGGTTCAGGCCGAACGGAACGGTGGTGCCGAACGCCCAGGTCGGGTCCTTGCCGAAGTAGTAGTAGAGCGCGGTGTGGCCGATCTCGACGGTGCCGTTCTGCACCGCGTCGAGCACCTGCAGCGCCGGCACGATCTCGCCGGGCGCATGCGCGCTGATCTGGAACTTGCCGTCGGTCAGTACGGCCACGCGCTTGACGACGTTCTCGGTGACGCCGAACAGCGTGTTCAGGCTCTTGGCGAAGCTCGTGGGCATGCGCCAGCGGATCGTAGGCTGCGCATGCACGATCGCCGGAGCGCCGAGGATTGCGCCCCCGGTCGCTGCGCCGGCGCCGGCGTGCTTGAGGAAAGAACGACGGTGGTGGGTCATGGTGATCGTCTCCGTGGGGAATCGCGTGGGCCGTCCCGTGCCGCCCTCGCAGGAAGGGGCTCGGTGACGGCGCCTGACCGCGCGGGGGCGCCGTCGGGCCGGCGGATTCTATGCCGGTGCGGCGTGCAGCGCCAATCGGCGGCGCTCGCGGCGCCGTGCCCGGGCGCTCGAACGGGCGCGGCGGGGCGGGCGACCCCGGCAGGAGCGCCCGCCGTGCTCAGCGCTGCGCGGCGAGGCGTGCGCGCGCAGCCGCCACCGCACGTCGCACCTGGGCCGGCGCGGTGCCGCCGACATGGTCGCGCGCGGCCACCGAGCCCTCTGGCGTCAGGACCGCGTACACGTCGTCGTCGACCAGCGGGCTGAAGCCGCGCAGCGTCTCGATCGGCAGCTCGGCCAGGTCGCGGCCGGCGTCGGACGCGGCGCGCACCGCACGCGCGACCGCCTCGTGAGCGTCCCGGAACGGCAGGCCCTTGCGCACCAGGTAGTCGGCCAGGTCCGTCGCGGTGGAGAAGCCCTCGGCGGCCGCCTCGCGCATCCGATCGGCCTTCACCCGGATGCCGCCCACCAGGTCCACGAAGATGCGCAGCGTCGCGGTCAGCGTGTCCGCCACGTCGAACAGCGGCTCCTTGTCCTCCTGGTTGTCCTTGTTGTAGGCGAGCGGCTGGCCCTTCATCAGCACCAGCAGCGCGGTCAGGTGCCCGACCACGCGGCCGGTCTTGCCGCGTGCGAGCTCGGGCACGTCGGGGTTCTTCTTCTGCGGCATGATCGAGCTGCCGGTGCAGAAGCGGTCCGCGAGGTCGACGAAACCCACGCGCGGGCTCATCCAGAGCACCAGCTCCTCCGAGAGCCGCGAGACGTGGACCATCGCGATCGAGGCTGCGGCGCAGAACTCGATCGCGAAGTCGCGGTCGGACACCGCGTCGAGCGAGTTCGCGCACACGCCGTCGAAGCCGAGCGTGCGGGCCACGCGCTCCCGGTCGATCGGGTAGCTGGTGCCCGCGAGCGCCGCGGCCCCGAGCGGCAGCCGGTTCACGCGCCGGCGGCAGTCGGCCATCCGCTCCGCGTCGCGCGCGAACATCTCGACGTAGGCCATCAGGTGATGCCCGAAGGTGACCGGCTGCGCGACCTGCAGGTGGGTGAAGCCCGGCATGATCGTCTCGGCGTGCGCATCGGCGAGCTCGACCAGCGCGGACTGCAGCGCGGCGAGCAGCGCGCTCGTGTCGTCGATCGTCGCGCGCAGCCACAGCCGGATGTCCGTGGCGACCTGGTCGTTGCGCGAGCGCCCGGTGTGCAGCCGCTTGCCGGCGTCGCCGACGAGGTCGGTCAGCCGCTTCTCGACGTTCAGGTGCACGTCCTCGAGGTCGATCGACCAGGCGAACTCGCCGCGCTCGATCTCGCCGCGGATCGTGGCCATGCCGCAGCGGATCGCCTCTAGGTCGGCCGCGCTCAGCAGGCCGACCGCCTGCAGCATGTCGGCGTGCGCGAGCGAGCCCTCGATGTCGTGCAGCGCGAGACGCTTGTCGAAATCGACCGACGCGGTGTAGCGCTTGACCAACTCCGCCACCGGCTCGGAGAAGCGCGCGGACCACGCCTCGGATTTCTTGGCGAACTGATCTGTCATAATCCCGTGCCCATGGCGCCCAGCGACGCAAAATCCGCGGATTATAAGGCTCCGGGCACCGCCGCCGAGCAGGCCACGAAGGCCCGTCGCCAGACCGAGGGCGGCAGTTCGCCGATCATCCCGGACACCTGCAACCTCGGGATCGTGCTGCGCGTGCTGGTGCCGCTGAACCTGCTCGGCGCGCTCGCCGCGGTCGTGTCCTCCGCGGGGCCGCTAGACGCGGTCAACCTGTTCCTCTCGCTCGCGGTGCTGCTCGAGCCGGTCGCGCTCGGGTCGCTGGCGGCACTGTGCGTCGCGCGCAAGGTGGTCAACGGGATGGCGCAGCAGGTGCAGTGGGGCGTGGCAGTCGGCGTGCCGGCGCTGCTCGCGCTCGCCGCGTCGGTCGTCGTGCAGCGCTTCGCGCAGCCCGATCTGTCGGCGGTCGAGCTCACCTGGTGGGTCCTCACCCGGACGTTCGTCGCCGGCGTCGTCGCCTGGGGCTTCGCCGAGTTCTTCCGGCTGCGGGCGCGGGCCTATTCGCCGTCGTTCTCCGAGGCCCGGCTGCAGGCGCTGCAGGCGCGCATCCGGCCGCACTTCCTGTTCAACAGCCTGAACGCGGTGCTCGGCCTGATGCGCAGCGACCCGCGCCGCGCCGAGGCGACGCTCGAGAACCTCGCCGACCTGTTCCGGGTGTTCATGCGTGACGCGCGCGAGCTGGTGCCGCTCGACGACGAGGTCGTCACCTGCAAGGAGTACCTCGCCATCGAGCAGATCCGGCTGGGCGACCGGCTGAAGGTCGTCTGGCAGGTCGACCAGATGCCCGGCGACGCGCTGCTGCCCTCGCTGCTGCTGCAGCCGCTGATCGAGAATGCGGTGCACCATGGCATCGAGCCGAGCAGCGAGACCGGGGTCATCGAGATCGTGGTCACCCGTCCGGGCGAACGCGTGCGCGTCGAGATCGTGAATCCGATCGCGGCCACGCCGCCGGTGCGGCCAGGCAACCAGATGGCGCTCTCCAACGTGCGAGAACGCCTGATGCTGCTGTACGATATGGAAGCCGAGCTGCAGACCGGCATCGAAAACGGCCGGTTCAGGCTCCTTCTCGAATTCCCCTACAGAAAAGAAAGAAGACGCCGCGATGTCCGACGCTACTTCGATCCTGATCGTTGACGACGAGGCACCGGCCCGCGCACGGCTCCGCGAGGTGCTGGCCGACCTCGCCCCCGAGTTCCCGCATCGGATCGTCGGCGAGGCCGCCAACGCGCCCGAAGCACTCGCGCAGATCGAATCCCAGCGCCCGCAGGTCGTGCTGATGGACGTGCAGATGCCCGGCATGACCGGCATCGAGCTCGCCCGGCACATCTCGGCCCGCGCCGGCGAGGGCGACCACGACGATCCCAAGCCGATGCCGCTGGTGATCTTCGTGACCGCCTTCGACGAGTTCGCGGTCGAGGCCTTCGAGGTCAACGCGCTCGACTACCTGCTCAAGCCGGTCCGCGCGCAGCGCCTGCTCGGCGCGCTCAAGCGCGCGCAGACGCTGCTGCCGGCCGAGCACCTCGAGGCGATCGACCAACTGGTCAAGGCGACCAACACCCGCCGGCGGCACCTGTCGGTGCACGAGCGCGGCCGCGTGATCCTGGTGCCGCTCGAGCAGGTGCTCTACCTGAAGGCCGAGCTGAAGTACATCACCGTGCGCACCCGCGAGCGCGAGTACCTGATCGAGGAATCGCTGACCTCCCTCGAGGAGGAGTTCAAGGACCGGTTCGTTCGGATCCATCGCAATGCGCTGGTCGCGCGGCCCTCGATCGCCGGCTTCGAGCGCGTGACGCCGACCGGCGAGGGCGAGGCGGGCGACCCGTACTGGCAGGTCGTGCTGCGCGAGGTGCCGGAGAAGCTGCCGGTGTCGCGCCGGCAATGGTCGATCGTCAAGGGGCTGGTCAGCTGAACACGCCCTCGGGCGCCGCGCCGGCCGGCGCGGTCGCCGTTCCTCCGCCCAACCGCCTGGTCATCGCCACCCGCGAGAGCCGGCTCGCGCTGTGGCAGGCGCACCACGTCCGCGACCGGCTGAGCGCGCTCTATCCGGCGTGCGGCGTCGAGTTGCTCGGCATGACCACCGTCGGCGATCAGATCCTCGACCGGTCGCTGAACGAGATCGGCGGCAAGGGGCTGTTCACGAAGGAGCTCGAGGTGGCGCTGGCCGACGGCCGGGCGGACCTTGCGGTGCACTCGCTGAAGGACGTCCCGATGGAGCTGCCGGAGGGCTTCGCGCTCGCCGCGGTGACGCGCCGGGAGGATCCGCGCGACGCCTTCGTCTCGCCGCGCTTCGCCGGGTTGGACGCGCTGCCGCAGGGTGCGCGGATCGGCACCTCGAGCCTGCGCCGAGCGGCGCAGCTGGCCGAGCGCCGGCCCGACCTGAAGGTGCTGCCGCTGCGCGGCAACCTCGATACCCGGCTGCGCAAGCTCGACGCCGGCGAGTACGACGCGATCGTGCTCGCCGCCGCGGGCCTCAAGCGCCTGGGCCTCGCCGACCGGATCCGCGAGGTGATGCCGCCGACGACCAGCCTGCCCGCGCCGGGACAGGGCGCGCTCGGCATCGAGATCCTGTCGAGCAGACCGGACGTCCGGGCCTGGCTGGCGCCGCTCGCCGACCGCCGCACCTGGCTCGAGGTGACGGCCGAGCGCTCGGTGTCACGCGCGCTCGGCGGCAGCTGTCGGATTCCGCTCGCCGCTTACGCGGTCGTGCAGCCCGACGGCCTGCTGCGGCTCGACGCGCTGCTCGCGACCGACGGGCGGGTTCGGCGCGCGACCGTCAGCAGCCCGGCGCCGGTCCGAGTCGACCCGGGCACCGCCGAGCCGCAGGGCCTGGGCGGCGACTACGACGTCGCCGAGGCGCTCGGCGAGCGTGCGGCGGCCGGACTGCGCTGAACCCGAGACCGGCCGTCACGGCGCGGCCGCCGGCGTCGCCCCGATGACCGCCACCGTCGTCCTCACGCAGCCGGCTTCCCGGGCCGGTTCGCTGGCGGCCGTGCTCGCGTCGCACGGGATCGCGGCGGTGGGCTGGCCGATGACCGAGATCGACGAGGCGCCCGGGCTCGACGCGGGCGGACTCGCCCGCGCGCTCGCCGGGTGCCGCTGGGCGCTGTTCGCGAGCCCCGCCGCGATCGACGTCACGATGGGCGCGCTCGCGCGCGCCGGGCAATGCTGGCCGGCCGGGACCGGCATCGGGCTGATCGGGCCGGGCAGCCGCGACGCACTCGAGGGCTGGGATGCGCGGCTCGATGGCCTCGCGCATGCGGAACGCATCGAGCCGCTCGCGCCGCC
>JADCHE010000125.1 GCA_020248665.1 Burkholderiales bacterium | reverse complement strand
GAGCCCAGCACCGGGGACGTCGCGTTCCCGATGTAGATCCGGTCGGTCTGCGATGCGATCCAGTACGCACCCGACGCCATCGTGCCGGCGGTCCACGCGACCACGGGCTTGCGGCCCGCCGCGTCGCGCACCGCGGCGGCCACCTCCGGCACGCCCTGCACGCTGCCGCCGGGGCTGTCGATGTCGAGCAGGATCGAGCGCACCGCAGGATCGAGCGCGGCGTCGCGCACCTGCTGCTCGATGATCTGCGCCGACGCACCGCCCGAGACCTGCGTGAACAGGTTGGCCTTCGGTGCGATCGGGCCGTCGACCGCGATGATCGCCACGCCGTCGACCATCTGGTACTCACGCGCCTGGCTGTTCGCGAGCGGCTGACCGATCCGCGCTTCGAGCGCGGCGATGTCGATCTTGTCGCCCTTCAGGTGCGTCTCGTAGATCCCGACGATCTCGGCGAGCTTCTCGGGCTGGATGGCCCACGGGCCGGTCACGATGTCGATCAGTCGCATGGCTCAGTCCTGCGGCGCTCGCGGCGCGGGTTGCGCGACGCGCTCGTCGTCGTCTGGTTCCTCGTCGTCCTCGGCGTCGTCCTCGGACTCGTCATCTGGCTGGGGAGCATCGAGCGCAGGCGCTCCGCCGGGCGCGGCCGGCGCGACGCTCAGGCCCGCCTCGCGCAGCATTCGCGCCTCGGCCGCCTTCTGGTCGAGCGACGCCGCGAAGTCGGTGCCGAACAGCTCCATCTCGGCCTGCTCGCGCGTCGCCAGGTGGGCGTCGATCGCCGACGTCCACGCGCTGATCTCCTTGACCGGGTCGAGCGACCCCGGGCTGTCGCCGGTCCACACCGCGCGGCAGTACGCGGCGCGCATGGCCGGGTCTTGCAGGAAGCCGGGCGCCTCGATCCGGCCGAGCGCGACGGCCTCCTCCATCCACGCCTCGAACACCGGCTGGCAGAACGACTTGCGCAGCCAGTCGCGGCGCGCGCGGAAGAACTGGTACGCGTCGAGCAGCGCGGCACGCGCGGCCGAGTAGCTCGACGTGAAGTGCTTCACGAGCACCTCGAACGGCAGCTCGAGGCCGACCGCGATCTGGCGCATCACCGCCATCACGAACGGATCGAACGCGGTGTTCGGCCGCTTCGGGTCGGCGATCGAGATGTCCTCGCCCGGCGACAGCCCGATGATCGCGCCGTTCTCGAGCTTCACCGAGTCGGAGCCGCTCTGCGGCGCGCCCGACGCGTCGGTGCCGACCATCAGCGGATTCGTCTCCGGTCCGTCCGACTTCACGAACACCGTGAACATCCCCGAGACGACCGCGGCCATGATCTCGGCGTCGGTGTAGCGACCGAGCTGCTTGAGCGGCTCGATCACCGGCGCCAGGTGCGGCACGCCGCGCGTCTGCCCGGGGCGCATCATCCGGTAGTGGTGCAGGATTGCGGGCGCACCTCGCGGCGTCGCCGCGGGCACCCAGCGGCCTTCGTAGATCCTGTCGATCGACAGGCCGCCCGGGTGCCGGTTGTAGACGTGGAACCGCAGCGCGGCGCCCGTCATCGCGTCGAGCTGCACCCCGGCGACCATCGTGTCGGTGTCCGTCTGGCCGCCGGGGTTCCCGACGCGGTCTGCCTCGAGCACCTGCAGCGCGAGCCGATACGGCAGGCCGCCGCGTCGCACCATCGGCAGCAGCGTGAAGGTGTCGCCCGACTCGAGCGTCGAGCGGAACACCAGCTCCTGCAGCCCGTAGAAGTCGAGGCGCCCGCCGAGGTCGCACCAGCGCGACTCGGCCCACAGGCACCACTCGGCGAGCAGGTGCTCGCGCCACTGCGCGACGCGCTCCTCGGTCCAGCCGAGCACCTTGCGGTTCGGCCGTGGCTGCAGCGCGAGCCCGGTGCCGACGGTTCGCGTCACGATCGTGTGCAGCGCGCCGCCCGCGAGCGGGTGGTTGCGCACCAGGTCGCGCGACCGCTCGCGCAGCTTCGGCAGGTCGGACACCACGTCCGCATCCGCGCTCTGACCGCGGGTAAACCACGTACGCATGGTGCGCGCCGTCTCCGACGCCCCCGCGTAGCCGCCCATCGCCGCCTGGAACGCCCGCGCGCGCAGGCGCCGCTCGCCTGCCACCGGGTCGAACCAGTTGACGACGCGGTCGGCCAGCGTCGGGCGAACGGCGGATCGCGCCATCAGCCCGGCATCCCGTAGCGCAGGCGGCCGCGGGCGCCGCTCGCCGACGACTCGGCGCGCGCGATCTCGCTCGACAGCCTGCGGATTTCGCCCGTCACCTCGGCAAGGTCCGCGCGCTGCAGGCGCCGATCGCCGAGCTGGTACGACTGGCCGGCGAGGATCTTCGCCTCGGCGGCAACGTACAGCGTCAGGCGGTCGCGGAGCTGTTCCACCGTGAAAGCCGTCATCGAACTCCTCTCGAAAGGGTGCGCCATCGCTTCGGCGCCGCGGACTCCGCGATGCCCGGCGCCGGCCCCTTGCCTGCGGGCGGCTGCTCGAGCTCAGGCGGGGCATGACCCGCCAGCAGGTCGGGCTGGCGCAGAGTCGCCGCCAGCGTCGCCCAGTGGTCCTCGCGCATCAGGTGCGTCTTGAGCGAGCGCGCCGCGTGCAGCGCGTACACCTCGCAGTCGAGCGCCTCGTTGCGCTCGCCGGCCTTCTTCGTCCAGACCTTGCGATGCCGCGCCGTCGCGCTCGGCGCCTTGACCTCGGCGAGCAGCTGCTGCCAGTAGTCGCCGCGCACGCCCGCGTACCAGTGCAGCCGCCCCGGGCCGGTGCCGGCCAGCTTGATCCGGCCGCCGCCGGCGTCGACGCCCAGCAGCAGATCCTTCGCGCGCTGCGTGCCGACCATGAACGGTCGCAGCCCGTACTTCCACGCCTTGTGCTTGCGGTCGGTGTCGGCCGTCTGCCGCGGCGGCGAGTAGATCTCCCGGTCCGCGCCCTGCTCCGACGCACCCTTTACCGCCAGCGCCCCGCGCGCCTGCCACTTCCGCACGAACGAGTACCCGGCGTCCGACGTCTGGCCGTCCGACGTGTCGATCGACGCCGCCCGCACGAACAGCTCGCCGCCCAGCGCGTGCGCGTAGCCGCGGCCGAACAGCACCTGCTCGAGGTCCACCCAGGCGCCTTGCAGCGGCAGCAGCGTCGAGCCGTAGATCTCGGTCCAGAGCACCAGCCAGGACTCTTCGCCCCGGCCCCACGCGCGGATCACCACCGCGATCCGGTCGTGCTGCACGTCCACGCCCGCGGTCAGCACCAGGCCG
This sequence comes from Burkholderiales bacterium, assembly GCA_020248665.1. Lineage (GTDB taxonomy): Bacteria > Pseudomonadota > Gammaproteobacteria > Burkholderiales > Burkholderiaceae_E > UBA4615. The sequence goes on along the minus strand of JADCHE010000125.1, from coordinate 2,063 downwards.
CCCTCGGGCACCGTGCCCTCCGCGTAGTCCTCGGCCCGCTTGGCGAGCTCGTCGGCCGCCGGCAGCTCGGTCTGGTACGCGTAGGGCTCGCCCTTCGTGTTGTTCACGAAGGACCGCATCTTCGTGTCGTCGCCCTGATCGACCGCGTGCTTCGCGATCAGGAACTTCTCGACCAGGTGCTCGAGCGCCGAGCCCGGGAACGGCGAATAGAGCTCGTTGATCGCGAACCCGGCCGTCCCGCGGAACGGCGCACCCGCGATCCACTCGCCGCGCCGCACGTTCCGGTTCTTCTCGACGTCCGACCAGGTGCCGCCGCAGTGCGGGCACGCGTAGACCGCCGTCTCCGGCCGCGAGCCGCCGAACACCTCGTGGTCGACCTCCGCGTCGCGCAGCCAGGACACGTTGTCCCAGCTCAGCACGTGCGACTCGCCGCAGTGATGGCACGGCACGTGGAACCGCCGCTGGTCGCTGCGCGCGTACGCCGCCTCGACCCGCGACAGCCCCGAGATCGTCGGCGTCCCGCCGAAGATCACCTTGCGCCGCGGGAACGACTTCGTGCGCTCGACGAGCAGCGCGATCGAGTCGCCCTGGCCGCGCACGTTCAGGTCCGCGTCGTCCGGCTCCTCGACGCACACCACCGGCACCGGGCTCGACTTCACCGAGCTGGGTGACCGGCTCGACACCAGCTTCAGGAAGCCGCCGTCGAAGTTCTTGAACTGCGCCCGGTTGTCCCGATCGCGCAGCTTGTCGACCCGGATCTTCGCGCCCAGCCGAGGCGTCGACTCGACCATCGGGACCAGCTTCTCGTCGTTGAACTGCTTCGCCGCCTCGTCCTTGGCGAACATGACGATCATCGGGCACGGGTCGATGTCGATCCGCCGGCCGATGTAGTTCAGCAGCACCCCGTCGGTCCACGCGATCTGCGCGGACTTCATCGCGACGACCTCGACCACGCTCGGGTCGTCGAGCGCCTGGTGCATCCCCCGCACCCACGGCGTCAGGTCCGGGTTGTACCGGCCCGGCTTCGCGGTCGCCTTCTGCGACATGCCGCGGTGCCGGATCGCCCACTCCGTCGTCGTCAGCTGCTCAGGCGGGCGCAGGCTCCGCGCCAGCGACATCAGCAGCTGCCGGATCGCCCGGGTCGTATCGAGATAGCTGCTCCAGGGCAGCTCGGACATGTGCATTCAGCAGCTCGACGTCCACGTTGATGCCGTACAGCGCGTCGAGCTCGGCCTTGACCTTGTCCGGCAGCGCGAGAACCTCGGTCTTGAAGGCCCCGACCATCTGCGAATACATCGGCTTCAACTGTTCCACGTGGATCAGCGAGCCCTGCTTCTCGTGCAGGTTCAGCAGCATCAGCTCGCGCTGCACCCGCTCCGTCTTGACGCGCTCGGCCACCAGGTCGTCGCCGCTCGCCGACTTGTGCCCGGCCGCCTGCGCCCGGATCTGCCGGATGTAGGCGACGCGGATGTCGTCCAGCGGCGTCGCGCGCCAGTCGATCCCGGCGTCGTTCAGCCATCGCGAGACCGCCGCCTGGTCGAGATCGAGGTGCGTCGAGATCTCAACCTGGGTCGGCATATGACCCCCTTAGGCGCCCCGTGAGTAGCGACAAATCGCGGCCTGAACTACCTGCGACCCGGGGTCTCCGGGAGGGACCCGCGGTGTTGTGCGCCGCATACACTGCCGGCGCGCGGGTCATCGCACGCCTGCCATCTTCCGCAGCGTGCTCGCGTACACATCCGGGAAGCGACGACGCGCCACCTTCTCGGCCACGCCGTAGAAGTCGAACGCGCGCTCGTAGTTCGGTGCGCCGTCCACGAAGATCAGGACGGGCTTGATCGCGTAACCGAAGCCCGACTTGATCGACTGGTAGATGCCCGGTGGCAGCTTGCCGCGCGAGCTGCGCAGGACGAAGTACGTGAACCCGCGGACCGACTTCCTCGTGCCCCGCTTCAATCGTGCACGGCTTTTCTCCGTGCTGTTCGCCCGAAAGCCCTGCTCGCTGAACGCTTGGAAGTACGAGAGGATCTGGACGATCTGCCCGCGCGCCATGTTGCCGAACG
>JADCHE010000124.1 GCA_020248665.1 Burkholderiales bacterium | reverse complement strand
CCTCGCCCGCCGCCTGCAGATCCCGCGTCACGGCCGCTCCCCGTCGTACGCGATCCCGTGCTCCACCGTCTCCCAGATCCACCGCGCCGACGAACGCTCGCGCTCCTCCAGCACGTGCCCCACCAGCCCGGCCGAGCGGCTGATCACCGCGACGCCACGCATCACCGGCTGCGGGATGCCGATCTCGCCGAGCACCGCCGCCACCGCGCCGGTCGCGTTGATCGTCAGGTGCCGGCCCCACGCGCGGTCGACCTCGCGCGACAGCGCCTGCAGCGCCGCGATGTGCCGCCCCGCCACGCCCTCGCGCTTCGCGAGCTCGAAGAGCTTCGGCGTGCGCGGGTCGTCGGGCTTGTGGTGCGGATGGCCGAAGCCGTGCACCGAGCGCTTCGCCGCGCGCAGCCGGTCGGCGATGTCGCGCGCCCGCGCGTCGACGCCCTCGGGCGCCGCGAGCATCTCCTCGATCAGCGCCGAGCAGCCCTCCATCGTGCCGATGAAGGTGCTGCCCACGCCGAGCAGCCCCGCCGCGACCGCCGACTGCAGCGCCTCGGGCGCCGCGTCGTAGGTCAGCCGCGTGACGATCGCGCTCGGCGTGAGCCCGTGCTCCATCAGCGTGACCAGCACCGCGTCGAGCAGCACCACCTGCGCGCGCTCGGGCTTCCTGCGCAGCAGGTGCCGCAGGATCATCTCGGTGAAGCCCACCTGCCCGATCAGGTCCTCGACCAGGTCCGCGCCGTCGACGACGATGCGGTCCGCCGTGCTGTACGCGATCGCGGTGGTCGGCGCGCCCTTGCCGCCCGCGGCCCCGCTCACTGCGCGCTCCCGCGCGTGCGCACCACGATCTTCCACGTGCTTTCCATCACCGTCTCCCCGCGCTGGTTGACCGCGGTGCGCTTCATCGCGACCGTGCCGCGGTCGGGCTTGCGGCCCGGGGTCTTCTCGGCGATCTCGAGCACCACGTGGATCGTGTCGCCGATCTTCACCGGCTTGGTGAAGCGGCACTCCAGGTTCGCGAGCCCGAGGATCGACGGCTCGAGCAGCTTCATCAGCGGCAGCCGCGTCGACAGCCCCGAGGCGATCGCGAGCACCAGCATCCCGTGCGCGATCCGCCCGCCGTGCGGCGTCGTCGCCGCGAACTCCGCGTCGGTGTGCAGCGCGTTGTAGTCGGCCGAGAGCCCAGCGAAGTTGACGACGTCGGCCTCGGTGACGGTACGCGCGGCCGTCCTGAACCGATCGCCGACCTCCAGGTCCTCGTAGGCGAGCGTGCAGCGCTCGATCGCATCCAGCAGTCGTTCGGTCATCTCGACGGGGCTCCTCGTGGGGGTTCGAGCGCCGAGAGCCCGAGCAGCTCGCGGCCGATGATCAGGGTCTGGATCTCCGCGGTGCCCTCGGGAATGATCGCGCCGCGCGTGTCGCGGAAGATCCGCTCGATCGGCAGGTCCTCGCTGTAGCCGATGCCGCCGTGCACCTGCAGCGCGAGGTTGGCGACCTCGTGCGCGGCGCGCGTGCAGAAGAGCTTCGCGGCCGAGCACTCCAGGCGGCCGGCCTTGCCCGCGTCGAGCGCGCGCGCCGCGCGGCGCAGCATCTGCCGCGACGACTCCAGCTTCAGGTGCATCTCCACGATCATCTGCTGCACCAGCTGGTACTGCGCGATCGGCGCGCCGAACTGCGTGCGCTGCAGCGCGTACGCGTGCGCGAGCTCGTAGGCGCGCCGCATCGCGCCGACCGCGCCGGCCGCGACCGACAGCCGCCCGAAGCCGAGCGTCACCAGGATGTTGCGCAGCCCCTCGCCGACCTCGCCGAGCACGTTCGCACCCGGCACCACCGTGCCGTCGAAGGTGAGCTCGGAGGTGACCGTGGCCTTCAGCACCATCGTGTGCACGCGCCGCGCCTCGAAGCGCGACTCGGTCGGGTCGACGAGGAACGCGGTGATGCCGCCCGGCGCGCCGTCCTCGCCGACTGCGCGCGCCATCAGGATCCCGAGGTCGCCGATCGCGCCGTTGGTGATCCAGAGCTTGCGCCCGTCGATCACCCAGTCGTTGCCGCGGCGCGTCGCGCGCGTGCGCATCGACGCGACGTCCGAGCCGTGGTCCGGCTCGGTGATGCCGACCCAGACCTTGAGCTCGCCCGCGAGCAGCGGCGCGAGCCAGCGCGCCTGCTGCGCCGGCGTGCCGAGCTTCGCGAGCATCAGCGCCGCCATGTTCATCGTGTTCAGCGTCGCGCGCAGGCTGCCCCAGCAGGCGCCGGCCTCCTCCATCAGCATCGCGAAGCCCGCGTGCGACAGGCCGACCCCGCCCTGCGATTCCGGCAGGAAGCCGCCGAGCATCCCGAAGTCGCGCAGCCGCGCAGGGAGCGTCCAGTCGAACTCGCCGCACCGCTCGAAGTCCGCGACCGTCGGGTCCACCTCGGTCGCGAGGAAGCGTCGCACCGCGTCGCGCAGCGTGCGCAGTCCGGGGTCGAGCCCGTCGTCGTCGTCTTCGGAAAGTGCCTCGCCCATCGCGTCTCCCTCGGCCCGGTCGCTTGCACCCGCGCCGGCCGTCGTTCAAGATGCTGAAAATCATTCTGGCCCGCTGAAGCGACTCGCGTCAACGCGGACGAGCCCCCAGGAGGAGACCCCGGTGCCCGCCGTCGACCCCGACCGCCCCTTCGCCGGCCTGCGCGTGCTCGACGCGAGCCAGGGTCTCGCCGGCCCCTACTGCGCGATGCTGCTCGCGCAGCACGGCGCCACCGTCATCAAGGTCGAGCCGCCCGAAGGCGACTGGTCGCGCGGCATCGGCACCCGCCACGGCGACGCGACCGCACTGTCGATCGCCGCCAACCGCGGCAAGGCGAGCCTCGTCGTCGACATGAAGCGGCCCGGCGCGGCCGCCGCGCTGCGCCGCGTGGCCGCGCGCTGCGACGTGTTCCTCGAGAGCTTCCGCCCGGGCGTCGCCGACCGCATCGGCCTCGGCTGGGCCGCGCTCTCGGCCGACAACCCCCGCCTCGTCTACCTGTCGAACAGCGGCTACGGTGCGAGCGGCCCCTACGCGCAGCGCGCCGGCACCGACACCGTGCTGCAGGCGTTCAGCGGCATGATGGCGCTCAACCGCGACGGCGACGGCCGGCCGAACCGCATCGGCTTCCTCGTCGTCGACACCCTGACCGCGCTCTACGCCTTCCAGGCCGTGTTGGCGGCGCTCTACGCGCGGCAGGCGGGCGCGCCCGGGCGACACATCGAGATGTCGCTGATGCAGTCGGCCGCCGCGTTCCTCGCGCCCAAGCTCGTCGAGCACGCGCTGGAGGGCGACGAGGCGCGCCCGCTCAACGTGCCCGCCGGCGTCTACCGCACCCGCGACGGCTGGGTCGCCGTCACGCTGAGCCGCGAGGCCCACTTCCCCGCACTGTGCCGCGCGATCGGTCGGCCCGAGCTCGCCGACGATCCGCGCCACGCGAGCTTCGTCACCCGCGCCGACCACCAGGTCGCGCTGAAGGCCGCGATCGCCGAGACGCTCGCCACGCGCGAGACCGCCGAGTGGCTCGCGCGCTTCGCCGAGAACGAGGTGATGGCCAACCCGGTGAGCACGCTCGGCGACTGGGTCGCGGATCCGCACGTGCAGGCCGTCGGCGCCGCGTCGCGCGTCGACGTGCCCGGCGTCGGCGAGGTGACCTGGCCCGCGATCCCCGGCGTGTCGCCGCCCGTGGCCGACGAGCCGCGCGCCGCGTGGGCGCACGTCGGCGAGGGCGGCACCGACGCGCTGCGCGAGCTCGGCTTCGACGACGCGGCGCTCGCCGAGCTGCGCGCGGCGGGCGTCGGTGCGGGCGCGTGAGCGCACGCAGATCGAGCAGCGACGACCGTCGCACGCGCGGACGAACCGGGCCGGCCCCCGCGCGAACGACCGACGGCCCCATGCAGCGCCCGAGGAGACCCCCACGATGAAACCCGCGAACCCCCACCGCCGAACGCTGCTGTCCGCCGTCGCGGCCGTCGCCGCCGCACGTGCGCTGCCCGCCGCCGCCCAGTCGCCCGCGCCTTTCCCGAGCCGCGGCCTGCGCATCGTCGTGCCGTTCGCCGCGGGCACCGGCAGCGACGTCGTCGCGCGGTCGATCGGGCAGAAGCTCGCCGAGCAGCTCGGCCAGCCCGTCGTCGCCGAGAACCGCGAGGGCGCGGGCGGCGTCGTCGGCACGAACGTCGTGCGCCAGGCGCCCGCCGACGGCTACACGCTGCTGATGGCCGCGAACCCCTTCACCATCGCGCCCGGCACCTTCGCGACCGCACCCTACGATCCCCTGCGCGAGTTCGTGCCGGTCGCCAAGATCGCCGACGTGCCGATCGTGCTGACCGTCGCCGCCAACTCGCCGTTCCAGACCCTGCGGGACGTGGTCGCGCACGCGAAGGCCAACCCCGGCAAGCTCACCTACGCCTCGTCCGGCAAGGGCACGCCGAGCCAGTTCGAGACCGAGCTCTTCAAGCAGGCCGCCGGCATCGACATCCTCGAGGTGCCGTACAAGAACACCGCCCAGGCGCTGACCGACACGATGAGCGGCCAGGTCAGCATGTACCCGTCCGCGATGCCGCTCGCGCTGCCCCAGATCCGCGCAGGCCGCGCCCGCGCGCTCGCGATCATCGACCGCCGCCGCACGCCCGCCCTGCCCGACGTCCCGACGATGGCCGAGGCGCTGCAGATGCCCTCCTTCGTCGCGACCCCGCTCTGGTACGGCTTCGTCGTGCGCGCCGGCACGCCGCCCGATGCGATCTCGAGGCTCGAGGCCGAGATCCGCAGGGCCGCGCAGACCCCCGAGGTCCGCGAGCGCCTCGTCGGCCTCGGCGCCCAGCTCGTGGACATCACCAACGACGAGTTCGCCTCGCAGATGAAGGCCGAGGTCGAGAAGGCGGCGCGCCTCGCGAAGGAGCTGGGGATCCGCAATGACTGAGCCCGTCGCCACCTCGCCCGCGCCCCGCCGCGTGCCCGCGCTCGGCTACGCCGACTTCGAGCCCGGCACGGTCTTCGAGTCGTACGCGCGCACCGTCACCGAGGCCGACCTCGTCGCGTTCACGCAGTTCGCCGGCAACCGCCTGCCGATCTTCATCGACGACGAGCACGCGCGCCACGTCGGGCCGCATGGCGGACGCATCGTGCCGGGGTTCCTCACCGCGTCGCTGTCGGGCGCGATGCTGGAGAGCATCCTCGGGCCGGACACGCTCGCGGGGCTCGGCATGGACGGGTTCCGGTTCACGGTGCCGGTGCGGCCGGGCGACACGCTGCGCGTGCGCGTGACCGTGCTCGAGCGGCGCGAGACGCGCGACCCCGCGCGCGGCGTGGTCGGCGTGAGGGTCGAGGTGGCGAACCAGCGCGGCGAATGTGCGCTCGCGTACCGGACGACGGTGCTGATGGGGCGCTGAGCGGCACCCGCGGGCCGGCCCGCCGCTGGAGCGCCTCCTTCTCCGCCTCGAGGGACGCGAGGCTGATGTACTTCCCGATGTTGCCGTCCCAGCCCTGCGTGCGGCCCGCGTGCTTCGCGACCCGGGGTCGCCGAGCACCCGCCGGCGCGCGGCCGAAGACCGCCGGCCACATGAACGTGCAGTCCATGTCCTCGCGGCCCACCCAGGCGGCCGCGTTCTGGTTGCGCGATGCGGTGTCGCCGTCGGTGTTCCTGAACTCCTCGGCGCCGATCACCAGCACGCAGTCGTAGCGGCCGGCCTCGATCTCGGCCATCGCGGGACCACGCCCGCGCGAAGTCTGTCTGGTGGCCGCCGAGGATGTACACCGGTGCGTTCATGTCGATCGCCCGTTCAACCCAGCGCCGCGAAGCGCCGCCGCGCCGCCGCGTACTCGTCTTCCAGCCGCTCGACCACCGCCGCGGTGGGCTCGATCGCCTTGACCGCCCCGACGCCCTGCCCCGCCGCCCACACGTCCATCCACTTCTTCGTCGCGAGCGACTGGTTGCTGTCGTAGCTGCGCGCGGGCGCGGCGGGCATCGCGTCCGGGTCCAGGCCGTTGGCGCGCAGCGAGGGCTTGAGCCAGCTCGCGGGCGTGCCGGTCAGGCCCGCGCTCACCAGCAGGTCGTCGGCGGTGCAATCGACCAGCATCTGCTTGTAGGCCGGCGCGGCCATGCTCTCGACGGTCGGGATGAAGCGCGTGCCCATGTAGACCAGGTCGGCGCCGCAGGCGATCGCGCCGGCCACGCCCCAGCCGTCGCTGATCGCGCCGCCGACGACCACGATGCCGTCGAAGAACTCGCGCACCGCGCCGACGAAGGCGAACGGCGAAAGGTGCCCGGTGTGGCCGCCCGCGCCGGCCGACACGCAGGCCAGCCCATCGGCGCCGGCCGCCACCGCCTTGCGCGCGAGCGGCAGCGTGGTCACGTCGGCGAGCACGATGCCGCCGTAGCCGTGCACCACCTCGATCGCCGGCTTGGGGCTGCCCAGCGCGGTGACCACGATCGGCGGACGGTAGCGTTCCAGCAGCGCGAGGTCGTCCTTCAGCCGGCTGTTCGACGAGTGCGTGACCACGTTCGCGCACCACGGCCCGATCGACTCCGGGGGCTGCGCGTCGCGCGCGCGGGCCAGCCCCTCGGTGATCCGGCGCATCCAGTCGTCGAGCACCTCGATCGGCCGCGCGTTGGGCGTGGGGAACGCGCCGACGATGCCGGCGCGGCACGCGGCCAGCACCAGGTCCGGCCCGGAGATCAGGAACATCGGCGCCGCGACCACCGGCAGGCGCAGCGGCCAGGGGAGCGGGGACGGGACCGCGGCGCTCATTCGCTCGCCTTGAAGCCGGAGATCCGCACCGCCTCGGCCCAGCGCCTCGAGTCGGCCGCGACGAAGCGCTGCAGCTCGGCGGGCGACATCGTCAGCGCCTCGAAGTCCATCGCGCGCCACTTCTCGCGCACCTCGGGCACCCGCATCGCGCGGACGAACTCGACGTTCAGCCGCTCGACGACCGCGTCCGGCGTGCCCGCCGGCGCCGCGATCGACGACCAGATGTAGATCTCCAGGTCCGGGTAGCCCTGCTCCCGGAAGGTGGGCACGTCGGGCAGCATCGGCGAGCGCTGCGGGCTGGTGACCGCCAGCACCCGGACCCTGCCCGAGTCGACGTGCGGCTTGACCGCGAGCAGCGGCAGGAACGCCGCCTGGACGTGGCCGCCGAGCAGGTTCTGCACTGCGGGCGGCGTGCCGTTGTGCGGCACGTGGGTCATCTGCAGGCCCGCGCGCTGGTTCAGCAGCACCCCGGCGAAGTGCGACGAGTTGCCGGCGGTGAACGACGCGTACGACACGGCGGGCTGCGTGCGCGCCCACTCGACGAACTCGCGCAGGTCGCGCCCCGGCACGCTCGCGTTGACCGCCATCACCATCGAGGCACCGACGAAGCCGGTCACGTGCCTGAAGCTCTTCTCGGGGTCGTAGGGGAGCTTGGCGAAGGTGTGCGGGTTGATCGCCAGCATGCTGGTGTTGGGCATCAGCAGCGTGTAGCCGTCGGGGGCGGCCTGCATCACCGCCTGCGCGGCGATGAAGCCCGAGCCGCCGGGCCGGTTGTCGACGATCATCGGCTGGCCGGTGCTCTTGCGGAACTCCTCGGCGACCAGCCGCAGCGCGGTGTCGAGCGTGTTGCCGCCCGCGAACGGCACGATCACGCGCACCGGCCGGTCGGGGAAGGCCTGGGCGCGGGCGGCCGGCAGCGCGGTGGCGGTCGCGGCGAGCGCCGCGGTCCGCAGGAAATGGCGTCGGGTCATCGTCTGTCTCCTCCTTCGTCGTCGTTCTTCCCGTCGCGCACCGGTCGGGTCGAGGCGGGCCCGTCGTGTGCCGTCAGGGGCCGTGGGCCAGCGCCTGCCGCACCAGATCGACCACCGCCTGCGGCCGCTCGATCGGCAGCATGTGGCCGGCATCGGCGATGCGCTCGAGCCGCGCCCCGGGGATCGCCGCCGCCAGCGCCTCCGACATCGCCGGCGGCACGATCCGGTCGAGCTCGCCGCAGGCGACCCACACCGGCAGCGCGAGCGCGCCGAGCGCCGCGCGGTGGTCGGCGCGCTCGCGGATCGCGAGCGTCTGGCGGATCGCGGTCTCCATGCCCACGTCGCGCATCATCGCGAGCAGCCGCTCGTGCAGCGCCGGGTCCTTCGAGGCCAGCCCGCGGCGGGCGACGCCGCGGCAGGTGCCCTCGAAGTCGGCGCGGAACGCCGCGACCGCCGCGTCGCGGCCCGCCGCGCCCTCGGGCGTCTCGGGCAGGCACGAGGTCGCGAGCAGCACCGCGGCGTGCCAGCGCGACGGCCGCGCGGCGAGCAGCGCGATCGTCACGTAGCCGCCCATCGAGAAGCCGACCGGCACCACCGAGCGCGCCGGATCGACGTCGGACAGCAGCGCGAGCGCATCGCGCGCCATGCCCGCGATGTCGGCCTGCGTGCAGACGTCCGCGACGCGGACCTCGGCCTCGTCGTGCAGGCCCGCGGCGACGTCGTCCCAGACGCGCGCGTCGTTCAGCATGCCCGGCACCAGCAGCACCACCGGCTTCATGCGGCCCCCGTCGGCAGCGGCGCGTCGACCCGCGGCCACAGCTGCTCGCGCAGGCTGCGCTTGAGCACCTTGCCCACCGGGTTGCGCGGCAGCGCCGGCAGCAGCACCAGCCGCTCGGGGAGCTTGTAGGCCGCCACCCGCTCGACCTCGCGCAGGTGGTGCACCAGCTCGTCGAGCGCCGGCGCGTCCGCGTCGTCGCGCGGCACCACCACGGCGCAGACCCGCTCGCCGAGCGTGTCGTCGGGCCAGCCGATCACCGCCGCCTCGCGCACCTTCGGGTGCGACAGCAGCAGGTCCTCGACCTCCTCCGACGAGACGTTCATCCCGCCGCGCACGACGATGTCCTTGTGGCGGCCGGCGAAGCGGTAGAACTGGTCCCGGTCGCCCGCGATCTCGAACAGGTCGCCGGTGCGGTAGAAGCCCTGCGCGTCGAACGCGCGCGCGGTGAGCTCGGGCGCGCGCCAGTAGCCGCTGAAGATCGTCGGCCCCGAGAAGCGCAGCTCGCCGACGCGGCCCGGCTCGACGATGTCGGTCTCGGTGTCCGGGTCGACCAGCCGCGTGCGCACCTTGCGCGCGTTCGACAGCGACCACTCGAAGCCGGGCACGCCGATGCGCGGGAAGCAGCGCGCGCGCTGGCGCCGGTCGGGCACGTCGCGCGGCGCCGACGACAGCGCCGCGCCCTCGTTCGAGCCGAAGTAGTTGACCAGCTCCACGCCCAGGCGCTGCGCGCACTGCTCGACCAGCCAGTCGGCGACCGGCCCGCCGCCGGTGCCCACGCGCTTCAGTCGAGACAGGTCGATGCCCTCGAGGCGCTCCGGCTGCTTGAGCAGCATCGCGAGCACCGCGGGCGCGACCACCGTGTAGTCCATCGCGTCGCCGCGCAGCTGCGCGACGAAGACGTCGACGTCGAACGGATGGTGGTGGTGCAGCGTGCCGCCCACCATCAGCCAGGCCGCGAGGCTCGTCGACAGCCCCGCCATGTTGACGAACGGGAACGGGATCAGCAGCCGCGCGCCGTCGCGCAGCTCGCCCGCGTCGATCACCGAGCGGCCCACGATCAGCCACTCGTTGTGGTTGCGCGGCACGCCCTTGGGCTGCGCCTCGGTGCCCGAGGTCCAGCAGACGGTCAGCACGTCGTGCGCGGTGAGGCCGATCGTGCGCGCGTGCTTGCGCAGCGCGTCGGCGTCGAGCGCGGGCGTCGCGTCGAGCAGCGGCTGCAGAGCGTGCACGCCGTCCGGCCAGCCGGCGGACGACGGGTCGCCGAGCGCCGACACCGGCGGCGTGCCCGGGTGCGCGGCCGCGAGCTCGGCCCACATCCGCGCCTGCGCGAAGCGGCCGACCGTGCGGGTCGTCACCACCCGCCGGGCGCCGGTGCGCGCCAGCACGTGCAGCAGCTCGTGCGCGCGGTACTGCACCGGCACCGGCGAGACCACGATGCCGCTCGCCGCACATGCGAGGTAGATCGCATGCAGCGTCACCGTGTTCGGCAGCTGCACCACGAGCACGTCGTCGCGCTCCAGCCCGAGCGTCCGCAGCGCCGCCGTCCAGCGGCCGACCTCGTGCAGCAGCCGCGACCACGACCACCGGCGCGGCGCCTCGCCGTCGACGGCCGCGCGGTTCGGCGCGTCGGCAACCGCCGGCGCCTCGCCGCGGCGCGCGGCCGTCTCGAGGAACAGGTCGGCCAGCGTGCGCTCGCCCCACCAGCCTCGCTCGACGTAGTGGCGGATGCGCTCGGGCGGGACCAGGATCATCGGCGGGCCGTCACCGGAGCGCCGTCACCGGCGGCGGTCATCGAGGCGCCCTCACGCGCGGCGCGTCGTCGAACGGACCCGTCACTTCCAGCGGTCCAGCGTGCGCTGGCTCACGAAGGTCGCGTGGAAGCCGTTCGGCACGCGGCGCGGCATCACGATCCGCGCGACCGGCCCCTGCGCGAGGCGCGCGTCGCGGCAGTCGAAGACCTGGATCTCGGAGCGCTGGGCGCGCGGGTCCCAGACGTAGGTGACCAGGTAGCCGTCGTCCTCGGCCTGCGGCTCGTCGCGCGGCGCGAAGCCCGGCTCGTTGTAGAAGAAGCGCGGCCCCGCGCTGAACGCGATGTAGCCGCCCGTCTCCAGGTCGTACTTCACCAGGCCCGGGAAGCGCGGCTCCTCGCGGCCGCCCGGCGGGAACACGATGTGGTACGAGAAGCGGTTCTTCCGGCCCTGGTACGCGCCGTTGATCACCGGGAACTCGGTGTTCAGCACGTCGTCGATCACCCGCTCGCGGGTGCGGCCGGTCTTCAGGTCGAAGCGCCACTCGTGGAGCACGAAGTCGCGCTGGCGATGGTGGATGGTCCGCTCGAGCCGACGCCCGTCGGGCCTGCCGTCGGGGCCCTCGTGCATCCGGTAGGGCGTGCCCACCATCACCACCTCGTCGCCCTCGTCCCAGGCGTTGACCACGTGCAGCAGGTAGGTCGGCGCGGCCTCGAACCAGCGGATCCCGTCGACGCCGCCATGGCGCGGCAGCACCGCGAAGCGCGAGGGCCGGTCCTCGAAGAAGCGCACCTTGTAGCGGCCCGCGGCGAGCGCCTCGGGATCGGGCTTCAGCGGGAAGTCGTGCAGGATCACGTGGCGCTCGGTGACCGCCATGTCGTGCGGCAGCGTCGGGCCGTCCATCGGGATCTCGACCTTGTGCTTGAGCTTCCTGTCGGGCCCGATCACGCCGTAGGTCATGTACGGAGGCTTCAGGTCGTAGTCGAAGAACATCAGCTCGCCGGTGTGCTCGTCCGGGCGAGAGTGCGCCGAGATCCGCGCGAACGCGCCGTCGTAGTCGGCCGTGCCCAGCGTCTCCAGCGTGTCCGGGTCGACCGCGTAGGGCATGCCCGAGCGGTACCACATCGTGACCAGCCGGCCGGCGTGGTACTTCACGTCGG
>JADCHE010000123.1 GCA_020248665.1 Burkholderiales bacterium | reverse complement strand
GATCGCCTGCTCCACCTCGCTGTCCAGCGCCGACGTCGCCTCGTCCAGCACCAGGATCGGCGCGTCCTTCAGCAGCACCCGCGCGATCGCCACCCGCTGCCTCTGCCCGCCCGACAGCTTCACGCCACGCTCGCCGACGTGTGCGTCGTAGCCGCGCCGGCCCTTCCAGTCCTGCAGCGTCGCGATGAAGCCGTCGGCGTGCGCGCGGCACGCAGCCTCGCGGACCTCCGCGTCGCTCGCGTCGGGCCGGCCGTAGCGGATGTTCGCGGCGATCGAGCGGTGCAGCAGCGAGGTGTCCTGCGCGACCATCCCGATCGCGGCGCGCAGGCTCTCCTGCGTGATGCCGGCCACGTCCTGCCCGTCGATCAGGATGCGACCCGACTCCGGCTCGAAGAAGCGCAGCAGCAGGTTCACCAGCGTGGTCTTGCCGGCGCCCGAGCGGCCGACGACACCGACGCGCTCGCCGGGTCGCACGACGAGGTCGAGGCCATCGAGCACGGTCGTGCCGTCGTCGCGGCCGTAGCCGAAACGCACGCGCTCGAAGCGGATCTCGCCGCGCGACACCGCGAGCTCGCGCGCGCCGGGCCGGTCGAGCCCGGCCGGCGGCACGGCGATCGTCTCCATGCCTTCCTGGACGACGCCGACGTTCTCGAAGATCGACGCGACCTCCCAGCTGACCCAGCCTGCGACGTTCGAGATCTGCCAGGCGAGCGGCAGCGCGGTGGCGACCGTGCCGGCGCTGATCGTGCCGTCGGCCCACAGCCACAGTCCGATCGTCGCCGTGCCGGCGAGCAGGGCCGAGTTCAGCAGCGCGAGCACCACCATGAACGCGGTGGTGGCGCGCATGTGCGCGGCGATCGCGTCCTGGTGTTCGACCATCGCCTCGCGCACCCAGGCGTCCTCGTCGACGAGTCGCGAGAACAGCTTGACGGTGAGGATGTTGGTGTAGCCGTCGACCACGCGCGCCATCACCCGCGAGCGCACCTCGGCGCTGGCGCGGGAGAGCTCGCGCAGCCGCGGCACGAAGCGCCGCAGGAACAGCAGGTAGCCCGCGAACCACAGCGCGGTCGGCACCGCGAGGCGCCAGTCGGCCCAGGCCATCAGCACCAGCGCGGACAGCCCGTAGGCGAGGATGTACCAGACCGCGCGGATGCTCGCCAACACGCTCTCGCGCACCGCCTGCGCGGTCTGCATCACGCGGTTGGCGATCCGGCCCGCGAAGTCGTTCTGGAAGAACGACCAGCCCTGTCGGATCACGTGCCAGTGGCTCTGCCAGCGCACGAGCGTGGTCGCGCCGGGGATCAGCACGTTGTGCCGGATCGCGACGTCGACGAACAGCACCAGCGGGCGCAGCACGAGCACGGCCGCGAGCATGCCGGCGAGCACCGGGGCCTCGCGCGCGAGCGCGGCCGCGCGGTCGGTCGCCTCCATCATCGACACCAGCCGGCCGACGAACAGCGGGATCAGCGTGTCGACCAGCGCGACCGCGAGGCTGGTCGCGAAGACCGCGGCGTACCAGCCCGGGGTCTGGCGGACGAAGTGCGCGTAGAAGCCGCGCAGCGTGGCCGGGGGCGTGCCGGGGCCGGTGGTGGCGGTGCCGCGGATGCGCGTGTGCAGGTAGCGGAGCATGCATCGAGGTGCGGGGCGGCCGGCCAGTGTAGCGGCTCGAGGGGCCGCGCCCGCGGCGACGCGGACGGGCCGTGCGTCGGTCGCCGCCGGCCGCCCGGAACTGGGCGGGAAACGTGACGCTTTTCCGGTCTTCTCACACCTCTCTCACGCAGACACTTCGCGCTCGAAGCGTGACCGTTCGGTGCCGTCGCTGCCGAGGTGCGCGCGGGAGAGTCGACGATGCAGCTCCTCAAGCAACGCCTGCCCGTCGGGGTGAAGCTCGTCGCGAGCTTCGGCTTCATCCTCGCTGCGCTGGTCGCCGTCAGCGCCGTGTCGTGGTGGACGCTCGACCGGATCGAGCGCACCGCGGAGCGCGTCGCGCAACGCTACGTGCCCCAGGTCACGCGGATCGCCGACGTGCAGTCGCTGATGCTGCGCATGTCGCTCGAGGCGCGCCACATGATGCTGGTGAAGACCCAGCGCGACCGTGACGCGGCGCTCGCACGGATCGGCGACGCCCGCGAGAAGATGCTCTCGCTGCTCGAGGCGTTCGAGGACAACATCTCGACCGACCGCGGCCGCCAGCTGGTCCGGGCGATCCGCGAGCGGGACGTGACCTTCTGGAGGCTTGCCGGCGAAGTCGTCGGCAAGATCCAGGCCGGCCAGGTCGACGCGGCGTTCGCGCAGCTCGAGGCGGAGCTGGTGCCGGCGCGCGACGCGATGGTCGCCGCGATCAGCGAGCAGCGCGCCTTCCAGACCGAGCTGATGCTGACCGCCGTGCAGGACGCGAACCGCGCCGCCGACCGGGCGATCACCGCGCTCATCGCCGGTGTCGCGGCGACGGTGGTGATCGCGCTGTGGGCGAGCCTGTCGATCACGCGGATGCTGCGCGGCGAGTTCCACCGCGCGATCACCGTGACCGAGCGGATCGCGTCCGGCAACCTGGCCGACGACATCTACGTGCGCAAGGGCGACGAGTTCGGCCGCCTGTTCGGCGCGATCGTCGACATGCAGCGCCGGCTCAACGGCGTGGTCTTGAACGTGCGCGCGGCCGCCGAGCGGATCGGGGGGACCGCGCACGAGATCGACTCCGCCAACGGCCTGCTCGCGTCCGAGACCCAGGCGCAGGCCCAGACGGTCGCCGGCACGACCGGCTCGACGCACAGGATGACCGAGTCGGTGCGCCAGAGCGCGGCGAGCACCGAGTCGGTCACGCGGCTCGCCGCCGAGGCCTCGCAGGTCGCGACCAGCGGCGGCGAGGTGGTCGGCAAGGTCGTCGAGACCATGAAGGGCATCGACGCGTCGAGCCAGCGGATCGCCGAGATCGTCGGCGTCATCGACGGGATCGCCTTCCAGACGAACATCCTCGCGCTGAACGCGGCGGTGGAGGCTGCGCGCGCCGGCGAGCAGGGGCGCGGCTTCGCGGTCGTCGCCGGCGAGGTTCGCTCGCTCGCGCAGCGCAGCGCCGACGCCGCCCGCGAGGTGAAGTCGCTGATCGGCGAGTCGGTCGAGCGGGTGCGCACCGGTTCGGCGCTCGTCGACGAGGCGGGCCTGACGATGCAGCGGCTGGTCGCTTCGGTGCACGAGGTCAGCGCGCTGATGACCGGCATCGCCGACTCGATCCGCGAGCAGTCCGAGGGCGTCGTCGCGGTGGACCGCGCGGTCCAGGAGATCGAGGCGGGCGCGCGGCGCAACGCCGAGGTGGTCGAGCGCTCGAATGCGGCCTCGGCCGAGCTGCGGCGCCAAGCCGCGGCGCTCGCGGAGGCGGTCGGCGCGTTCAAGCTCGAGCGGGTCGGCTGACGCATCCCCGATCCTGGGTAACGTGAACGGGCGATTCACGGCGCACGTCGCCCGGCGTCCACTGGAGGGGCCGTCGCAGCACCGGAACCGCCATGGTGGATCGCACGTCCCCGCACCCGCTCGTCGCCCTCGCCTGCCTGGGCATCCTCGCGATCACGATCCCGTACGCGGCGTCGCCCGGTGGCCCGTCCGCGCAGGCGACGCACGCCGCGGTACGGATCGAGGCCGACTGCCGCGTCGTCGAGGCGGTGCGACTGGAGCCGCTCGGCGACGAGGCCGAGGAATCGGTCTTCGCGGCGCACGCGCGATGCCGCGCCGCGGCCGGGCCGCTGCCCGGCGCGACGGCGGACGTGGATCTGGTATGGGCCTTCGACCGCGGCCGGCTCGAGCGCGACGCGATGCGCTGGCGCAGCGCGGACGGTGCGCTGACGACACCGTCCGGCACCTCGGTCGCGCACCGCGAGCCCGACGGTCGCTGGCGCGCCGACCTGCGGGGCACGGTGTCGGCCGCCGAAGGCCGCGCGGCGGCACTGACGGGACGACCCTTCCTGCTGGTCGCCCGGCTGGACACCACGATGCTCGCGCCGGTCGCGGACCCGCCCGGCGAGGACGACCGCTGAGTAACCGGGCCGGCGCGCTCAGGCCGGCAGCCCGAGCGCGCGCCGCCGCGCCAGGTGCCGCGCGACCGCGGGCGTCTCCCGCAGCGCATCCGCGTAGCGCGCGAGCAGCTTCGCGACGCGCGGCGTCGCGTAGCCGAGCTGCGAGAACGCGATGCCGCGGTCGAACACCTCGAAGTACTCGGCGATCAGGCCGTCGTGCAGCCTGAACCGCGCGATGCCCTCGAACACCACCAGCCGGCCCGCGCTCTCCGGCTCCTTCGAGCGGTAGCTGAACATGTAGCTCGCGTACGCGAGCTCGTCCGCGGCGACCGGGTCCGAGAACACCCAGAGGAACGCCTCGCCGCCGACGTGGAAGCGCTCGAACATCGCCGCGAGCGCGTCGCGGCCGGCGTGCTCGCCGAAGAAGCCGTCGTGGTAGCGCCCGTCGGGCGCGAACAGCGCGACCAGCGCCGCGGTGTCGTGCTCGCGGGCCGCGCGCTCGAAGCGCTCGATCAGTGTCGTGAACGCCATGTCCTCCTCCTCCTTCGCGTCGATCGCACCGAAGATACCAGCGCGCCGGAGCGTGGCGGCCGCGCCGCACTGGACTTGCACCCAGTGCTGTATGCACGTACAGTCTGCTGCCCGTCGTGCCCCGGCACGGCATGCGTCCACGACAGGTAACACGGAGTCGACGATGATCAAGCGAATCGAATGGCGCACCGCCTTCTGGGGCCGCCGCGGCCGCGGCACCGCCGTCAGCGCACCGGGCGCCGCATCGGTGCTGTCGCGCGAGCGGGTCCGCGAGCTGGAGCAGCCGACCTACCTGCGTCGCAACCTCTGCATCGCCGGGCTGGCCGACGGGCGCCGCGCGCACTGAGCCCCGCGCGGCCGTCGGGGGCCGCGCCCCGGACGCCGCGCCGCCGCGTTGACGGCCGCGGCCCCCGCCCACCAGAATCCGCCGCACCCCGACCCCGCGGCGGTTCGCCATGCCCCGTCCTCCCCGCATCCTGGTCGTCGGCACCGCCGACACCAAGTCCGACGAGCTGCGCTACCTGAGCGAACGCGTCGCGGCCGCCGGCGGCCTCGCCGCGACGATGGACGTCGGCGTGCTCGGCACGCCGACGTTCGCACCCGACGTGCGCAACGCCGAGGTCGCCGCCGCCGCGGGCACCACGCTCGCGGCGATCGCCGCGCTCGGCGACGAGAACGCCGCGATGGCGCGGATGGCCGAGGGCGCCGCGGCGATCGTACGGCGCGAGCACGCG
This sequence comes from Burkholderiales bacterium, assembly GCA_020248665.1. Taxonomy (GTDB): domain Bacteria; phylum Pseudomonadota; class Gammaproteobacteria; order Burkholderiales; family Burkholderiaceae_E; genus UBA4615. The sequence continues at coordinate 6,964 of JADCHE010000123.1, read as the reverse complement.
GCGGGCCGGCTCGACGGCGTGCTCGCGCTCGGCGGCACGATGGGCACCGACCTTGCGCTCGACGTCTGTGCGGCGCTGCCGCTCGGCGTGCCGAAGGTGGTCGTCTCGACGGTGTCGTTCTCGCACCTGATCCCGCCCGAGCGGATCGCCCCCGACCTGACGATGATCGGCTGGCCGGGCGGCCTCTACGGACTCAACGCCACCTGCCGCGCGGCGCTCAGCCAGGCGGCGGGCGCGGTCGTGGGCGCCTGCCTCGCGGCCGAGCCGCCGGCGGGCGACCGGCCGAGCGTCGCGATCAGCTCGCTCGGCACCTCGTGCCTGTCCTACGTGCGCACGCTGAACCCCGCGCTCGAGGCGCGCGGCTACGAGGTCGCGGTGTTCCACTGCACCGGCATGGGCGGGCGCGCGATGGAGGCGCTCGCCGCCGAGGGTCGCTTCGCGGCGGTACTCGATCTCTGCCTGCAGGAGCTCGGCAACGCGCTCGCCGGCTCGGTGGTCACCGCGGGCGACGCGAGGCTGACCGGTGCCGGCCGGCGCGGCGTGCCGCAGATCGTCGCGCCCGGCGCGATCGACATGATCGACCTGCCGTCGTGGCGGCCGCTGCCCGAGGCGTACGCCGGACGGCCGTACCACGCGCACAACCGGCTGATCGGCTCGGTGACCGCGACCGCCGACGAGCGCCGCCGGGTCGCGCGCGAGATCGGCGAGCGGCTCGGGGCGGCCACGGGACCGACCGCATTCGTGCTGCCGCTGCGCGGCGTGCAGCAGTGGGACCGCGAGGGCGAACCGCTGCGCGATCCCGCGGGCATCACCACCTTCGTCGAGGCGGCGCGCGACGCGGTGCGCCCGCCGGTCGAGTGCGTCGAGGTCGACGCGCACGTCAACGATCCGGCGTTCTGCGACGCGGTGCTGGCGGTGTTCGACCGGTGGGTCGCCGAGGGGCGGGTCGCGCCGGGGGCGCCCGGGCGCTGAAGCGCGCGAGGACCGCAGTTCAGCCCGCGCGCGCCTTCGCGAACCCCGCCTCCAGCGCCTCGACGATCCGCGGCACGTCGGCCTCCTCCAGGACCAGCGGCGGCGACAGGATCGCGACGTTGCCCGAGGTGCGGATCAGCGCGCCGGCCTCCCACGCGCCGTCGAGCAGCCGGGCCATGAAGCCCGCGTCGGCCGGTGCCTTCGTCGCCGGATCGGCGACGCACTCCATCGCGAGCATCAGCCCGATGCCGCGCACCTCGCCGATCTCGGGGCAGCGCGCGGCGAGCGCCTCGAGCCCCGCCTTGAGCACCGCGCCGGTGCGCGCGGCACGCGGGGCGAGGTCGAGCCGCCGGGTCTCGGCGAGCGCGGCGAGCGCCGCCGCGCAGCCGACCGGATGGCCGGAGTAGGTGTAGCCCGAGTAGATGCCGCCGGCAGCGCCGGCCTCCATGAACGCGCGCTCGACGCCCTCGCCGATGCCGACCGCGCCGAACGGGAAGTAGGCCGAGGTGATCGCCTTCGCGAAGCACATCAGGTCGGGCCGCACGCCCCAGAGCCGCGAGCCGAACCACGACCCGGTGCGCCCGAAGCCGGTGATCACCTCGTCGGCGATCACCAGGATGCCGTGCTTCCTGCAGGTGTCGACGACGTCGCGCACGAAACCCTCGGGCGGCACGAAGACGCCGCCGGCGCCGAGCACCGGCTCGAAGATGAGGGCCGCGATCGTGTCCGGGCCCTGGAAGCGGATCTCCTCCTCGAGCAGGCCGAGACAGATCCGCGCGAGCTTCGCGGGATCGGTCTCGCCGAACGGGTTGCGGTACGTCCAGGGGAACGGCACGTGGAAGCAGCCCGGCAGCAGCGGCTCGTAGGGCCGGCGGAAGCGGTCGTTGCCGTTGACCGACGCGGCGCCGAAGTGGGTGCCGTGGTAGCCCTTGCGGAACGCGAGGAACTTGGTGCGGTCCTTCTGCCCGGTGAGCTTCCAGTACTGGCGCGACAGTCGCAGCGCGACTTCCACGGAATCGGAGCCGCCCGCGGTGAACGCGAAGCGGCGCATGCCCTCGGGCTCGAGCCAGCGGGTCAGCTGCTCGGACAGCTCGATCAGCGGCGCGTTGGTCGTGCCGCGGAAGGCCGACGCATAGGGCAGCACGTCCAGCTGCGCGGCGATCGCGCGCTTGACCGGCTCGCTCGAGTAGCCGAGGTTGACGTTCCACAGCCCACCCACCGCGTCGATCGCGCGGTGGCCGCGGTGGTCGACGACGTGCACGCCCTCTGCGCGCTCGATGATCAGGGGCGGCGCCTGCTCCATCTCGCGCGGATGCGCCATCGGGTGCCAGACGTGGCGCGCGTTGTGCGCATCGAGGAAGGCGGCGTCGGTCATCGGGGCTCCGGGGGGACGGTCGGAGTGGCAGGGTCGGCGGATACGGCCGGGACGACCCGGGGCGGCAGGCCGAGCCGGCGCGCTGCCTCGTCGAACGCCTCGCGCGGGCGGTTGACGTCGAGGTGGATCGCCTGCAGCCCGCAGGCGATCGCGCCGTCGACGTTGCGGCGCTGGTCGTCGACGAACACCACGTCGGCGGGCGCGGCGTCGAGCGCGACGCAGGCCATCCGGTAGGCGCGCGGGTCGGGTTTCAGGATGCGGGTCCAGGTGCCGTCGACGATGGTGTCGAACGCGTCGAGCACGCGCAGCCGGCGCGCGAGCGCCTCGCCGTAGAAGAGCACCAGCTCGTTGGTCAGCAGGCCGACGCGGCGGCCGGCCGCGCGCGCCGCGTCGATCAGCGCGCGCGCCTCGGGGCGCACGCAGCCGTCGGGGTCGTGCTCGCGCGCGGCGCGGATCATGCCGACGACGTCGAGCGGGCGGCCGACGCGCGCGCCGAGCTCCCCGGCGCGCCGGCGCCAGTAGTCGCGCTCGGACAGCGCGCCGGCCTGCATCGCACGCCACAGCGGGTCGTCGCGGCCCTCGAGCGGGCCGCTCCAGTCGAGCGTGCCCGCGGGCAGCTCGAACGCACGCTCGATCGCCCCGAGGTCCTCGAAGAGGCTCAGGCCGACGACCGAGCCGAAATCGAGCAGCAGGTGGGCGACGCGGGTCCGGGGCTCCGCGGGGGTCGGGTGGGAGTGCACCCCCCGGAGGTTACTTCAGCGCGCGCTCGACCCACCAGTTGGGCTGCGCGCCGGCGAACGCACCGGTGGCGGCGAGCCGGTTCGCGAGCTCGAGCGACGCGAGGCCGGGCGGCGACTCGACGAGCCACGCGCGCGGCGACAGGGGCCGTGCGGCCGGTGCGCCGTGCGCGGCGAGCAGCGCCCGGGCGGCCGGCTCGTCGGTCGGGTCGGCGAAGGTGACGACGACGCCGCCGGGCAGCGCCCGGGCACGGCCCGACTCGTCGCGCAGCACCGGCGACTGCAGCGCCGGCGACACGTCCTTCAGCGGACCGGTCGCGATCCTCAGCACGACGGAACGGCCCGCGACGCCGCCCGAGAAGTCGGCGCGAAGGCCGGGATCGACCGTCAGCGCGCGCGTCGCGGCGCCGTCGCGCCACGCGTGCGTGGGCGCGATCCGCTTCGCGGCTGCGCCCGGCTTCGCGATCATCGGTGTGTCGGGCGATGGCTCCGCGGCCCGCGAGGCGGCGGCGACGGTCGAGGCCGCGAGCGCGGCGACGATCAGTGCCGCGATCACGGCGGCCTTCGGGGTCGTGTCAGCGGCCATGGATCACCAGGCTCCAGCCCTGGAAGGTGCCGGTGTCGATCGGCGCGTCGTCGGCGACCTGCAGGGTCCACGCGCCGCTCGCCGGCTCGTCGAGGTGGCGCATCGAACCGAAGCGCCAGTTCGCGTAGCTGCCGCAGCCGCCGGCGCAGGCGCGCGCCTCCGCGAGCCGGCTGGTCGTGCCGGTCGGGCTGGTCAGCCGCACCCGCAGGTCGCCGGCGTATGCGTGCGGCGCGGTCAGGCGGATCTCGACGAACTCGATGCGCGTGATCCCGCAGCCGGTGACCGGGATCGCGCTCGACACCGGCGTCACGGTCGCGCCCGAACGGTCGGGCAGCGGGGCGTTGGGCGTCGCGCTGTAGGGACCGCAGCGCACGAGCGTCGACGAACCGGGGGCCGGGGAGTCGAGCGAGCCCGGGTTCCGTGCGGCCGCGACCGCCGCGAACGCGTCGACGACGCCGAAGCCGTACTTGTGGTTGAAGGCGGGCCGCCCGGGGGTGGCGATCCAGTCGGGATCGGTCGGGTCGTTGCGTCGCGCGGTCTTGGCGAGGATCCACCGCACGTCGCGCCAGCTGAGGTTCGGGTTCGCGGCCAGCATCAGCGCGACGACGCCCGAGACCATCGGCGTCGACGCGGACGTGCCGGAGAAGTCGTTGCGGTAGGCGCCCCGCAGCGCGGTGGTGGTGACCGCCGAGCTCGAGCCCGACGACGGCGCGCAGACGGTCAGGTTCGCGCCGGGCTCGCCGTAGCCCGGGCGCCGGCCGCGGTCGTCGACCGCGCAGACCGCGATCACGCCGCGGTGGTTCACGTAGCCGTCGTAGTTCGAGTCGTCGACGAGGCAGGTCGACGGGCCGCTGCGCCCGTAGCAGCCGCCGTTGCCGCCGGCGAACACGAACACCGAGCCGCGGCCCGCGCGGCCGGTGTCGACGCCGCGGTCGATCGCCTGCTCGAACACCGGCTCGGCCGGGTGCAGCGCGCCGTTGTCGGGCGAGCCCCAGCTGTTCTGGTAGATGGCGTTCAGGTCGGCGTCGCGGTTCAGCGCGTCGGCGACGTCCACGTCGAGGCTGCTCGCCAGCGCGTCGAAGGCGACCAGCGACGCGCGCGGCGCGACCCCGGCCCCGCCGGCCGCGTTGCCGTCGCGCGCGAGCACGAGGCCGGCGACCGCGGTGCCGTGATCGTCGTCGGCCGTGCACGGCACCGGCCAGCCCGGGTACGGGTTGCCGACACGGTAGCTGCGGCTCGCGCCGTCGAGCAGGTTGGGCTGCAGGTCGGGATGCACCACCTCGATCGCGTCGTCGATGACCGCGACGCGCACGCCGGCGCCCTGTCCGCTCGCCCAGGCCTCCAGCGCGCGCAGGTCCTCGCCGGGCGTGCCGCCCGACTGGCCGGTGTTGCGCAGGTGCCATTGCTGCGCGAGCAGCGGGTCGGCGCCGGAAAGCAGCGGCGAGGCCGTCAGCGTGTACGTCAGCGCACAGCCGGCGCCTGCCAAGAGGGTCGTGCCGATCGGCGGCGTGCCGGTCGCCGACGTGCCGACCGGCACCGGCGTGGCCGGGGTGCCGGGCGTGCCGGCCGCGCCCCCGTCGACGGACGACGAGCCGCCGCCGGACGACGAGCCGCCGCCGCAGGCGGCGAGACCGGCGAGCGCGAGCGTCAGCGCGACGACGGTCAGCGGACGGAGGCGGGCGGGTCGGCGCATCGGGCGTCAGGCTGGAAGGGGTGGGGGTGGGTCGAGCGTACCCGACCGCGGGAGGATGCGCGCAGCCGGCCGGGTCGCCCGAAGCCGGCTGAGAGTATCGGCCGTCGCCGCCTCGTCGCCCCCGGTCGAAGCGACGGACGGCCCGTGCGGCACCCCCGCCGGCGGCGCGGACGGCGCGCGCAGGCCGCACCGGCTCGCGGCAGGACCGCCGCCGGTCGCACGTGGGACAATCCCGGGGACCGCGCGCCCCCCGGCCGCGCACGCCCCGCCCCGCCGACCCGCCCCCGATGATCCGTACCCCCGACACCTTCAGCCCCGCGCTCGACGTCGAGCTCCACGACGACGCCGTCGTGCACCTCTTCGTCCGGGACGCGCTGGTCCAGCCGCTCGACGAGCCCGGTCCGCTGCGCTGGCGCACGCTGCGCGCGATCGGTTTCGAGGCCGGCCGCGTCCAGCCGGTGGGCCGCCACCTCGGCGTCGACCACGTCGCGGTCGCGCTGCCGGACGACCATCCGGCCGACCGGATGCCGGACGGCTGGCGAGCCGCGGGGCTGCGCAACTGGTTCGGGGCGCTCGACGACGAGACGCTCGCGATCGCGATGCGCGCGGTGCAGATGCTCGAGTGGGACCGTACCCACCGCTTCTGCGGCGCCTGCGGCACGCCCACCGAGCAGGCGGCGGGCGAGCGCGCGAAGCGCTGCCCGTCCTGCGGCCTGACGGTCTATCCGCGGATCTCCCCGGCCATGATGGTGCTGGTCACGCGCGGCGACGAGCTGCTGCTCGGGCGCGGGGTGAACTTCCCGCCGGGCCGCTACAGCGCGCTCGCGGGCTTCCTCGAGGCGGGCGAGACGCTCGAGGAGTGCGTCGCGCGCGAGGTCCGCGAGGAGACCAACGTCGAAGTCCGCGACCTGCGCTACTTCGGCAGCCAGAGCTGGCCGTTCCCGAACTCGCTGATGATCGCGTTCACCGCCGAGTACGCCGGTGGCGAACTGCGCCCCGACCCCGCCGAGCTCGCCGACGCGCAGTGGTTCCCGCTCGACGGGTTGCCGCAGATGCCGCCGCGGCTGTCGATCGCGCGCGCGCTGATCGACGCGACCGTCGCTCGGATGCGGGGCGAAGCACGGCGCTGAACGCCGGGCCGCGCGCCGCGACGGGCGCGCGCGGGGGCACCGCGCCGGCTCAGCGCGCGGCGGGCGCGTCGGCATCGCGCGACGATGCGGCCGTCGCCGGCCCGGGCAGGGTCTCGAGCAGCATCATCGTCAGCACCTGCAACCCGCCGAGCGACGCGCGCGCCGGCTCGAGTCCGCGCACGAAGCCGCGCGCCTCCAGTCGCGCGAGCAGCGCCGCGTCGTCGCTGACCACGTGCACCGGCACGTCCCAGCGCGCGCCCTCGCCGGTCACCGCGGCCGTCGGCTGGTGGTCGCCGAGGATCACCAGCGTCCCGGGCCGCACGCGCGGGCGCTCGACCCAGCCGGCGAGCCAGTCGTAGGTGTAGCGCATCGTGCTCGGCCTGCTCGCGCTCGCCGCGCTCAACGTCGCGCTGTCGCACGAGATCCTGTGGCCGACGCCGCTGCCGGTCCCCGACCACAGGATCGCGCCCG
>JADCHE010000122.1 GCA_020248665.1 Burkholderiales bacterium | reverse complement strand
CGCGTTCACGATCGCGATCGCGCTGGCGATCTCGCTGGTGCTGTCGCTGACGCTGACGCCGGTGCTGTGCACCTACCTGCTGAAGGTCAAGCCGCCGAAGCCGGCGAAGGCGGCGGGCGTGCGGCTCGCGGCCCCGGGGGCGCGCTTCGACGGCGAGGACGAGGCGAGGAGGGACGAACTGCGGAGAGTTGCGCTCGAGGTCGTCGAGGCCGGCGCCGACCGGTCCAACGACGTACACCACGGCGACGACGAGCACGACACCTGGCTGGTCCGCCAGATGAAGAAGCCGTACATGGCGATGCTGCGCGCGGCGGTGGGCAACGCGAAGGTCACCAGCCTCACCGCGGTGACGCTGCTCGCCGGCTCGCTCTTGCTGCTGCCGTTCCTCGGCACCTCGTTCATCCCGGAGATGCAGGAAGGCTCGATCACGCCGTCGATCACCCGCGCGCCGAACATCTCGATGGAGGAGTCCATCCGCATGGAGATGGAGGCGATGAAGCTCGTCATGCAGGTGCCGGGCGTCAAGATGGCGGTCGCGGGCATCGGCCGCGGCGAGTCCCCGGCCGATCCGCAGGCGCAGAACGAGTCGAACCCGATCGTCTCGCTCAAGCCCCGCGACGAGTGGCCCGAGGGCTGGACGCAGGAGGACGTCGCCGACGCGATCCGCGAGAAGCTCAAGGTGCTTCCGGGCGTGACGATCGCACTGACCCAGCCGATCGCGCAACGGGTCAACGAGATGGTGACCGGCGTGCGCGCCGACATCGCGGTCAAGATCTTCGGCGACGATCTGAACACGCTGAAGGAGACTGCCGACGCGATCGCGCGCGTGGCAGGCGGCATCCAGGGCTCGCGCGACCTGCGGGTCGAGAAGATCACCGGCCAGCAGTACCTGCAGATCGCGATCGACCGGCAGGCGATCGCGCGGGTGGGCCTGAACGTCAGCGACATCCACGAGAAGATCGAGATGGCGGTGGGCGGCAAGGTCGCGACCGAGATCTACGAGGGCGAGCGCCGCTTCAACGCGGTGGTCCGTCTGCCCGAGCCGTTCCGCGACGACGTCGAGTCGATCCGCAACCTGGTGGTCACCGCGCGCAACGGCGCGCAGGTGCCGCTTGCCCAACTGGCGAAGATCGAGGTGGCCGAGGGTCCGGCGCAGATCAGCCGCGAGCTCGGCAAGCGGCGGGTGGTGGTCGGCATCAACGTCGGCGGTCGCGACCTCGGCGGCTACGTCGCCGAGCTGCAGCGCAAGGTCGCCGCCGAGGTGAAGCTGCCGCCGGGCTACCGGCTGGAGTGGGGCGGGCAGTTCCAGAACATGGAGCGCGCGCTCGGCCACCTGTCGATCATCGTCCCGATCACGGTGGCGGCGATCTTCTTCCTGCTGTTCCTGCTGTTCCGCTCGGTCAAGACGGCGTCGCTGATCATCCTCGTGCTGCCGTTCGCCTCGCTCGGCGGCATTGTCGGCATGTTCATCAGCGGCGAGTACCTGTCGGTGCCGGCCTCGGTCGGGTTCATCGCGCTGTGGGGCATCGCGGTGCTGAACGGCGTGGTGCTGATCAGCTACATCCGCGACCTGCGCGGCCAGGGCATGGCGCTTGCGGAGGCGGTGATCGTCGGTGCCTCGATGCGGTTCCGGCCTGTCATGATGACGGCGACCGTGGCCGGCCTCGCGCTGATCCCGTTCCTGTTCGCGACCGGGCCGGGCTCGGAGGTGCAGCGCCCGCTCGCAGTGGTGGTGATCGGCGGCCTGATCAGCTGCACGCTGCTGACGCTGGTGGTGCTGCCCGCGATCTACAAGTGGTTCGACGACGTGCGCGTGGAGGAGGCCTGACCCCGCGGGTTGGGCCCGACGCTCGGAAGGATCGGAACGATGAAGGAGATCAAGGCGGTGCTCGGTCCGCAGAAGCTCGCGGCGCTGCACGCGGCGCTGCGCGCGGTGCCCGGCTTCCCCGGCATGACGGTGTCGAAGGCCGAGAGCTATCCGGCCCCGTCGCTGCGCGCGCGCACCTCGATCCGCCAGGAGCTGACGGACCACGTCGCACGCTGGCGCATCGAGATGGTGGTGCCGGACGAGGCGGCCGGGCCGCTCTACGACGCGGTCGTCGCCTGCCTGTCCTCGGGTGCGCCCGGCGACAGCATGGTGTGGATCAGCGACGTCGTCCGCGCCTCGTTCGTCCACAAGTCGCCCTGAGCGGCGGCTCCGCGGCTCGCACGGGTCGCCGCGCGCCGGCCGTTCCGGTACTCAGAGCACGCGGCCGTACCAGGCGACCGACAGGCCCGCCGCGAGCAGCGCGAGCATCGCCGCGCCCGCGGCGAACAGCGCGCCGACCTCGAGCTCCTTCTTCTCCATGACGAAGCGGCTGCTCATCGACTGGTAGATGCGCTTGAGCTCGGTGGCGCTGTCGGCCTGGAAGTACTCTCCCCGGGTCACGTCGGCGACGGTCTTCAGTTGCGCCTCGTCGAGCGAGACCCGCATCGACCAGCCGTCGGTGCGCAGCACCTCGCCCTTCGCGGTGCCGACGCCGACCGTGTAGACCCGTACGCCGCGCTCGGCGGCGAGCTTCGCCGCTGCGACTGGGTCGGGCCCGGTCGTCGACTGGCCGTCGGACAGCAGCACGACGACCGCCGAGTCGTACGAGCCCGGCGCGATCTTCGGCATCTGGGACTGGGTCGTCAGGTCCTCGAGCGGATCGCCGCCGCGGGCCCGCGCGGCGTCGCGTCGCTGCTCGCGGTTGCCCTCGGCCGGTCCGTCCGGCTTGCGGCCGACCATCCGCAGGTCGATCCGGTCCTTGGGAAAGATCGTCGCGAGCGAGACCACGATCGCGCTGCCGATCGCGGTGCCGCGCTGAGGCTGCAGCCGGTCGATCGCCTGGAACACGTCCTCGCGGTTCTCGGTCGGCGGCTGCACCAGCGACGCGGTGCCGGCGAAGGTGACGATGCCGATCCGTGTGGTGCGGGGCTGCGTCTGCACGAACGCGCGCGCCGCCTCCTGCGCCGCTGCGAGCCGGGTCGGCTTGACGTCGGTGGCGCGCATGCTGCCGGAGACGTCGATCGCGAGCATGACCGTCTCGTGCTGCGCCGGCAACGTCACCACCGCCGCCGGGCGGCCGACCGACAGCAGCAGCAGCGTGATCGCGCCCAGAAAGAGCGCAGGCGGCAGGTGCCGCCAGCGGCCGCGACCAGGCCCCGCCGACATCACCAGCCCGCCGAGTTCGCGGCGGGCCGACGAGCGCCGGCGCACCCATGCGACGTAGCCTGCGGCCATCAGCGGCACCGCGAGCAGCGACCACAGCAGCTGCGGCCAGACGAACGTCATCGCGCCACCCCGCTGCTCGCCTTCAGGTGCGTTGGCATCGCACCGCCGGACAGCCGGCTGCGCTGCTTGCGCAGGTCGGCGAAGCGCACGATCGCATCGGCGAGCGAGTCGGCGGTCGAGACCTCGAGCGTGTCGACGCCTGCCTGTGCGAGTGAGCGTCTCAGTGAGGCCTCGCGCTGCTGCGCGGCCTTCGCGAAGCGATCCCGGAAGCCGCGGTCGTGCGTGTCGACGAAGAGCTGCTCGCCGGTCTCGGCGTCCTGCACGACGACCAGCCCGAGGTCGGGCATCCTCGACTCGAGCGGGTCGTGCATCCGGATCGCGACCACCTCGTGCCGCTGCGCGAGCCGCGCGAGCGGCCGCTCCCAGCCCGGCGCGCTGATGAAGTCGGACAGCACGAACACCAGAGAGCGGCGCCGGATCGCCTCCGCGCCGGCCGACAGCAGCACGCCGAGGTCGGTGCCGCCGCCGGCGCGCGCCTGCGGCGAGGCGCCGTCGCCCTCGACCCGCTGCATCATGTGCAGCAGGTGGCGCCGGCCGGTGCGCGCCGGGATCACGCCCTGCACGCGGTCGCCGTAGACCATCGCACCGACGGCGTTGCCGTGGCGGCTCAGCAGCCGCGCGACGACGGCGACGAAGTCGGTCGCGACCATCCGCTTCGTGCGCCCGCCCGAACCGAAGCCGACCGAGCCCGAGAGGTCGACCAGGAACCAGGCCGACACCTCGCGGTCCTCGTGGTATTCGCGCACGTAGGGCGTCTGCATCCGCGCGGTGACGTTCCAGTCGATGCGTCGCACGTCGTCGTGGAACTGGTATTCGCGCAGGTCCGCGAGGTCCAGCCCGAAGCCCCGGAACAGCGTGCGGTAGTCGCCGTGCAGCAGGCCGTCGAGCCGACGGATCACCGTCCACTCGAGGCGGCGCAGCAGCGCCTCAGGATCGCGCGGCGTCATCACCACCGACCGAGACGTGCGTCTGCAGCGGGCGGGCGGGCTGCGGCACCGCCTGCATGATCCGCTGCACGATCCGGTCGGCCGACAGGCCCTCGGCGAGCGCCTCGTACGACAGCACCAGCCGGTGGCGCAGCACGTCCGGTGCGATGTCCGAGACGTCCTCGGGCAGCGCGTAGCGCCGACCGCGCAGGAACGCGAGCGCCCGCGCGCCCTCGACCAGCGAGATGGACGCCCGCGGGCTCGCGCCGAAGGTCAGGAACTTGCCGAGGTCGCCGAGGCCGTACTTCTCGGGCTCGCGGCTCGCGGACACCAGCTTCACCGCGTACTGCATCAGCGAGGGATCGACGTAGCCGCGCCGGCACTCGCGCTGCAGCGCGCCCAGCTGCTCGGTCGTGGCGACCGAGGCGACCGTGATCGGCGGGCCGGTCACCCGCTCGACGATGACGAACTCCTCGTCCTCGCTCGGATAACCGACCAGCACCTTCATCATGAACCGGTCGACCTGCGCCTCGGGCAGCGGGTAGGTGCCCTCCGTCTCGATCGGGTTCTGCGTCGCCATCACCAGGAAGGCGTCGGGCACACGGTGTGTCTCGCCGGCGATCGTGACCTGGCGCTCCTGCATCACCTCGAGCAGCGCGCTCTGCACCTTCGCAGGCGCGCGGTTGATCTCGTCGGCGAGCAGCAGGTTGGTGAACACCGGCCCGAGCGAGGTCGAGAACTCGCCCGTCTTCTGGCTGTAGATGCGGGTGCCGACCAGGTCGGACGGCACCAGGTCGGGCGTGAACTGGATCCGCTTGAACTGGCCGCGGATCGTCGTGGCCAGCGTCTTCACCGTCAGCGTCTTGGCGAGCCCCGGCACGCCCTCGACCAGCAGGTGGCCCTGCGCGAGGATCGCGACCAGCACGCGCTCGAGGAAGTGGTCCTGTCCGACCACCACCTTCTTCACCTCGAACAGGATCCGCTCCATCAGCGCGGACACCTCGGTGCCGGTCGTCGGGGTCTCGTTCATGCGGGGTTCCGTGGGGGTGGAGGGGTTCAGAACGGGGACATGCCGGCGCCGGCGGCCGCGGCCTCGATCGGCACGGCGAAGCCGATGCCGACGAAGACGCGCTGCTCGGTCGGGTTCAGCACCGCGGTGACGATACCGATCACCTCGCCCTCGGGCGTGACCAGCGGCCCACCCGAACTGCCCGGGTTGACCGCCGCGTCGAACTGGATGAGGTTGGTCAGCAGCCGCTGGCCCTCGGGTGAGCGGAACTCGCGCTTCAGGCCCGAGACCACGCCCGAGGTGACCGACGGGCCGATCCCGAACGGGAAGCCCGCCGCGACGACGACGTCGCCGGGCCGCACGTCGGCGGTCGACTTGATCGTGGCGGCCTGCAGGTCGTCCGGCAGCGTCTTGGCCTGCAGCACCGCGAGGTCCTGCTCGGGCTGCGCCTGCACGATCACCGCGTCGGACTCCATGCCGTCGGCGAACACCACCTTGATCGAGTCGGCGCCGGCGACGACGTGCAGGTTCGTGAGGATGAGCCCGTTCTCGACCACGACGACGCCGCTGCCGACCCCGATGTCCTCGCCGGGCTTGCCGTCCTTGCCGGGCGGGCCGATGCGGCGCACGCGCACGACCGAGGGCCGGACGATCTCCCAGGCCTTCGCGGCCTGGGAGGGCAGCGGCTGGGTCTCCATCGTGCGCAGCACCGCCGCGTCGATGTCCTCCTGCGTGAGCGCCCGGGGCGGAGGCGTCATGCCCTTCTGCAGCGCCACGCCGGCGAGCGCGGCGATCACGCCGAGCGCGACCAGCAGCACCCGCTCGCCGCGGCGCGCCCAGCCGCGCAGCCTCGCGAAGCGGACGGGCTTGGGCGGGGGCGGGGCGGGCGGCT
>JADCHE010000121.1 GCA_020248665.1 Burkholderiales bacterium | reverse complement strand
CTGCCGAAGCCCGTCGCAGGCGCGCCGGTCGCCCGCCTGTACTTCGAGCCCGATCAGGCCTGGCCGTCGGGCGAGGTCGGCCCGCGCCTCGCGCCGGTGCTCGCGCGGCTCAAGGCCGAGCCCGACGCGAAGGCGCTGGTGAGCGGATTCCACGACCGCCGCGGCTCGCTCGAGGCGAACACCGTGCTCGCCAAGCGTCGCGCCGAGACGGTGCGACGCATCCTGATCCGCGAGGGCGTCGCGGCCGACCGCATCGTGCTCGCCAAGCCGCAGCAGACCACCGGCAGCGGCGACAACCGCGAGGCGCGGCGCGTCGAGGTGACGGTCGCGCGCTAAGCCGAGCATGACCGACGCCGCCACCGCCCCCTTTCGCTTCGACAACACCTACGCGCGCGAGCTCGAAGGCTTCTACGTCGCGTGGCAGCCCGCGAAGGCCCCCGCGCCGAAGCTGCTCCACCTGAACCGCGCGCTCGCCGACGAGCTCGGCCTCTCGCACGACGCGCTGCCCGGGGATACCGCGGCGGCGCTCTTCGCCGGCAACCTCGTGCCCGAGGGTGCGACGCCGATCGCGCAGGCCTACGCCGGCCACCAGTTCGGCGGCTTCTCGCCGCAGCTCGGCGACGGCCGCGCGCTGCTGCTCGGCGAGGTCCTCGACCGCCACGGCCGGCGCCGCGACGTCGCGTTCAAGGGCTCCGGCCGCACCCCCTTCTCGCGCGGCGGCGACGGCAAGGCCTCGATCGGCCCGATGCTTCGCGAGGTGCTGATCGGCGAGGGCATGCACGCGCTCGGCATCCCGACCACGCGCGCGCTCGCGGTGGCCGCGACCGGCGAGCCGGTGTTCCGCGACACCGGCGCGCTGCCGGGCGCGGTGCTGACGCGCGTCGCGTCGAGCCACCTGCGCGTCGGCACCTTCCAGTTCTTCGCCGCGCGCAACGAGGCGGACAAGGTGCGCCAGCTCGCCGACTACGCGATCTCGCGCCACGACCCCGGGCTCGCGGACGCGCCCGACCGCTACCTCGGCCTGCTGCGCGCGGTCGCCACGCGCCAGGCCGCGCTGCTGGCGCAGTGGATGAACGTCGGCTTCATCCACGGCGTGATGAACACCGACAACATGACGATCTCGGGCGAGACGATCGACTACGGACCGTGCGCGTTCATGGAAGCCTACGACCCGGGCGCGGTGTTCAGCTCGATCGACCACCAGGGCCGCTACGCCTACGCGAACCAGCCGCCGATCGCGCGCTGGAATCTCGCGCGGCTCGCGGAGTGCCTGCTGCCGCTGATCGACGCCGACACCGACCGCTCGGTCGCGAAGGCGATGGAGGTCATCGACGGCTTCCCGCAGTGGTTCGCCGACGCGCTGCTGCGCGGCCAGCGCGCGAAGCTCGGGCTGCGCACCGAGCGTGCGGACGACGCGACGCTCGTCGAGGACTGGCTCGCGCTGATGGAGGCGCAGCAGCTCGACTTCACGCTCGCGTGGCGCCGGCTCGCCGACGTCGCCGAGGGCCGCGACGACGTGCTGCGCGACGAGCTCGTCGACCGCGCCGCGGGCGACGCCTGGCTCGCGCGCTGGAAGGCGCGATGCGCGGAAGAGGGCGGCGACGCGGCCGGGCGCGCGCGCGCGATGCGCGCGGTCAACCCGCTGGTGATCCCGCGCAACCACCGCGTCGAGGAGGCGCTCGACGCGGCCTCGCGGCACGATGACCTCGGGCCCTTCGAGCGGCTGCTGGCGGCGCTGCGCCGGCCGTACGACGCGGTGCCGGGCGCGGAGCGCTACGCGGAGCCGGCGGCGCGCGAGATCACGGCGAACTACCGGACGTTCTGCGGGACCTGAGGAAACGCGCGGGTCCGGCCGCGCGGTCGCCGGCGCCGCCCGAGCCGCCTAAGCCGCCGCGAGGCGCTTCGCCGCCGCGTGCACCGCCGCGCGGATCCGCGGATAGGTGCCGCAGCGGCACAGGTTCCCCGCGAGCGCCGCGTCGATGTCGGCGTCGGTCTGCCGAGGATTCGCGGCGAGCAGCGCGACGGTCGTCATGATCTGGCCGCTCTGGCACCAGCCGCACTGCGAGACGTCGTGCTCGAGCCACGCCGCGCGTACCGCCTCGGCCACCGGCCCCGCGAGGCCCTCGATCGTGGTGACCGGCCGCGCGCCGACCGCCTCGAGCGGCGTCACGCAGCCCCGCGTCGGCTGGCCGTCGACGTGCACCGTGCAGGCGCCGCACAGCGCCATGCCGCAGCCGAACTTGGTGCCGGTCATCTGCAGCTCGCCGCGCAGCAGCCACAGCAGCGGCGTGTCGGGCTCGGCGCGCACCTCGTGGACGCGGCCGTTGATCGTCAGTCGGGTCGTGCTCATGGTCTCAGGCGATCTTCAGCGGCAGGCTGCGCAGGCGCTGCCCGGTGAGCGCGAACAGCGCGTTGGCGACCGCGGGCGCGATCGGCGGCAGGCCGGGCTCGCCGACGCCCTCGGGGTGCCCGGTCGAGGGCACGACGTGCGTCTCGATGCGCGGGCAGGCGTCGATCCGCAGCGCCGGCTGGTCGTGGAAGTTGCTCTGCGCGACCCGGCCCGCGGCGATCGTGGTCTCGCCGAAGAGCGCCGCCGAGAGCCCGAAGACGATGCCGCTCTCCATCTGCTGCGCGATCAGGTTCGGGTTGACCGGCGTGCCGCAGTCGATCGCGCAGACCACGCGGTGCACGCGGATCGCCCCCGAGGCGACCGACACCTCGGCGACCTGCGCGACGATCGAGCCGAAGCTCTGGTGGAGCGCCACGCCGCGCGCGACCTTCGCGCCATCGGGCGCGGCCGCGGGCGGCGTGCCCCAGCCGGCCTTCTCCGCGGCGAGCTTCAGCACCGCCGCGTGGCGCGGGTGGCGCTGCAGCAGCGCGAGCCGGAAGGCCACCGGGTCCGCCTTCGCCGCGTGCGCGCACTCGTCGACGAAGCCTTCCTTGAAGAACGCCTGGTGCGAGTGCCCGACCGCGCGCCAGAAGCCGATCGGCACCGGCAGCGACACCGCCTCGTGCGCGATCCGCGCCGCCGGCCACTCGTAGGGCTGGTCGAACGCGCCTTCGGAGGTCGTCTTGTCCGGCCCGCCGCCGGGCAGCCCGAAGACCCGCCCGAGCACCTGCGGCACGATCGACTGCCCCACCGACACGTTGCGCCACGCGACGACCCGCTTCTGCGCGTCGAGGCCCGCGGTGAAGCGCGCGACGCAGGCCGGCCGGTAGAAGTCGTGCCGCGTGTCCTCCGCGCGGCTCCAGAAGGTCTGCACCGGCGCGCCGTCGGCCTCGCGCGCGATCGCCGCGGCCTGCCCGACGAAGTCCACCTCGAGCCTTCGACCGAAGCCGCCGCCGAGCAGCGTCACGTGCACCTCGACCCGCTCCGGGTCGATGCCCAGCGCCTTCGCCGCCGCGCTGCGCGCGAGGCCGGGCACCTGCGTCGGCGCCCACACCTCGGCGCGACCGTCCCTGAACCGCACCGTGCAGTTGATCGGCTCGAGCGCCGCGTGCGCGAGCCACGGCGCGCGGTAGGTCGCCTCGATCCGCTCGGTCGCGCCCGCGAGCGCCTTCTCCACGTCGCCGACCGTGTGGTAGGCGAAGCCTTCGGCCGCATCGAGCGACTGCGTCATGCGGTCGAGCGCGGCGGCCGAATCGAACTGCGCGGCGGGCACCGCCTCGTCCCACTTCACGTCGACCAGGCCGATGCCCTTCAGCGCGTGCCACGGCGAGTCGGCGATCAGCGCGACGCCGCCGGTGCCGCCGTGGTGGCCCGCGACCGCGAAGACCTTCTTCACGCCGGGCGAGGCGAGTGCGGCCTTCGCGTCGAAGGACCCGACCCGCCCGCCCAGCGTCGGGCACATCGCGACGGTCGCGTACAGCATGCCCGGGCGCAGTACGTCGAGGCCGAAGCCGGCCGTGCCGTTCGCCTTCGACGCGGCCTCGAGCCTCGGCAGCGGCTTGCCGATCAGCGTGAAGCGGTCCGGCGTCTTCAGCGCCACCGCCTTCGGCATCGGCTGCGCGGCCGCGTCGGCCGCGAGCTCGCCGAAGCCCGCGGCGCGGCCGCTGCCCGCGTGCGTGATCCGACCCGCATCGACCTTCAGTTCCCCCGCCGGCACGCCCCACTTCGCCGCAGCAGCCCCGACCAGCATCGCGCGCGCCGACGCGCCGGCCTCGCGCATCGGCGTCCACAGGTCCTTCGTGCTCGAGCTGCCGCCGGTCATCATCACGCCGATCTCGCGCATCGTGCGCGCCGTCATCCGGCCCGCAACGCGCTTGACCAGGCCGTCGTCGTCCGGGTGGAACGGCAGTCCGTCGACCAGCGTCGCGAGGTTGTTGTAGATCGCGTCGGGCGGCGGATGCTCGACCCGCACGCGCGACCAGTCCGCGTCGAGCTCGTCGGCGAGCACCATCGCGAGGCCGGTCAGCACGCCCTGGCCCATCTCCGACTTCGGCACCATCACCGTCGTCGTGCCGTCGGTGCCGATGCGCAGCCAGCCGAAGAAGGCGTGCTCGCCGGCCTTCGCGGGCAGCGGATTCGACGGCACCAGCCGCTGGCGCGGCGGCATCAGCGTCCAGCCGAGCGCGAGGCCGCCGGCGGCGACGGTGGCGCCGAGCGTGGCGAGGAGGAATCGGCGGCGGGTGGGCATCTTCGGCGGGTCTTCGCGGTGCGTGGCGGCGTGCGGAGGGTTGCGGTGCTGCGGGGTGCGCGGGGCGTCGGACGCTCAGGCGCGCTCGGCCTGCGTCGTGCGTCGACGGGCCGGGCCGCGCCTTGCAGCGGGCGTTCGCGCGGACGCCGCGGGCGGGACGGCGGTGATCGCGTCGGCCGCGAGGAAGTGCACGAGGAACCGGCACTCCGGATCGTCGAGCACGCCGCGGTCGCCGTCGGCCACCGCGGCCACGTACTCGCGCACCACCTGCAGCCGCGCGATCTGCGCGTCGATCTCGACGAGCTGCTCGCGCGCCATCCGCTTCAGCCGCGCGGGCGTGATCGCGCCGAGGTCGCGTTCGGCGAGCAGCATCGCGATCTCGCGCAGCGTGAAGCCCACCTCCTTGAGCTGCCGGATCGCGAGCAGCCGCGCCGGCGTGTCCGCAGGCCAGCCGCGGTAGCCGCTCGCGCTGCGCGGCGGCGCGTCGAGCAGGCCCTCGCGCTCGTACACGCGCAGCTGGCCGCGAGTCACGCCGGCGACGCGGCACAGCGCGGTGGTGCGCAAGGGCGGCGCGTTCGAGGGCAGGGCAGCGGACGCGGTGCGACGGGGCATAGCCAAGGCAGAATAGACCCGGCACCGAGGTGCCATGTCAAGCGCGATCGCGAACGCGGCGGGACGTGGCTCGCGCGCCCTGCCGCATCGGGATGGCGGGCAGGCGGAGCGCAGCGTCGGCGGCGCTCCTCACGCGGGCATCGGATGAGCCGGTGGACCTACGACGGACCGCCGATTGGCACGCGTCCGTCACACCGCTATGCTCCCCGTCATGGGCTCGTTCAACGTCGCATTGCTCGAAGCGCTGCTGTCCGCCGGCGTGTCGCCGGAGCGCGCCCGGGCGGTCGTCGAGCTGTTCGACCGGTCGATCGACGAGCGTTACTCGCTCCACGCGCAGATCCTCGCGACGAAGCGGGACGTTGCGGAACTGGAGACCCGATTGGCGCGCGACATGGCCTCGATGAGGACCGAGCTCTCGGGCGAGCTCGCCTCGGTCAAGGTCGAGATGGCCGGCATGAAGGCCGACCTCGTCAAGTGGTTCCTCGGCGCGATGACCGCCCAGACCGCGCTGCTGCTGGGTGCCGTGAAGCTCTTCTGATTTGGCGGCGCATAACGCCGCATATCGCGTCACCCTCCCTCGCCAACCTCCAGCCGCCGCAGGCACGCGAGCAGCCGCTTCGCCGTCGCCGCCTCGCGCCCCTGCATCCGGTGCACCGGCCCCGCGACCGCGACGCCGAGCGGCGCGCCGAACCCGCGCAGCGCCGCCGACACCGCCATCACGTCCGCGACGTTCTCGCCGCAGGTCGCGAACCAGCCGCGCCGGCGCCCCGCGTCGAGGTCCGCGCGCAGTCGCTTCGCCGAGGTGATCGTGTTCGCGGTGATCCGCTCCAGCGGGTGCTCGCGCAGCCAGGCGTCGAGCGCGTCCGGCGCCAGCTCGCCGAGCAGCGCCTTGCCGATCGAGCTCGAGTGCAGCGGCTTCCTCTCGCCCGCGCGTGCCGAGTAGCGGATCGCCTGCCGCCCTTCGAGCACCAGCAGGTAGGTGACCGAGCCGCCCTGCCGCGCGCCGACCACCACCGTCTCGTCGGTCTCGTCGCGCAGCGCCGCGAGCGCGGGCTCGAGCCGGCGCACCACCGGGTCGTGCGCGCGGATCTCGTCGGCCGTGTCCCAGAGCCGGCGCGTGGGATAGGCGTCGCGCGCGTTCACGTAGTAGAGCCAGCCTTGCGTCTCCAGCGCGCGCATCACGCCGTGGCAGGTCGACACCGGGATGCCGGTGCGCTGCGCGAGCTCCGACAGCGGCAGCGGCCGGCGGGCGGTCCGGAACGCCTCGAAGACCTCCAGCGCCCGCATCGCGGAGCGGTTCTGAGCGGCGGCGTCCGAGCTCATTGCGGCTGGATGTTCGGCTTCTTCACGAGGCGGCGAAGCCGCACGGCCGGGCCGTGCCCGCAGCGACGTTTCAGCGGAAACGTTCCGCGGCGCGCCGTCGATTGGCGCCACGCCGCGCCGCAACGCTGCGGACGTTTCCGCGGAAACGTCCGCAGCGTTGCGGCGCGGCG
>JADCHE010000120.1 GCA_020248665.1 Burkholderiales bacterium | reverse complement strand
CTCGACGCGCGCGCCGCGCTGCGCGACCTGCAGCGACGGCGGGCGCAGCAGCCGCGTCGCGGTGTCGAGCCGCTGCTCGCGCTGCTCGGCCTGCCGTCGCCACGCCTGAACGAGCCGGTGACGCTCGCGCGCGAGCGTCGCGAGCAGCTCGGCGCGGTCGGGCACGGCGCGCGTCGCCGCGCCGGTCGGCGTCGGCGCGCGCAGGTCGGCGACGAAGTCGGCGATCGTGAAGTCGGTCTCGTGGCCGACACCGCAGATCACCGGGATCGGGCTCGCCGCGATCGCCCGGGCGAGCCCCTCGTCGTTGAACGCCCAGAGGTCCTCGATCGCCCCCCCGCCGCGCACCAGCAGCAGCACGTCGACCTCGACGCGCGTGCCGGCGGCCGCGAGCGCGCGGATCAGCTCCCCGGGCGCCTGGGGCCCCTGCACCGAGGCCGGATACAGCACGACCGGCACCTGCGGCGCGCGGCGCGCGAGCGTGGTGAGCACGTCGCGCAGCGCAGCCGCCTGCGGCGAGGTCACCACGCCGATCCGCGCCGGCGACGCGGGGATCGGCCGCTTGCGGTCCTCGTCGAACAGGCCCTCGGCCTCGAGCCGCGCCTTGAGCCGCAGGAACTGCTGGTACAGGTCCCCGGCGCCGGCCTCGCGCATCTGTTCGACATTGAGCTGGAAGTCGCCCCGCGCCTCGTAGAGCCCGACCTGCGCCCGCACCTCGACCCGGTCGCCGTTCACCGGCGAGAAGGCCACGTGCTGGTTGCGGCCGCGGAACATCACCGCCCGCACCGAAGCCTGCGCGTCCTTCAGGCTGAAGTACCAGTGCCCGCTCGCGGCCCGGGTCAGGTTCGAGATCTCGCCCGACACCCACAGCAGCGGGAAGCTGCGCTCCAGCAGCCCGGCGACCGCCCGGTTCAGCTGACCGACGGTCAGGATGTCCCGCGCCGGAGCGCGTTCGGGAAGCTCGGAGCCCATGTTCATGCGCCTTTCCGGGCGGAACCTATCCACACATGACGCATTTCCGTCATCCTTCGGCCTAATCCCTCGGATCGCACGGGAGTTCGTCGCAAGTCACTGTTAAACAAGGAGATTTATAGTGCGCGTTTTTGCGGCACAGCCCAAGCCCCTCGGAACGGCGCGGTTCCCGGGGCTGCCACGAAGGTTGATGCACAGAGTTATCCACAGGCCTTGGGGATAGATTCGAAACTCGACATCTTCGATTCACGAATCGAAGATCGGTGGTCGGGCGGCTCGTCCGATCGGCGGGCGACTTGCCCCGCGCGACCCGTTCGTCCGACAATCCGGGGTTCGCGACGCGTCGCCGGTGCACGCGCGACGGTCCTCCCGGAGGTGTGAGTGTTCTCGATCATCCAGGCCGCCGGCTGGCCCGTCTGGTTCCTGATCATCGCGTCGTTCCTCGCGGTCGCGCTGATCATCGAACGAGCGATCTCGCTGCAGCGCCGAAGGGTGTTGCCCGCCCACCTGCTCGACGACGTGCTCGCGATGCATCGCGGCCGGCAGACGACGCCCGAGATGGTACAGAAGCTCGAGGCCAGCTCGCCGCTCGGCCGGGTGCTCGCCACCGGGCTGCGCCATGCCCTCGACGGCCGCGACATCATGAAGGAGGCGATGGAGGAGACCGGGCGCGCGGTCGCGCACGACCTCGAGCGCTACCTCGGCGCGCTCGGCACGATCGCCACCGTGAGCCCGCTGCTCGGCCTGTTCGGCACCGTGATCGGCATGATCGAGATCTTCGGCGCATCGTCGCCGTCGGGCACGAACCCGCAGGCGCTGGCGCAGGGCATCTCGATCGCGCTGTACAACACCGCGCTCGGCCTGGTGATCGCGATCCCCGCGCTGATCGCCTACCGCGCGTACCGCTCGCGCGTCGACGGCTTCCTGGTCGAGATGGAGCAGCAGTCGCTGCGGCTCGTCGACACGCTCGACCCGCGCCGGGTCGCCGGCACCGCGCCGCGGCCCTCGCCCGCGCAGCCGGCGGCGCCGGCGGTCGCCGCCGCGCGATGAACTTCCGCCGCGGGGTCCGGCGCGAGGAGCCGGAGATCAACTTCATCCCGCTGATCGACCTGCTGCTGGTGATCCTGATCTTCCTGATGGTCACCACGACCTACTCGAAGTTCAGCGAGCTGCAGGTGAACCTGCCGTCGGCCGCGGTCGATCCTGCGGTCGAGCGACCGGTCGAGATCGCAGTGTCGGTCGGCGCCGACGGCCGTTACGCGATCGACGGCGCGACCGCGGCGTTCCGCGACCCGGCGGGCTTCGCGCAGGCGCTCGCGCGCAGTGCGCAGGGCCGCAAGGA
Source organism: Burkholderiales bacterium (assembly GCA_020248665.1). Classification (GTDB taxonomy): domain Bacteria; phylum Pseudomonadota; class Gammaproteobacteria; order Burkholderiales; family Burkholderiaceae_E; genus UBA4615. The sequence continues at coordinate 13,137 of JADCHE010000120.1, read as the reverse complement.
GCCGACGGTGGTGATCTACGCCGACGCCGGCGCGAGCCACCAGGCCGTCGTCAACGTGCTCGAGGCGGCGCGGCTCGCCGGCCTCGGCAAGGTCAGCTTCGCGACCCAGACCGGCGCCGCCCGCAAGCCCTGATGACCACGGGGCCTGCCGAGCCGGCGGTACCCCCGCCCGCGCCCTCCGCCGGCGCGGCGTTCGAAGCCCGGATCCGACGCGTCTGGTTCGGCCCGCACGGAGCGCTCGACGCGCTCGCCGGCGCGCTTCTTTGGCCGCTCGGCCAGCTGGTCGCGGTGCTGGCCGGCGGTCGCCGGCACCGGATCGCGCAGGCGAAGGCCGCGCCCCGCTCGCCGGGGCGCCCGCCGGTGGTCGTGGTCGGCAACCTCGTCGTCGGCGGCACCGGCAAGACCCCGCTGCTGATCGCGCTCTCGGACGCGCTCGCCGCGCGCGGATGGCGGCCCGGCGTGCTCGCGCGCGGCTACCGCAGCACGGCCGAGGGTGGCCCGCCCCGTCGCGTCGGGCCCGGCGACGACGCCGCAGCCGTCGGCGACGAGCCGGTGCTGGTCGCGCTGCGCACCGGCCGTCCGGTGGTGGTCGGGCGCGACCGCGGCGCGGCGCTGGGCGTGCTCGCCGCCTCCGGCGAATGCGACGTGGTGCTGTCGGACGACGGCCTGCAGCACGAGGGACTGCCGCGCGACCTCGAGCTCGCGGTGTTCGACTCGCGCGGCGCGGGCAACGGGCGCTGCCTGCCCGCGGGACCCCTGCGCGAGCCGCTGCGCGGCGCGCTGCTGCTCGACGCGCTGGTGCTCAACGGCCGCGGCGCGACGCCGCCGATCGTGCATTCGCGCGTGTTCCGCTTCGAGCTCGCGCCGACCGGGCTGCGCACGCTCGACGGCGCGCACGCATGGACGCCGACCGGTTTCGCCGCGTCGGTCGGCGACGCACCGCTCGATGCGGTCGCCGGCATCGGCGCGCCGCAGCGCTTCTTCGATACCCTCGCCTCGCTCGGGCTGCGGGCGCGGCCGCATCCGCTCGCCGACCACGCGCGGATCGACCCGGCGTGGCTCGCGGCGCTGCCGGGCCGTTGGATCGTCATGACCGAGAAGGACGCCGTAAAATGCGTCGGGTTCGATGCGGCGCTGCGGGCGCGGTGCGTCGCGCTTCGCGTCGAGGCGGTCGCCGACCCGGCGCTCGTCGACTGGCTGGAGGACCGCTTGCGTGGATAGCCGCCTTCTCGAGATCCTGGTCTGCCCCCTGTGCAAGGGGCCGCTGCAGTACGACAAGCCGGCCCAGGAGCTGATCTGCAGGGCCGACCACCTCGCCTTCCCCATCAAGGACGGCATCCCGGTGATGCTTGAGTCGCAGGCGCGCACGCTGCCCGCCGAATGAGCGGCCCCGCGCCGGGCTTCGTCGCGCTGATCCCGGCGCGCATGGCATCGACCCGACTGCCCGACAAGCCGCTGGCCGACATCGACGGCGAACCGATGGTGCTGCACGTCGCGCGCAGGGCGCGCGACTCGGGCGCCCGCCTCGTGGCGGTAGCGACCGACTCCGAGCGCGTGCACGACGCGGTCCGGGCCGGCGGCGTCGCCGCGCTGATGACGCGCGCCGACCACCCCTCGGGCACCGACCGCCTCGCCGAGGCGTCCGACCTCCTCGGACTCGCCGACGACGAGATCGTCGTCAACGTGCAGGGCGACGAGCCGCAGATCCCGCCCGCGCTGGTCGCCTCGGTCGCCGCGCTGCTGCGCGCGAGCCCTGACTGCGCGATCGCGACCGCCGCGCACGCGGTCGGCGACGCGGACGACTGGATGTCGCCGAACGTGGTGAAGGTCGTGCTCGATGCGAGCGGTCGCGCGATGTACTTCTCGCGCGCCCCGATCCCGTTCGCGCGCGACGCGCTCGCGGGCTTCCCCCGGCGGCTGCCGGCCGAACTGCCGGCCGCGCTCGAGGGCACGATCCTGCGCCACGTCGGGCTCTACGCGTACCGGGTCTCGTTCCTGCGCGCCTACCGCGCCCTCGCGCCCTCGCCGCTCGAGTCGATCGAGGCGCTCGAGCAGTTGCGCGCGCTGTGGCACGGACACCGGATCGCGGTCGCGGTCACCGACGAGGCGCCGCCCGCAGGGGTCGACACGCCGGCCGATCTCGAGCGCGTGCGGCGCGCCTTCGCGCAGGCGCGCGGCGGGTCGTCGAATTGACCCCCGCGACGCTTTGCGGTTAACGTCGGACACGACCCGGCCGGGCCCATCGCGCACCGGCCCGGGCTCCACAACGCTCCCAGGACGCCCCCCCAATGCGCTTGATCCTCCTAGGCCCGCCCGGCGCCGGCAAAGGCACCCAGGCCGCCTTCATCAAGGAGAAGTTCGGCATCCCGCAGATCTCGACCGGCGACATGCTGCGTGCCGCGGTCAAGGCGGGCACGCCGCTCGGGGTCGCCGCGAAGAAGGTGATGGACTCGGGCGGGCTGGTGTCTGACGACATCATCATCGGCCTCGTGAAGGACCGGCTCGCGCAGCCCGACTGCGCCGGCGGCTACCTGTTCGACGGCTTCCCGCGCACGATCCCGCAGGCCGACGCGATGAAGGACGCGAACGTCGCGCTCGACGTCGTCCTCGAGATCGACGTGCCCGACTCCGACATCGTCGAGCGGATGAGCGGTCGGCGCGTGCACGTCGCCAGCGGCCGCACGTACCACGTGCGCTTCAACCCGCCGAAGGTCGCGGGCCGCGACGACGTCACCGGCGAGGAGCTGATCCAGCGCGACGATGACCGCGAGGAGACGGTGCGCAAGCGCCTCGAGGTCTACCAGTCGCAGACGCGCCCGCTCGTCGACTACTACTCGAAGTGGGCCGCGACCGGCGACTCGCGCGCGCCGCAGTACCGCCGGATCTCCGGGCTCGGTTCGGTCGACGAGATCCGGACGCGCGCGTTCGCCGCGCTCGCCTGAGTCCCCACGCGGTCGGCGCGGCGCACCCCGGGCGTGCCGTTCGACGCTCGCGCGTCGCGCTCACGGCGGTTTCACTGGCGTGACGCGCGCGTCCGACGGGGCGGCCGTCGATCTTGCCAAGCGCACGACGCATCGGCGAAGATCCCCCGGGCTCCGGTCGACGGCCGGGGCCGTCGTTCCCAGAACCATTACATACATCGAACGGAGATAGCACTCATGAGCGGAGGAGCCTCATCCACGGCCGTGTGGTTCGCGCTGGCCTGCGGCGCGCTGGCCGTGTTGTACGGCATCGTGTCCAGCCGATGGATCCTCGGGCTGGACGCCGGCAACCCCAAGATGCAGGCGATCGCCACGGCGATCCAGCAGGGTGCGAAGGCCTACCTGAATCGCCAGTACCGGACGATCGCGATCGTCGGCGTGGTGCTGTTCGCCGTGATCCTCTTCGTGCCGGGCCTCGGGTGGACGACCGCGCTCGGCTTCGCGATCGGTGCGATCCTGTCGGGCGCGGCCGGCTACATCGGCATGAACGTCTCGGTGAAGGCGAACGTGCGCACCGCGCAGGCCGCCACGCGCGGGCTGAACGACGCGCTCGCGGTCGCGTTCCGCGGCGGCGCGATCACCGGGATGCTGGTGGTCGGCCTCGGCCTGCTCGGCGTCGCCGGCTTCTTCATTTTCCTCGGCGGCATGACCGCCAAGCCCGAGGAGATCCACGACCTGATCCGCCCGTTGATCGGCCTGGCCTTCGGCTCGTCGCTGATCTCGATCTTCGCGCGGCTGGGCGGTGGCATCTTCACGAAGGGCGCCGACGTCGGCGCCGACCTCGTCGGCAAGGTCGAGGCCGGCATTCCGGAGGATGACCCGCGCAACCCGGCGGTGATCGCCGACAACGTGGGCGACAACGTCGGCGACTGCGCCGGCATGGCCGCCGACCTGTTCGAGACCTACGCGGTCACGTTGATCGCGACGATGCTGCTCGGCGCGCTGATGCTGACCAACGCGCCGATCCAGGCCGCGATCTACCCGATGGCGCTCGGTGCCTTCGCGATCATCGCGTCGATCATCGGCTGCACGGCGGTCAAGGCGCAGCCCGGCAAGAAGATCATGAGCGCGCTGTACCGCGGCCTGATCGTCGCCGGGGTGCTCGGTCTGGTCGCGTTCTACCCGATCACCGCCTGGCTGATCCCCGACAACGCGCTCGGCGGCACTGGCGCGGTGATGAGGATCTACGGTTCGGCCGTCGTCGGCCTCGTTCTGACCGGCCTGCTGGTCTGGATCACCGAGTACTACACCGGCACCGAGTACAAGCCGGTCCGCTACGTCGCGGCGGCCTCCGAAACCGGGCACGGCACCAACATCATCGCGGGTCTCGCGGTGTCGATGAAGTCGACCGCCTGGCCCGTGCTGATGGTGTGCGCGGCGATCATCGTGTCGTTCTCGCTCGCGGGTCTGTACGGCATCGCGATCGCCGCGACCTCGATGCTGTCGATGGCCGGCATCATCGTCGCGCTCGACGCCTACGGTCCGATCACCGACAACGCCGGCGGCATCGCCGAGATGGCCGAGATGCCGGACTCGGTGCGCGACATCACCGACCCGCTCGACGCGGTCGGCAACACCACGAAGGCGGTCACCAAGGGCTACGCGATCGGCTCGGCGGGCCTCGCCGCGCTGGTGCTGTTCGCCGACTACACCCACGCGCTCGAGGCCGCCGGCAAGGCGGTATCCTTCGACCTGTCGAACCACATGGTGATCGTGGGCCTGTTCATCGGCGGCTTGGTGCCGTACCTGTTCGGCGCGATGGCGATGGAGGCGGTCGGCCGCGCGGCGGGCTCGGTGGTCGTCGAGGTGCGCCGCCAGTTCCGCGAGATCCCGGGCATCATGGAAGGCACTGCGAAGCCGGAGTACGGCCGCGCGGTCGACATGCTGACCACCGCGGCGATCAAGGAGATGATCGTCCCGTCGCTGCTGCCGGTGGTCGTGCCGATCCTGGTCGGCGTGTTCCTCGGCCCCGAGGCGCTCGGCGGCATGCTGATGGGCACCATCGTCACCGGCCTCTTCGTCGCGATCTCGATGTGTACCGGCGGCGGCGCGTGGGACAACGCCAAGAAGTACATCGAGGAAGGCCACCACGGCGGCAAGGGCAGCGAGGCCCACAAGGCGGCCGTCACCGGCGACACGGTGGGCGACCCGTACAAGGACACCGCCGGCCCCGCGGTCAACCCGCTGATCAAGATCATCAACATCGTCGCGCTGCTGCTGGTGCCGGTCATCGGCGGCGCCGGCGGCGCGCCGGCCAAGAAGCCGCACTCGGCCGCCCCGCAGGAGCCGGTTGCGATCGTCGCGCCCGCGCCGGCTGCGGTCGTCGTCGAGGCGCCGCGCGCGATGGTCCCCCGCAACTGACCCTGGAGGAACGAGCATGCAGTTCAAGGACACCGTCGTCATCGTCACCGGCGGCGCGTCGGGCCTCGGCGGCGCGACCGCCGACGCGATCGTCGCCGGCGGCGGCAAGGTGGTGATCGCCGACGTCAACGCGGCGCTCGGCGACGAGAAGGTCAAGGCGCTCGGTGCGGCAGCGCGCTTCGTGAAGTGCGACGTGACCTCGGAGGCCGACGGCCAGGCGGTCGTCGACGCGGCCGTCGCATTCGGCGACCTGCGCGGGCTGGTGAACTGCGCGGGGATCGGCACGCCGGGCAAGACCGTCGGCAAGGACGGCCCGATGAAGCTCGCCGACTTCACGCGCGTGATCAACGTGAACCTGATCGGCACGTTCAACATGATCCGGCTCGCCGCGGCGGCGATGGTGCGCAACGAGCCGACCGCCGACGGCGAGCGCGGCGTGATCGTCAACACCGCCTCGGTCGCCGCCTTCGACGGGCAGATCGGCCAGGCGGCCTACTCGGCCTCCAAGGGCGGCATCGTCGGCATGACGCTGCCGATCGCGCGCGACCTGGCGCGCGACGGCGTTCGCGTCGTGACGATCGCCCCGGGCCTGTTCCTGACGCCGCTGCTGCTCGGGCTGCCGAAGGAGGCGCAGGACTCGCTGGGCAAGCAGGTGCCGTTCCCGTCGCGGCTCGGGCGCCCGCCCGAGTACGCGCAGTTCGTGCAGCAGATCTTCGAGAACACGATGCTCAACGGCGAGACGATCCGCCTCGACGGCGCGATCCGGATGGCGCCGCGCTGAACGTGGCGGGCCGGCGCACGGCCCTGAAGGCCGGCCTGCTGCTCCCGCTGCCGCGGGCGGCGGGCGCCTACGACCCCGCCGGCACGGTCCTCGCCGCCGCCGGTACGCTCCCGCTGATCCTCACGGTGCCGCACGACGGGGCCGACGCGCTGGGCTGGATCGCGGCGCGCACGCGCGGAGCGGTCGTGCGCGACGTCGGCACGAGATCGCTCGCCGAGCGCGTCGCCTCGGTGCTCGAGCGGCGCACCGGCCGGCGCCCCTACCTCGTCGTCGCGCTGTTCAGCCGTCGCTACCTCGACGCCAACCGGCCGGAACAGGATGCGATGGAGTCGCCGGACGCGCTGCCCGCCTACCGTGCGTACCACGATCGGGTCGCCGCCTTCGTCTCGGAGCTCAGGGCCGCGTTCCCCGCCGGCGCGCTGCTGCTCGACGTGCACGGACAGGGCGACGAGCCGGGCACGACCTTCCGCGGCACGCGTGGCGGACTGACGACGAAGGCCCTGCTCGATCGGCACGGCATCGCCGCGCTGCAGGGCGACGGCAGCCTGATCGGTCTGATCGCCGCGAAGGGGTACACGGTGCACCCCGCCGTCGGAAGCGACGACCTGCGCGAGGACCGGCGCTTCGCCGGCGGCCACACCGTCGCCACCTACGGCAGCCACCGCCCCGACGGCATCGACGCCATCCAGCTCGAGTTCGGACGACAGCACCGCGCCGACCCCCGCCTGCCCGAGGACCTGGGCGACGCGTTGCTCGCCTTCATGTCGCAGTACGGCCTGCTGCCACGGTGACACGAGGCCGCACGGTCACGCGGCCGGGAGCCGTCGTCAGCGATCCGCCGCACCCGCCTCCAGCCAGCGTCCGAGCGCCAGCAGCGAGGCGTCGCGCCCGCCCGCACCGACCACCTGCAGCGACGCGGGCAGCCCGTCGGCGGAGCCCATCGGCAGCGCGAGCGTGGGCAGTCCCGCATAGCTGAACGCCAGCGTCTGTCCGAGCACCGCCTCGCGCACGGTCAGGGTGCCGCCCTCGACGGCGACCTCGGTCTGCCCGCGCAGCGGCGGCGGCACCGCGGTGGTCGGCAGCACGATCGCGTCGTGGTCGCGCAGCGTCGCGTCCAGCTCGGCGCACAATCGCGCGCGGTGCTTCAGCGCGTCGATGTAGACCTGCGCGTGCTGGCACTCGCCGTCGCGCATCGGCGCGAGCACGCCGTCGGAGAAGCCCTCGCCACCCGCGGCGAGCGTCGCGCGGTGCACGTAGGCGGCCTCGGCACGGACGATCGAGGTGTAGTGGCGGATCGCCGCGTGCAGCGACGGCACGTCGACGTCGACGACGTCGGCGACGCCGCGCAGCGCCGCGAGCCGTGCGTCGAACCAGGCGCGCGTGGCCGGGTGCAGGCGGCCCTTCAGCCATGTCGCGGGCACGGCGAGCCGCGGCCGGCGCGCGACCGTGCCATGGTCGGTGAGCCGCCCGGACATCGCCTCGAACAGCAGCGCCGCGTCGTCGACCGAGCGCGCGAGCGGACCGGCGTGGTCGCAGGTCCAGGACAGGTGCAGCGCGCCCCCGAGCGGGATCGCGCCGAAGCTAGGCTTGAAGCCGACGACGCCGCAGAACGCGGCCGGGACCCGTACCGAGCCGCCGGTGTCGCTGCCGAGCCCGGCGAAGCCGATGCCGACCGCGGTCGCGACCGCCGCGCCGCTCGACGAGCCGCCCGCCTGCCGCGACGGGTCGAACGGGTTCTTCACGTCGCCGGTATGCACGTTCTCGCCGGTCGCACCCAGCGCGATCTCGTGCAGGTTCGTCTTCGCGAACGGCAACGCGCCCGCGTCGCGCAGGCGGGTCACCGCCACCGCCTCGCCACCGAGGTCGGGCAGCGTCGCGCGCGTGCCCGCGGCGGTTGGTGCGCCCTCGACGACGTAGAGGTCCTTGATCGTCACCGGCACGCCGTGCAGCGGACCGGTCGCGGCAGCGGATCGCGTGCGCGCGTCGAGCGCGTCGGCCGCCTTCGCGGCCGCGTCCCAGTCGACCCACGCGATCGCGTTGAGGTCGCGGTGGCGTTCGGCGGCCGCGCGCGACGCGTCGAGCAGCGCTCGCGCGCTCGTGCGGCCATCGCGGATCGCGGCGACGGCCTCTCGGATTCCGGTGCGCGGCACCGGCGGGAACGGCGCGTCGGGCGCGAAGGCGACGGACGCGGGCGGGGTGGAACGGGCGTCGGAGGTCATCGCCGTATAGTAGCGGCTGCCCTCCGCCGCAGCCCCGCCGATGCCCGTCCGCCCGTTTCGTCTCCTCGCGCTCGCGGCGCCGCTGCTCGCTGCCGCGGGCGCGCTCGCGCAGCCCGGGGCCCCATCGCAGCCCGAGGGCGCCACCGGCTTCGCGCCGCGTGCCGCGCTCCAGGCGCGCCGCGAGATGGTCGCCACCGCGAACCCGCACGCGAGCGCCGCGGCGATGACGGTGCTCGCCCGCGGCGGCGGCGCGCTCGACGCGGCGATCGCCGCGCAGATGGTGCTGACGCTCGTCGAGCCGCAGTCCTCCGGGATCGGCGGCGGCGCGTTCCTGCTGCACCGGGACGGCCGCAGCAACGCGGTCGTGGCCTGGGACGGCCGCGAGACCGCGCCGGCCGGCGCCGACGAGCGCCTGTTCCTCGGACCCGATGGCAAGCCGCTCGCGTTCTTCGACGCGGTGGTCGGCGGCCGCTCTGTCGGCGTGCCCGGGGTGGTCAGGATGCTGGAGGCGGCGCACGCGCGCCACGGCCGCCTGCCCTGGGCGACGCTGTTCGAGCCGGCGATCCGGCTCGCGACCGAGGGCTTCGAGGTGAGCCCGCGGCTGCACGCGCTGCTCGCGTCCGAGCGCCACCTCAAGCGCGACGCGTCCGCGGCGCGCCACTTCTACGCGCCCGACGGCACGACCTGGCCGGTCGGCCATCGGCTGCGCAACCCCGAGCTCGCCGACACGCTCGCGCGGATCGCACGCGAGGGCAGCCTCGCGCTGCACGCCGGGCCGATCGCGCGCGAGATCGTCGACGCGGTGCGCGGCCACCCGACGAACCCCGGGCGCCTCGGCGAGCGCGACCTCGCGTTCTACGCGCCGATCGCGCGCGAAGCGCTGTGCACGCCCTACCGGCGCTGGGTGGTGTGCGGCATGCCGCCGCCCTCGTCCGGCGGCATCGCGGTCGCGCAGATCCTCGGCATCCTCGAGGCGGCGCGCGCGCCGGCGCTCGCCGGCCCCGACGGCGTGCCGCGCGTCGACGGCGTGCACGCGTTCGCCGAGGCCGGCGCGCTCGCGTTCGCCGACCGCGGCCGCTGGCTCGCCGATCCGGCGTTCGTCGCGCCGCCCGCGGGCCTCGTCGCGCCGCGCTACCTCGCCGCGCGCGCCGCGGCGATCGGCGAGCGTGCGATGGGCCGCGCGCGGCCCGGTTCGCCCGACGGCGCGCCGCGCGCCGCGGCCGACGAGGCGACCCTCGAGCAGCCCTCGACCTCGCACCTGTCGATCGTCGACGCGCGCGGCGACGCGGTCGCGATGACGACGACCATCGAGGACCAGTTCGGTGCGCGGATCATGGTCCGCGGCTTCCTGCTGAACAACCAGCTCTCCGACTTCTCGTTCGCCGCGATCGAGGACGGCGCGCCGGTGGCCAACCGCGTCGAGCCGGGCAAGCGACCGCGCAGCTCGATGGCGCCGACCCTCGTGTTCGAGCGCGCCGGCGGCCCCGACGACGCACCTCGGCGCGGCGCGCTGGCGATGTCGCTCGGCTCGCCCGGCGGCTCGCAGATCATCGGCTACGTGGCCCGCACGCTGCTGCTCACGCTGCGCGACGGCCACGACCTGCAGGCGGCGATCGCGATGCCGAACCTCGGCAGCCGCAACGGCCCGGTCGAGCTCGAGGCCGGCCGGGCGCCCGCGGGACTCGCCGCGGCGCTGCGCGAGCGCGGCCACGAGGTCCGCGAGATCCCGATGACCAGCGGGCTGCAGGGCATCGTCCGGCGCTGCGACGCCGCCGGTCGGTGTACGCTCGTCGGCGGCGCCGACCCCCGCCGGGAGGGCGTGGTGCTCGGGCGCTGAGGACCGCCCGCGAACGAGGAGACCGCGATGCAACGCCGACCGCTGCACACCGACCGCCTGAAGTCCGCCGGCTACGACGCGCGCGAGCGCCGGCTCGAGATCGAATTCTCGAACGGCGACGTCCGGCTCTACAAGGCGGTCCCCGACGAGGTCGCGCGCCGCTTCTTCGCGTCGCCGAACCCGGCCGCCTACTGGGAGGACCGGATCGCCGAGGAGTACGTCGTCGAGCGCGCCGCGGGTGGCCGCGACGCCGACGCGCGGGCGAAGCTCGACGATCTGTTCGGCCGCAAGGACTGATCCACCCATTCCAACGAGGAGACCCCGCATGAGCCTGTTCGACCTGACCGGCAAGGTCGCGATCGTCACCGGATCGAGCCGCGGCATCGGCCGCTCGATCGCAGAGAACCTCGCCGCGCACGGCGCGAAGGTCGTCGTCTCGAGCCGCAAGGCCGACGCCTGCCAGGTCGTCGTCGACGCGATCCGCGAGGCCGGCGGCACCGCCACGGCGATCCCGGCGAACATCTCCGACAAGGCCGGGCTGCAGCGCCTCGTCGACGAGACCCGCAAGGCCTTCGGCCCGATCGACGTGCTGGTCTGCAACGCCGCGTCGAACCCCTACTTCGGACCGTCGTCCGGCATGGGCGACGAGGTGTTCGAGAAGATCATGCGCAACAACGTGCTGTCGAACCACTGGCTGTGCCAGATGGTGCAGCCCGACATGGCGGCCAGGAAGGACGGGGCGATCATCATCGTCTCGTCGATCGGCGGCCTGAAGGGCTCGACCGAGATCGGCGCCTACTGCATCTCGAAGGCCGCCGACATGCAGCTCGCGCGCAACCTCGCCTGCGAGTGGGGCCCGCTGAACATCCGGGTCAACTGCATCGCGCCGGGGCTGATCAAGACCGATTTCGCGCGCGCGCTCTACGAGGACCCGGCCCGCAAGGCCGCAGCCGAGGCGCGCTTCCCGCTGCGCCGGCTCGGCGAGCCGGACGACATCGGCGGCATCGCGGTGATGCTGGCGAGCCGCGCGGGCGCATTCATCACCGGGCAGAGCATCGTCGCCGACGGCGGCGCGACGATCACCGGCTGAGCGCGACGACCCGGGCCGCGGGGCGGCGGCCCGGCACCGGAACCGCGCGAGAGCGGCCCGGCGCTGCGGCCGCTCCGGCCGCCTGCTTCACTGCAGCCGCTCAGGCGGCTTTCTTGGCCGCCGCGCCACCGTCGCGCAGCTCGCGCCGCAGGATCTTGCCGACGTTGCTCTTCGGCAGCTCGACGCGGAACTCGACGTGCTTGGGGCGCTTGTAGTTCGTCAGGTGCTGCGCACACCAGGCCTGCACGTCGCGCTCGGAGAGACCGGGATCGCGCCGGACCACGAACACCTTGATCACCTCGCCCGAATGCGCGTCCGGCACGCCGACCGCCGCGCACTCGAGCACGCCCGGGTGCTGCGCGACCACCTCCTCGATCTCGTTCGGGAACACGTTGAAGCCCGACGACAGGATCATGTCCTTCTTGCGGTCGACGATCTTCACGTGGCCGCTCGAGTCGATGACGGCGATGTCGCCCGACTTGAAGAAACCGTCTGGCGTGAATGCGCGCGCGGTCTCGTCGGGCCGCTGCCAGTAGCCGGCCATCACCTGCGGGCCGCGGATGCAGATCTCCCCGCGCTCGCCGATCGGCACCTCGCGGCCCTCGTCGTCGCGCAGCGAGACCTCGACCGAGGGCATCGGCAGGCCCACGGTACCGGTGAAGCGGCCGAGCCCGGGCGGGTTGCTGGTCGTGATCGCACAGGTCTCCGACAGCCCGAAGCCTTCGCCGAGCGCGACACCGGTCACCGCCGCCCACTTGTCGGCGACCGCCTGCTGGGTCGCCATGCCGCCGCCCGAGGCGAGCACCAGGTTCGAGAAGTCGAGCTTCGCGAACTCGGGGTGGTTGGCGAGCGCGTTGAACAGCGTGTTGAGCAGCGGCATCGTGTGCACCGGCCACTTGCGCAGCGTCTCGATCAGCCCCGGCAGGTCGCGCGGGTTCGGCACGAGGAGCTGGCAGCCGCCGGACTTCAGCGACAGCCCGAACGCGAGCGCCAGCATGTAGATGTGGTAGAGCGGCAGCGCGCACAGCGAGCGCATCTGCGCGTCGGCGCCGAAGCGCCGCTCGACGTCCGCGTAGGCCGGCTGAAGCCACGCCTCGGCCTGCAGGATCGCGGCCACCACGTTGCGGTGGGTCAGCACCGCGCCCTTGGACACGCCGGTCGTGCCGCCGGTGTACTGCAGGAACGCGGCATCGGCACCCGAGCACTGCACCGGGCGGTACTGCAGCCGCCCACCGGCCTCGAGCGCCTCGGCGAAGCGCGTCGCGTTCGCGAGCTCGAACGGCGGCACCATCCTGCGCAGGTGGCGCACCGCGAAGTCGACGACGCGGCCGCGCACCGGGCCGAGCAACTCCCCGATCGACGCGAGCACGACGTGGCGCACGCGGGTACGCGCGACCACCTGCTGCAGCGTCGCGGCGAAGTTCTCGAGGATCACGATCGCCTCGGCCCCCGAGTCGACCAGCTGGTGCTCGAGTTCGCGCGGGGTGTAGAGCGGGTTCACGCAGACCGCGGTGCAGCCGGCGCGCAGCACGCCGGCTGCCGCCACCGGGAACTGCAGCACGTTCGGCAGCATGATCGCGACGCGGGCACCGCGCTCCAGGCCGAGCGTGCCGAGCCATGCGGCGAACGAGCGCGAGCGCTCGTCGAGCTCGCCGTAGGTCATCGTGCGGTCCATGCACACGTAGGCGACCTGCGGGCGGTGCTTCGCCATGCTCTCGTCGAGCAGCGCGTTCAGCGACGGGTAGGCGTCCGGGTCGATGTCGGCCGGCACGCCGGGTGGGTAGGACTTCAGCCAGAAACGGTCCACGTGGTCTCCTCCGGGAAGGCGCGATCTGCGCCGCGCGTGGCGCGATCATAGCCCGGCGTCG
>JADCHE010000012.1 GCA_020248665.1 Burkholderiales bacterium | reverse complement strand
TGAACAACGGCTTCTTCGTCGGCGAGGCGATCAGGCTCACGCACGAGGACCGGCTGTGCATCCCGGTGCCGCTCTACCACTGCTTCGGCATGGTGATGGGCAACCTCGGCTGCCTGACGCACGGCGCCACGATGGTCTACCCGAACGACGCGTTCGATCCGCTGACGGTGCTGCAAGCGGTGTCGGAGGAGCGCTGCACCGCGCTCTACGGCGTGCCGACGATGTTCATCGCCGAGCTCGACCACCCGCGCTTCGCCGAGTTCGACCTCTCCAGGCTGCGCACCGGCATCATGGCGGGTTCCCCGTGCCCGATCGAGGTGATGAAGCGGGTGCAGTCCCTGATGCACATGCGCGAGGTGACCATCGCCTACGGCATGACCGAGACCTCGCCGGTGTCGACCCAGAGCTCGACGGACGACCCGCTCGAGAAGCGCGTCGCCACGGTCGGCCGCGTGCAGCCGCACATCGAGATCAAGATCGTCGACGCGAACGGCCGCGTCGTGCCGCGCGGCGTCACCGGCGAGTTCTGCACGCGCGGCTACTCGGTGATGCGCGGCTACTGGAACGACCCCGAGAAGACCGCCGAGGCGATCGACGCCGGCGGCTGGATGCACACCGGCGACCTCGCGACGATGGACGCCGAGGGCTACGTCAACATCGTCGGGCGTCTGAAGGACATGGTGATCCGCGGCGGCGAGAACATCTACCCGCGCGAGGTCGAGGAGTTCCTCTACCGGCATCCGAAGGTGCAGGACGTGCAGGTGATCGGCGTGCCGGACCTCAAGTACGGCGAGGAGCTGTGCGCGTGGATCAAGCTGCGCGAGGGCCAGTCGTGCACGCCCGACGAGATCCGCGAGTTCTGCAAGGGCCAGATCGCGCACTACAAGGTGCCGCGCCACATCCGCTTCGTCGACGCGTTCCCGATGACGATCACCGGCAAGGTCCAGAAGTTCGTTATGAGGAAGCAGACGATCGAGGAGATGGGGCTGACGGAGCAGAAGACGGCCTGAGGCGCACGGACCGCAGCGCCCCGCCGGGGCGCGCGGTGCCGTGCAGGCCGGCGGTCGCGTGCCGGTCACGCGTCCCCGGCGGCCACCGTGCCTCGCCGGGTCGTGCGCGAGGTTGTCCATCTCGTCCGGGTCGCGGGCAGGCTCGACAGGTCCTTGCTCCGAAGACCGGAAGGATGTCCGTGCGCCGATCGAGAGGCCGACGTCGCCGGCGACCCGAGGGGCGGTCGCGACGGGCCTCACCGTCGGCTCCGTCGTCCCGAAGGCCCCCTCGCTCAGCGGCTCCGACATCGCCCAGTCGATCCGCGAGGTCCGCGAGCCGAACACGCTCGCGACCGTCGCGGGCACCTCGTCGGTCGTCCGGGCGCCGGCATCCGGATGCGCGGATCCCGGACCGGCCCGCCCGGCGCGGCTGGTACGCTCGGCGGATCGCGCCACGCCCTTCCCCGGAGACGCCCCCATGGAGTTCACCCGTTTCGGCCGCAGCGGCCTCGAAGTGTCCCGCATCTGCCTGGGCTGCATGAGCTACGGCGTGCCCGAGCGCGGCACGCACCCCTGGTCGCTCGGCGAGGCCGAGAGCCGGCCGTTCTTGCGTCGCGCGCTCGATCTGGGCATCAACTTCTTCGACACCGCGAACGTCTACTCCGACGGCACCAGCGAGGAGATCGTCGGACGCGCGCTCAAGGACTTCGCGCCGCGCGACGAGGTCGTCATCGCCACCAAGGTCCACGGCCGCATGCGCAAGGGCCCGAACGGGGCCGGCCTGTCACGCAAGGCCATCCTCTGCGAGATCGACCACAGCCTGCGACGCCTCGGCACCGAATACGTCGACCTCTACCAGATCCACCGCTTCGATCCGCAGGTGCCGCTCGAGGAGACGCTCGAGGCGCTGCACGATGTGGTGAAGGCCGGCAAGGCGCGCTACATCGGCGCCTCTTCGATGTACGCCTGGCAGTTCGCGCGCGCCCTGCACCTCGCCGATCGGCACGGCTGGACGCGCTTCGTGTCGATGCAGAACTACGTGAACCTGCTCTACCGCGAGGAGGAGCGCGAGATGCTGCCGCTGTGCCGCGCCGAGGGCATCGCGGTGATGCCGTGGAGCCCGATGGCGCGCGGCCGCCTGACCCGCGACTGGGACCAGGGCAGCGCGCGCGCCGAGACCGACGCGTTCGGCCGCACGCTCTACGCGAAGACGGGCGACGCCGACCGCAAGGTGGTCGAGGCGGTGGCGGCGGTCGCCGCGGCCCGCGGCGTGCCGCGCGCGCAGGTCGCGCTCGCCTGGGTGCTGCAGCAGCCCGGCGTCACCTCGCCGATCGTCGGCGCGACGAAGCTCGAGCACCTCGACGACGCGGTCGCGGCGCTGTCGCTGCGCCTGAGTGCCGAGGAGATCGCGGCGCTCGAGGCGCCGTACGTGCCGCACGCGGTGGTCGGGCACGCCTGACGCGACACGACGGAGCACCGACGATGCAGCCCGACCCCCGTTCCCCGACCGGCACCGCCTCCGCCGACGACGAGCGGGCGATCGCCCGGTACCTGTACCTGCTGCGGACCGCCCCACCCGATGCGATCGAGCAGGTCCACGCGGATGCGTTCCGCTCGCTCACCGACGCGCAGCGCGGCGAGCTGCTCGCGCGGATCGGTCAGGTGCTGCCGCCGTACGAGCGCGGCCTCGCCGTGCCCGCCAACGGCACGCCGATCGGCCTCGCCCGCCTGATCACGCGCGCCGAGATGCGCCAGCCCGGCACGCTGGCGCGGCTGTTCGGCCCGGGCGCCGGCCTTGCGGGCGTGGCTGCGTCGAGCCTGCTCGGCGGGATCGCGGGCGCGGTCGTGGGCAGCGCGATCGCGGCGCCGCTGCTCGCCGGGGCGGCAGCGGCCCTCGCCGCGGCGGCAGGCCCGGGCGGGCCGCCGTCGGCCGAGCCCCCCGCCTCCGCGGACCCGGGCGACCCGACCGGATACGACCTCGCCGCCGAGACCGGGTCGGTCGACGACGCCGGCGATCCGGACGCGGACTTCGGCCTCGACGACCTGTTCGACGCCTGAGGGAGCGACGACGCCGCGCCAGGGACGGACCGCGCGGCGGGCTATGCTCCGTCCATGCCGGACATCCTCACCGTCTCCAAGGTCTCCAAGACCTACGCCTCCGGACACCGCGCCCTCGACGACGTGGACCTCGCGATCCGCCAGGGCGAGATCTTCGCGCTGCTGGGGCCCAACGGCGCGGGCAAGACCACGCTGATCAGCATCGTCTGCGGGATCGTGCGCGCGAGCGGCGGCAGCGTGACCGTGGGCGGCCACGACATCGTGCGCGACTGGCGCGCCGCGCGCGCGCTGATCGGGCTGGTGCCCCAGGAACTCACCAACGACGCGTTCGAGACCGTCCGGGGCACGGTCACCTTCAGCCGCGGGCTGTTCGGCAGGCCGCCCGACCCCGCGCGCATCGAGCGCGTGCTGCGCTCGCTGTCGCTGTGGGACAAGAAGGACAACCGGCTGCGCACGCTGTCGGGCGGCATGAAGCGGCGCGTGCTGATCGCCAAGGCGCTCGCGCACGAGCCGCGCATGCTGTTCCTCGACGAGCCGTCGGCAGGCGTCGACGTCGAGCTGCGCCGCGACATGTGGCAGCTGGTGCGCGGGCTGCGCGACACCGGCGTCACCATCATCCTCACCACGCACTACATCGAGGAGGCCGAGGAGATGGCCGACCGCGTGGGCGTCATCAGCAAGGGCCGCATCATCCTCGTCGAGGACAAGGTCGAGCTGATGCGCAAGCTCGGCAAGAAGCGGCTCACCCTGCAGCTCGAACGGCCGATCGCGCAGGTGCCGGCCACGCTCGCGCCCTACGCGCTCGAGCTCTCGGCCGACGGCGGCGAGCTCGCCTACACCTACGACACGCGCAGCGCGCAGCTCGACATGGTGGGCTTCATGCGCCGCCTGGGCGAAGCCGGCCTCACCTTCAAGGACCTGCACACCACGCAGAGCTCGCTCGAGGACATCTTCGTCGACCTGGTGAAGCGGGAGGCCGCATGAGCGTCGAATCGATCCGCGCGATCTACGGCTTCGAGATGGCGCGCACGCGGCGCACGCTGATGGGCAGCATCGTCTCGCCGGTGATCTCCACCTCGCTCTACTTCATCGTCTTCGGCGCGGCGATCGGCTCGCGCATCCCCGAGGTGGGCGGGGTCAGCTACGGCGCGTTCATCGTGCCGGGGCTGGTGATGCTGTCGCTGCTGACGCAGAGCATCTCCAACGCGTCGTTCGGCATCTACTTCCCGCGCTTCAGCGGCACGATCTACGAGCTGCTGTCGGCGCCGGTCTCGCCGCTGGAGATCGTGATCGGCTACGTGGGCGCGGCCGCGACGAAGTCGATCGCGATCGGCCTGATCATCCTCGGCACCGCGGCGCTCTTCGTGCCGCTGCGCATCGACCATCCGATGTGGATGCTGCTCTACCTGGTGCTCACGGCGGTGACCTTCAGCCTGCTGGGCTTCATCATCGGCATCTGGGCCGACGGCTTCGAGAAGCTGCAGATCGTCCCGCTGCTGATCGTCACGCCGCTCACCTTCCTGGGCGGCACCTTCTATTCGATCGACATGCTGCCGCCGTTCTGGCAGACGGTGGCGCTGTTCAATCCGGTGGTCTACCTGGTGAGCGGCTTCAGGTGGAGCTTCTACGGCGCGGGCGACGTGAGCCTGTACACCAGCCTCGGCGTGACCGCGCTGTTCCTCGCGGTCTCCCTGGGCGTGGTGACCTGGATCTTCAGGACGGGGTACCGGCTCAAGGCCTGAGCGCGCTGTCCAGCACCATCATCGGCGCGAATCCGGCGAGCAGCCCGCCGGTGGCCACGTCCTCGTGGCCCTGCCAATGCGACTCGGGTCGGTCGCGGACGATGCCCGTATCCGGCAGGGTCCATGGGCCGGACACGGCAACGCTCGTGCCCGGCGGAGGCGCCGCGCCTACCTGCCTCGGACAGCCGCGGACAGGCAGCGGTCAGTGGTAGTCGTCTTCGAGCTGGTGACGCGCTGCGACGACCACCACGTCGGTCGCCGACTCGATCTCGAAGAGCGCGACGTAGCCCGATCGCCCGAACGGGATGACCAGCTCACGCAGGAACGGGCTTCGGCCCGCCTTCCGGCAGGTGAACGGCGACGTCCTCAGCGTCGCGAAGCCCGCGCGGATCGCGGCCAGGGCCTGCTCGGCCCGCGACAGCTCTCCGCCGTCGCGCTCCAGCTCGCGTCCGAGGACGACATCGAACAGGCGGTCCAGATCCGCTTCGACCCCACGGGTGAGTCGGACCCTGAAGCTCACCCGCGGGACTTGGGGACTCGGGCGCGTGCCGCGTCGAGCCTGCGCTGCAGGCCGGCGAGGACATCGTCCGCCTCGACGTAATCGCCCGCGCGCACGGCGTCCGCCCGCGAACGCAGGCCACGGGCGATGAACTCGGCCTGGACGCGCCGGCGCTCGACACCGGCTCGCACCGAGGCCTCCACGAACTCCGACAGGCTCTCGCCCTCGGCCAGCACGGATTCCACTTCGGCTCGGAACTCGGGCTCGACGCGCACGGACGGGATGGACGCGGTCTTCATGCGCACAACGTATCGCAATTGCGCGACACGATCCAGTCGGGTGTCGAGGCGGTGCTTCGTGCCCGCCCCGGCCCCCAGACCGCCTCAGGACTTCGGCGGGCTCAGCAGCGGGATCGAGCCGTCGGAGCCCGACCCGATCAGCCCGGTGCGCGCGTAGATCCCGAGCTTCTCGCGCGTGTCCTGGATGTCGAGGTTGCGCATCGTCAGCTGGCCGATCCGGTCGGTCGCCTCGAACGCGCCCTGGCCCTTCTCCATCGTGAGGCGCTCGGGGTGGTAGGTGAGGTTCGGGCTGCGCGTGTCGAGCAGGCTGTAGTCGTTGCCGCGGCGCAGTTCGAGCGTCACCTGGCCGGTGATCGCGCGCGCGATCCAGCGCTGCGCGGTCTCGCGCAGCATCAGCGCCTGCGGGTCGAACCAGCGGCCCTGGTACAGCAGGCGGCCCAGCCGCATGCCGTTGATCCGGTACTGCTCGATCGTGTCCTCGTTGTGGATGCCGGTCACCAGCCGCTCGTAGGCGACGTGCAGCAGCGCCATGCCGGGGGCCTCGTAGATGCCGCGGCTCTTGGCCTCGATGATGCGGTTCTCGATCTGGTCGCACATGCCCAGGCCGTGGCGCCCGCCGATGCGGTTGGCCTCGTCGAAGAGCTCGACCGCGTCCGCGAACGAGCGGCCGTTCAGCGTGACCGGCACGCCTTCCTCGAAGCCGACGGTCACCGTCTCGGGCTCGATGCGGACCTCGGGCTTCCAGAACGCGACGCCCATGATCGGCTCGACGATGTGCATGCCCGAGTCGAGGTACTCGAGGTGCTTGGCCTCGTGCGTGGCGCCGAGCATGTTGCTGTCGGTGCTGTAGGCCTTCTCGGCCGACATCTTGTAGCCGAAGCCCGCCGCGTTCAGGTACGCGCTCATTTCCGCGCGGCCGCCGAGCTCGGCGATGAAGCGCGGGTCGAGCCAGGGCTTGTAGATGCGCAGCGCCGGGTTCGCGAGCAGGCCGTAGCGGTAGAACCGCTCGATGTCGTTGCCCTTGTAGGTGCTGCCGTCACCCCAGATGCCGACGCCGTCGTCGCGCATCGCGACCACCAGCGCGGTGCCGGTGACCGCGCGCCCGAGCGGCGTGGTGTTGAAGTAGGTCGCGCCGCCGGTGCGGATGTGGAAGGCCGAGCACTGGATCGCGGCGATCCCCTCGGCGACCAGCTGCGCGCGGCAGTCGATCAGCCGCGCGATCTCGGCGCCGTACTCGAGCGCCTTGCGCGGGATCGCGTCGAGGTCGGTCTCGTCGGGCTGGCCGAGGTGGGCGGTGTAGGCGCAGGGGACCGAGCCCTTCGCCCGCATCCAGTGCACGGCCGCGCTGGTGTCCAGGCCGCCCGAGAACGCGATGCCGACGCGCTGGCCGACGGGAAGGGAGTCGAGGATGGTCTGGGACATCGTCTGCGCGCCGCGGGCGGCGG
Source organism: Burkholderiales bacterium (assembly GCA_020248665.1). GTDB lineage: Bacteria > Pseudomonadota > Gammaproteobacteria > Burkholderiales > Burkholderiaceae_E > UBA4615. The sequence continues at coordinate 36,070 of JADCHE010000012.1, read as the reverse complement.
GTCGGTGTGCGGGCAATCCGGCATTCTAGCGAACCGCCGCGCCGCGCCCGGCGCGGACCCGCGCGGCGCGCGCCCGGGCCCTCGCGCCCGGGCGCGCGAGCGGATCAGGCCTTCTTGTTGTACGCGCTGCACCAGCCCTTGGCGGCAACCGCCTTGCCGGGGAACAGCGCGCAGCCGCCCGACGCGTCGGCCGCCTTGCCCTGGTAGAGCACGCAGTTGGCGCAGGCCTGGCCGGCGGCATACTTCGGGAACTTCGCCTTGTCGACCTTGGTCGCGTCGGCCTTGTAGCCCACGCCCTGCGCCTGTGCGTCGGTCTCGGCGACCATCGCGGGCTGCGCGTGCACCGTGGCGCCGAGCATCGCGGCCGACGACGCGCCGGCGGCGACGATGAGGAAAGTGCGACGGCTCGATAACGCATTTTTCACGGTTTTTCCCGGGGAATACGAAGAGGAGCGCGCATCCTAAGCGTGCCCTCGCGGACGCTTCCGGGAACCCGAGCACGCCGCAGGGACGCTCGTCGGGCGGAGTCCCTCGGCGCGCCGGCCGGGGAACGCGGCCTCCAGGTCGGTGCACACCCGGTCGACCAGGGCCTCCATGCGCTGCATCGGAACGCTCACGTCGAAGGCGGCGCAGGGGTCGAGTCGTGCCAGGACCTCCGGAAGGCCCTCGCGCAGGGTCCACAGTCCCGGCCTGCGACCCCGATTGCGGGACCGCCGCATCGCTCGCGATCCCGTTCTCGAGCGCCCCGGTCAGTTCGGCGAGGACGAGGTCCGGGGACGGCGGGCGCGTCCGCCGTGGCACGTGCGCCGCTCGTCATGCGACCTCCTCGCCGCCCTCAGTCGCGCAGTGGCACGACCTTCCCCGGGTTGAGGATGTCGTCCGGGTCGAGCGCGCGCTTGATCCTGCGCATGATCTCCACGGTCGCCGCGCCGTGCTCCTCGACGAGGTAGGGCACCTTGTGCAGGCCCACGCCGTGCTCGCCCGTGCAGGTCCCGTCGTGGCGGATCGCGCGCTGCACGAGCCGGTGGCTCACGCCCTCGGCGGCGCGTACCTCGCAGGCATTCCCTGGGTCGACGAGCAGCAGGCAGTGGAAGTTGCCGTCGCCGACGTGGCCGAAGACCGGGGCGAGCAGGCCGCTGCCGCGGATGTCCTGCACGGTCTCCTCGATGCACTGCGCGAGGCCCGACAGCGGCACGCAGGCGTCGGTGGTGAACGAGCGGCTCCCGGGCCGCAGTTGCAGGCACGCGAAGTAGGCGTGATGCCGCGGCGTCCACAACCGGCTGCGCTCCTCGGGGCGCACCGCCCACTCGAAGTCGCCGCCGCCGTGGTCCTGCGCCAGCGCCTGCAGCGCGGCGCCCTGCTCGCGCACCTGGGCAGGCGAACCGCCGAATTCCAGGAAGAGCGTCGGTGCCTCGCGCAGCGTGGTACGGCTGTGCGCGTTGATCGCCCGGATGGTGAGCGCGTCCAGCATCTCGGCGCGCGCGAGCGGGATGCCTGCCTGCAGCGCCTCGATGACGGTGTCCACGGCGCTGCGCACGTCGGGGAAGGCCGCGACGGCAGCGGCGACCGCCTCGGGCTGCGGATGCAGCTTGACGGTCGCTTCGGTGATGATCCCGAGCGTGCCCTCGGAGCCGGCGAACAGCTGCGTGAGGCAGTAGCCGGCCGAGCTCTTGCGCGCGCGGCGCGCGGTCCGGATCACCTGCCCCTCGGCGGTGACCACGGTGAGCGACAGCACGTTGTCGCGCATCGTCCCGTAGCGCACGGTGTTGGTCCCGGAGGCGGCCGTCGCCACCATGCCCCCGATCGTGGCGTTCGCGCCGGGATCGACGGAGAAGAAGAAGCCGCTGTGCGCGAGCGCCCGGTTGAGCCCCTCTCGCGTGACCCCCGCCTGGACGGTCGCGGTGAAGTCCTCGGGCCGCACGTCGAGCACCCGGTCCATCCTCGAGAGGTCGAGGCAAACGCCGCCGCGGACCGCGAGCAGGTGCCCTTCGATCGAGGAGCCGACGCCGAAGGCGATGACCGGCACGCGGTGGGCGGCGCACGCCGCCACCGCCGCGGCGACCTCCTCCGTCGATTCCGGATAGACCACGGCGTCCGGCGGCGCGGGCGGGAGCGCCGACTCGTCGGTGCCGTGCTGCAGGCACACGACCCGGTTGGTGGTGAAGCGCGGTCCGAAGGCGGCAGCGAGCGTCTCCGCCAGCGCCTGCGGCAGCGGATCGCGCGTTGCGGCGTCGACCTGCGCCGGCATCCTCGTCGTCATCGACATCGGGTCTCCTTGGGGTCGCCGGACTCTAGGACGACGACCGGGCGCCGGGAAATGCCGTGTCGTTATGGCGCCAGACGGATTCCCTATGGCGGCAGCAGCGCGACGCCCTTCCAGAGGCCGTCGCGGACCCGGGACCGCATCAGCTCGAGCAGCAGCGCGAACACCGCCCGCCCGGCCGACGTCGGCGAGACGCCACGGCCGGTGCACAGCCACACCCTGCGCCCGAGGGCAGGCTCCAGCGGCGTCGCGGCGAGCAGGCCCCGTTCGATCTCCTCGGACACCGCCCCCCACGGCAGGATGGTGTGGGCCAGGCCCGCGAGCACCGCCTGGCGCATGATGTTCATCGAGTTGGCGACCACCTTCGGCGCGACGGAGCCGGCGCCGACGCCCCGCAGGCTGGCGTCCACGCGGGCGCGCACGCCGTGCTCCGGGCCCGGCAGCGCGAGGGGCAGCCCGGCCAGGCCCGCCAGCGGCATCGCCGCGCCGGCCGGCGCGAGGTCGTGGCGCGACACGAGGAACAGCGTCTCGTCCATCACCGGCACGGCGTCGAGCAGCGCCGCGTCCTCGTCGCTGACGATCACCGCCAGGTCGAGCCGGCCGCTGTCCACGCCGCGCAGCAGGTTGCCGCTGATCTCGTCGAAGAACTCCAGCGCGACGCCGGGATGGCGCGCCGAGACCGCTTCGAGCAGCGGCATCGCGTACTGGCAGGCCGTGCTCTGCGGCAGGCCGACGGCGACCGTGCCGGTCGGCTGGTCGACCGACTGGTTCACCGCATCGCGCACCTGCCCCATCAGCCCGAGGATGCGCTGCGCGTGCCGGTACAGGATCGCCCCCTGCTCGGTGAGCTGCACGCCGGTGGACCGGCGCACCAGCAGTCGGTGGCCGAGCTCGGACTCGAGCTGCGCGACGTGCTGGCTGAGCGCCGGCTGGGCCACGTGCAGCACCTGCGCCGCGCGCGAGAGGCTGCCGAGCTCGGCGATCCTGACGAAGTAACGCAGCTGGCGCAGTTCCACGAGGCGGGCCCGGTGGAATCGTTCCTGGACGCGTCGGCGGATCGCGCGGGCTCAGCGCGCGAGCCGCGCCGCGAGACGCGCGTGAGGCACCAGCGTGCCCTCGCGCGCGCGCACCGCGGCGAACGCATCGCTCGCCGCCGCGGCCACGGTGTCGACGTCGCCGTCGGTCAGCACCGCGCACACGAAGTTGTTGTGCCACGGATGGACGTAGACGCCTCGCCCGATCATCTCCTCGGCGAACGCGAAGCCGCGCCGGAAGTCGGGGTCGTCGTCGAGCAGCAGCTGCGGCATCTGCACGGGACCGGTCTGGCGCAGCACGTAGCCCGAGTCGGCGGCCGCTCGCGCGAGGCCCTCGCGCAGTCGCGCGCCGGCGCGCTCGATCCGCTCGAGGTAGTCGGTGTCGCGGATGCGCGCGAGCGTCGCGAGCGCGGCGGCCATCGGCGCGGCCGAGAACCAGAAGCTGCCGGTCGCGTACACCCGGGTCGCGGCGTCGCGCGCGACCTCGCCGCCAAGCAGCGCGGACAGCGCGTGGCCGTTGGCGAGGCACTTGCCCCACGCGCTGAGGTCGGGCTCCACGCCGAGCGACGTCCAGGAGCCGCTGCGCGAGAGCCGGAAGCCCGCCCGCACCTCGTCGAGGATCAGCAGGCCGCCGCCGCGGTCGCAGACCTCGCGCACCGCCTGCGCGAACGCACGATCGGGCATCGTCTGGTCGACGAACGCATCGTGCCGGAACGGCGACACCAGCACGCCGGCGAGGTCGCCCTCGGCCGCCTTCGCCGCCGCGTGCAGGCTCGCGACGTCGCCGTGCACGAAGCTCGCGACGTGCGCGCGGTCCTCGGGCAGCGAGCCCGTGGGCACCGGCGTGAACCGCGCGTCCGACCCGTGGTACGCGCCGCGGGCGACCAGGATCGTGCGCCGCCCGGTCTGCGCGCGGGCGACGCGCACCGCCATCGACGTGGCGTCGGTGCCGTTCCTGCAGAACATCGCCCAGCGGGCGTGCGCGACCTGCCGCACCAGCGCCTCGGCGAGCTCGACCATCTTCGGGGACGGGCCGGTCATCGTGTCGCCGCGGGCGAGCTGGTCGACGTACGCGGCGTCGATCTCCGGATCGGCGTAGCCGAGCAGGTTCGGCCCGTAGGCGCACATCAGGTCGACGTACTCGTGGCCGTCGGCATCCCACAGGCGCGCGCCCTGCGCGCGGGCGAAGAACTGCGGGAACTCCGCGGGCAGCATCCCGACGGACTCGTGGCCGTACATGCCGCCGGGGATCACCTCGGCGGCACGTGCACGCAGCGCCGCGTCGACGGCGTTCGATCGCATGGTCGCTCCTCGTTCGGGTCGGGGGCGTCGCATCGGCTGCGTCGGCCGCGCCAGCGTCGGCGATGCGCGGCGCGTGCCGGGGGAGGCCGCGGGTAGTGTACGCTGCCGGCACGACGGCGCCGCGTCGCGGCCGACGACCCCGCCTGGCGCGGCCCCCTCGCGTGCAGCGCGACGAACGGCTTCGGCCGCTGGACGTTCGAGGCGCCGGGAACGGTGGTGGTGGCCGCCTCGGGCACGCCGCTGCGCATCGAGTGCGGACCGTCGGCTCCGGACGCCGGTCATGTTGCCGGCACGGACCCGGCAGGGGTCGCGACGGCGTCCCCCGACGCGGCGGCCGCCCACGGCTCGCGGTCGGGCGCCGCGATCGGTGCCGCGGCCGGCGTCGCGCTGGGCGTCGCCGCCGCGCCGGTGATGGGACCCGCGTTCGCGGTCCTGCTGGCCGCGGGCGGCGCCCTCAGGGGCGCCGAGATCGGCGCGGTCGCGGGCACGCCGGCGTCTGCTGCGGCGCCGGTCTATCCGAGCCCGGTGGTGGTGCGCATCGGGCGCGACGCGCCGCGGCGATGAGCCTCTGCCCTTGGCCGGCCGGGGCGCTCAGAAAGAGCGCGGCATGCCGAGCACGTGTTCGGCGACGTAGCTGAGGATCAGGTTCGTCGAGATCGGCGCGACCTGGTAGAGGCGCGTCTCGCGGAACTTGCGCTCGACGTCGTACTCGCACGCGAAGCCGAAGCCGCCGTGGAACTGCAGGCATGCGTTGGCGGCCTCCCACGAGGCCTTCGCGGCCAGGTACTTCGCCATGTTCGCCTCCGCGCCGCAGGGCTGGTGCGCGTCGTACAGCTCGCACGCCTTCCAGCGCATCAGGTTCGCCGCCTCGACCTCGATGTAGGTCTCGGCGATCGGGAACTGCACGCCCTGGTTCTGCGCGATCGGGCGGCCGAACACCTCGCGCTCCTTCGTGTACTTCACCACCCGGTCGACGAACCAGTAGCCGTCGCCGATGCACTCGGCGGCGATCAGCGTGCGCTCGGCGTTCAGGCCGTCGAGGATGTAGCGGAACCCCTTGCCGGCTTCGCCGATCAGGTTCTCCTCGGGGATCTCGAGGTCCTCGAAGAACAGCTCGTTGGTCTCGTGGTTGACCATGTTCGGGATCGGCCGCACCGTGAGCCCGCGGCCGACCGCCTCGCGCAGGTCGACGAGGAACACCGACAGGCCGTCGGCCTTGCGCGCGACCTCGGCGAGCGGCGTGGTGCGCGCCAACAGGATCATGTAGTCGCTGTGCTGAACGCGCGAGGTCCAGACCTTCTGGCCGTTGACGACCCAGCGCTCGCCCTTCTTCACCGCCGCGGTCTTGATCTTCGTGGTGTCGGTGCCGGTGGTGGGCTCGGTCACGCCCATCGACTGCAGGCGCAGCTCGCCGGTCGCGATCTTCGGCAGCAGCCGCCGCTTCTGCGCCTCCGAGCCGTGCCGCAGCAGCGTGCCCATGTTGTACATCTGGCCGTGGCACGCGCCGGAGTTGCCGCCGCAGCGGTTGATCTCCTCCATGATCACAGAGGCCTCGGTGAGTCCGAGCCCTGAGCCGCCGTACTCCTGCGGGATCAGCGCGGCCATCCAGCCGGCCTTCGTCAGCGCGTCGACGAAGGCCTCGGGGTAGGCGCGCTCGGCGTCGACCTTGCGGAAGTACTCGTCGGGGTACTGCGCGCACAAGTCGCGGATGGCGTCTCGGATCTCGGTGTGGTCGGTGGCGGCGGGGGCGGTCATGGCGGGGTCCTTCGGGAAGCCCGGGGAGTGTAAATCGACCGCGCCCGCGCAGCCGCGGCGAGGGTCGCGGTTGCGCAGACGTCCGCCCGTTGATATCGGGACCCGGCGATCGATATCGCCTGCCGGAGACCGGATGAACACGCGGTCCCTCGTCTCGCTGCCCGACGACGACAGGGTGCGGCTCGACGCAGAGGCGGCCTCCCGTGGGCGTCCCATGACGCACCTCGTGCAGGACGCGGTGGCGGAGTACCGCATGCGCTCGAGGTCCCGCCGCGGCGAGACCCTGGACGAGCTGCTCTGCGCGACCGCGGGACTGTTCGCCCGGCGTGCCACCCGCCCTGTCGACGGCGCCGAGCAGCAGCGCGGGCTGCGCGAGGAATGGCCCGGCGCGGGCGCACCGGTCGCCCGTCGTGTCCGGCGCGCCGCGTCGTGAGCGTGCTGCTCGACTCGGTGATCCTGATCGACCACCTGAACGGCGTCGACGCCGCCACTTCGTTCCTGCGTGGCCAGGGCACGGCGGCCGCGGTCTCGTCGATCACCCGCGCCGATGTGCTCGCCGGATGCGGCACCCACGAGACGCCGCGCGTGGCCGCGCTGCTCGACCGCTTCCGGTTCCTGCCGATGGACGCGCCGGTCGCGGACGAGGCCGCACGCATCCGACGGGACACCGGCCTGAAGCTGTCCGACGCGATCCAGGCCGCGTTCGCGCTGCGTCACGACCTGCGGCTCGCCACCGGCCATCTCAAGGACTTCCGGCCCGCGCGCTTCCCGTTCGTCTTCTCGCCCTACACCGTCCGCTGAGCCGCAGCGGCAGGGTCTGGCGGGCGCGCCGCGATCAGCTCGCCGCCCCGCCGAACGCCGGGCGCGGCCGCACCGGCGGCGTCGCGGTGGCGAACGCGATCGCGCCGGTCGCGGCGATCAGCGCGAGCAGCGTGTAGCCGAGCCGGTAGTCGCCAGTCAGGTCCGCCAGCCCGCCGGCGATCATCGGCCCGCCGACCTGCCCGACCGCGATGACCACGGCCGACAGGCCCATGATCATGCCGATCGAGCGACGGCCGAAGTAGTCGGCGCGGATCGCCTGCATGAACGGCCCGCGCAGCCCCCAGGCGACCCCGTGCAGCAGCGCGAACGCGCCGAGCATCGCCGGGCCGGTCGCGTAGGTCAGCGACAGCAGCCCGAGCGCGTGCATCAGCATGCAGGCCGCCGCGATCATCCGCTTGTTCCAGCGGTCGCCGACCGACATGCCGAGCAGCACGCCGCCGACCTGCGCGACGGTCATCAGCGTGATCACCAGCGAGGCCTGAGCGACCGAGTAGCCGAGCGACTCCTTCATGTGCGTGATCGCATGCACGTTGACCGCGGTGACGACCAGCAGCGCGAAGCCATGGCCGATCGACAGCAGCCAGAACGCGCGGGTGCGCAGCGCCTCGCGCGCGGTGAACTCGGGCGGCTCCTCGGCGACGGCGGCGCCGGACGCTGCGGTCGCGGCCGGCGGCAGGCCGTCGACGGTCTGGCCGATGTCGGCCGGGCTGCGCACGAACACCCGCGACAGCGGCCAGCCGAGCGCGATCGCGAGCACGCCCGAGCCGATCGCGGTCGCGCGCCAGCCGAACAGCACCATCGAGGATGCGACCACCGGCACGAACACCCCGCCGAGCGCGAGCCCGAGCCCGACGCTCGACAGCGCGCGCGCGCGCTTGCGCTCGAACCAGTGGATGATCGCGACGTTGAGCGGGAAGTAGCCGCACAGGCTGGTGCCGAGCGCGATCACGATCACCGCGGCGTAGAACTGCGGCAGGGTCCGGACGCAGCCGAGCGCGATCAGGCCGGCACCGAAGATCCAGACGCCCCAGCGGATCATCCGTGGTGCGCCGAGCCGGTCGATCAGCCAGCCGAGCACCGGGCCGATGATCGCGGTCTCGACCGACTGCAGCGCCGCGGCGCCCGACAGCGAGGTCTTGCTCCAGCCCTTCTCGGTCGAGAGCACCGCGACATAGGCGCCGAACGCCTGCTGCATCAGCCCCGCCTGCAGGAACTGCAGCGCGCTGCCTGCGGCGACCATACGCCACCCGTGGAACTCGAACAGTCTGGCCATGCGACGCGCATTGTCGCCCGCGGCGTCCGGGTGCGGGGACACGCCGTTCCGCATCCGGGAACGAAGGCTACCGTTTCGCGGAACGCGTCGCGCGATCGGGTCAGAGCGCCGCTTCGACCAGATACGGTCCCTTCGACGCGAAGCCCCGCTCGAGCTGGCGCGCGAGCTGCCCGAGGTCGGTCGCGCGGCCGGCCTCGACGCCCATGCCGCGCGCCATCGACACCCAGTCGATCGCCGGACGGTCGAGGCTCAGCATGTCGGTGGCGCGCGGCCCGGGCGTACCCGCGCCGACCCCCGCGTACTCGCCCTGCAGGATCCGGTAGGCGCGGTTCGCGAAGACCAGCACGGTGACGTCGAGGCCCTCGCGCGCCATGGTCCACAACGACTGCACGGTGTACATCGCGCTGCCGTCGCCCTCCAGGGCGAGGATCTTGCGGTCCGGCGCGGCGATCGCGGCGCCGATCGCGGTCGGCAGACCGAAGCCGATCGCGCCGCCGCAGCCGGTCAGCCAGTCGTGCGGCGCGGCGCTGGCGGTGAACGCGCCGAACGCACGGCCGCTGGAGACCGACTCGTCGACGACGATCGCGTGCTCGGGGATCGCGGCGGCCACGATGCGGCCGATGCCCTCGAGCGTCATCGGGCCGTCGGGCGACGCGATGGCCCCGCGCGAGGCGACGCCCGCCGGCGCGCGGCCGCGCGCACCGGTCGCGTCCCCGAGCGCGTCGAGCGCCGCGGCCAGGTCCTGGTTCGCGTCCGCGAGCTCGACGAAGCGCACGCCCGGCGCGGCCTGCCGGCCGCGCTTGCCCGGGTACGCGAAGAACGAGACCGGCTCGCGGGCGCCGAGCAGCACGATCGTTCGGTACGGCGCGAGCGCGGCGATCGCGGCGTCGGGCACGTAGGGCACGCGGTTCGCGACGACCCGGCCCGCGCCGCGCGCGGTGCGCGCGACCGCGAACTCGGTCATCAGCGCGCAGCCGGTGGCCGCGGCGATCCGGCCCGCGGCCTCGAGCCCGGCCTCGTGGCACGCCTCGCCGCCGAGCAGCAGCAGCGCGGCCCCGCCGCCCTCGCGCAGCGCGGCGGCCGCGGCCTCGACGGCGGCCGCGTCGACCGGCGCCGGCGCGAGCCGCGGGGCGCGCGCACCACGCGGCGCGCCCGCCGGCACCTCGGTCCACGCGCAGTCGGCGGGCAGCACCAGCGTCGCGATCCGGCCCGGCGGCGTCGCCGCGGCCTGCACCGCGCTGCGCGTGGCGGCCTCGACGCCGCCGGCCGAGCCGATGGTGTGCACCCAGTGCGACATCGGCCGCGCGATGCCCTCGATGTCGGAGGTGAGCGGCGCGTCGAGCGCGACGTGCATGGTCGCGTGCTCGCCGACGACGTTGACGATGCCCGAGCGGGCCTTGCGCGCGTTGTGCAGGTTCGCGAGGCCGTTGGCCAGGCCCGGCCCGAGGTGCAGCAGCGTCGAGGCCGGCCGGCGCGCGATGCGCCAATAGCCGTCCGCCGCGCCGGTGACCACGCCCTCGAACAGGCCGAGCACGCAGCGCATGCCGGGCACGCGGTCGAGCGCCGCGACGAAGTGCATCTCGGACGTGCCGGGGTTGGTGAAGCAGACGTCCGTACCCTCGTCGAGCAGCGTGCGGACCAGGCTCTCTGCGCCGTTCATCTGTGGTGTCTCCCTGTGGGTTCGATCGTGCGGCCGCGCCGTCGCGGCCGCGCGCGCTCAGCTCGCGGCCAGCCCCGCGAGCCCCTGCCGCCAGACCTGCCACGACCGGAAGAGCACCATCTCCTTCCAGTCGTCGTGCGGCGGGTAGAAGTGGTCGCGCATCGCGGCCTTGATCGCGGGCGCGTCGGGGCCGAGCGGGTCGCCGTGCGCATGCAGCCAGTGCTCGTCGCGCAGCACCGCGAAGCCGCGCGCCTCGGGGTAGGTGCCGAACTCGAGCGCGACGAACGCGATGTCGGCGTGCGCGAGGCAGCGCTCGTAGCCGAACTCCGAGAGCCCCCATTTCTCCTGCGACGACGAGGTGCCGAGCAGCGGCTCGGTCACGCTGTCGCCCCACCACGCGCGGGCGCGGCGCACGCGCTCGCCGCCCGGCGCGTGGTTGCAGATCGGCTCGCCGTAGCCGTAGGGGCCGAGGCCGGTGTGCATGTCGACGATCGCGACCGTGCGCGCGCGGGGCAGGTACTCGGCCAGGATCGCCTCGCTGGTCCGGCGCGCCCAGGTGGGTCCCGTGCCGCCGTGGAACCACCCGTCGGGGTGCGTGTACTGGCCGCTCGACGATGCCACGCGCAGCGCGTGCGCGCCGTGCGCGGCAACGTACGCCGCGCAGGCCGCGTCGCCCGCGGCGCGCGCCTCGGGCGAGCGCGAGGCCGGCACGAGGTGGACATGCAGCGCCGCGTAGCCCGGGTTCGCCGGCAGCGGCGCGTCGAACTCGACCCAGTTGCGGTTCAGGTCGACGTTCTCTTCGGTCACCCGGCGCAGCCACGCCCAGCCGTGCGGATTGATGCCGTGGATCAGCAGCGCGCCGGTGTCGGGCGGCAGGCCGAGCGCGGCGTCGCCGCGCAGCAGGCCGACCATCGGCCCCGAACCGCAGAAGCCCTCGACCCCGTGCGTGCCCGCGATCACCACCAGCACGCGCGATGCGTCGCGCGGGCCGAGCCACGCGGTGTCGGTGCACAGCGCCTCGCCGCCCGGCCCCTTCAGCGGATGCAGCCAGGCGCGGTGCACGGCGCCGGCGCGGCGCGCAGCGTCGACGAACTTCGCGCGGGCCTCGGCCCAGTCGCGCGAGAACGCGCGCAGGTCGTACGTCGCGGCCATCGTCCCCTCCGTCGTAGGTCCGATTCTATCGAACGCCTGCCGCTGGCCCGGCGCGGGGCGCGCCGGAATGGACCGCGCGCGGCCGCGCTACAGCAGCGGCCCGAGCCGCTGCTCGCCGCGCTCGTACACCACGTGCGCCCGCCCGACCAGCAGCGGATCGACCGTGCCGATCGCCTCGGCGTCGCGGTTGTCGTACGGGATCTTGTGCAGCACGTATCGCATCGCGTTCACGCGCGCGCGCTTCTTGCAGTCGCTCTTGATCACCGTCCAGGGCGCGTCGGCGGTATCGGTGTGGAAGAACATCGCCTCCTTCGCGCGCGTGTAGCCGTCCCACTTGTCGAGCGAGGCCATGTCGATCGGGGAGAGCTTCCACTGCTTGAGCGGGTGCGCCTCGCGCTCCCTGAATCGACGGCGCTGCTCCTTGCGGCTCACCGAGAACCAGAACTTGATCAGGTGGATGCCGCTGCGCACGAGGTGCCGCTCGAACTCGGGCGCCTGGCGCATGAACTCGTCGTACTCGGCGTCGGAGCAGAAGCCCATCACCCGCTCGACGCCCGCTCGGTTGTACCAGGAGCGGTCCATCAGCACGATCTCGCCGCGCGTGGGCAGGTGCTTCACGTAGCGCTGGAAATACCATTCGCCGCGCTCCTGCTCGGTCGGCTTCTCGAGCGCGACCACCCGCGCCCCCCGCGGGTTCAGGTGCTCCATGAAGCGCTTGATCGCGCCACCCTTGCCCGCCGCGTCGCGCCCCTCGAACAGGATCACGATCCGCTGGCCGGTGTCCTTGGTCCACGCCTGCAGCTTCAGCAGCTCGACCTGCAGCCGGTACTTCTGCCGCTCGTAGTTCCGGCGCAGCATCAGCCGCTTGTACGGATAGCCGCCGTCGCGCCAGTCGTCGGCGAGCTCCTCGTCGGGGTTCGGCGCTTCCGGCGCGACGCCGGTCACGCCCTGGCGCAGGCGCTCCCGCAGCCGCGCGGCATCGTCGGGCGACGCACCGGCGAGCACCGCCTCGACCGCGCGCGCGAGGCCCTCGACGTTGTCGCGGGACGCGCGCTCGACGATGTCGTCGATCGCCGCGGCCTGCGCGAGCTGCGCGGCCGCGACCGCCTCGCCGATCGCGTGGCGCTCGAGCGCGACCGGCGCGAGGTTCGGCGCGACGTCGCCGGCGGCTGTGCGGCGCGGCGCGCGCGGCGTGGCGACCGCGCGTGGAACCGGATTCGTAGGACGGGGGGCATCGGCGCGACGGGCCATGTCGGGGCTCCTCGGACTTGGTGCACCGATCGTGACAGCGTGGCCGCGGCCGGCCCCTGATCCGCGTCAATGCGACGGGCATGATGTGCAAAAACCCCATTTGACTAGTCGGTCATTGTGCGACCCGACGGTTGAATTCGAATAGCCTTTGCTGACCGACGAGTTCCATCATGGACTCGCGGGTCACAACGCGCGAGGAGCTTCCCGATGGACCGATTCCCCTTCCCATGGACCCGGACGCTGGCCGCGTCCGCGATCGCCGCAACGCTGGCCGCCTGCGGCGGCGGCGGCGACGGCAACCCGAGCGCCGTGCTCGGTGCCAGCGAGGCCGCCGCCGGCGCGACGACGCCGACGGCGTCGACCCCGGCCCCGTCGACCCCGGCCCCGTCGACGTCGGCCCCGTCGACCCCGGCCGCCCCCAAGGACATCGTCCAGACCGCGGCGAGCCTTCCGCAGTTCTCGAGCCTGGTCGCGGCGGTGCAGTTCGCCAGCATCAACGGCGACCTCGTCCAGTTGCTGTCGGGCCCGGGCACCTTCACCGTGTTCGCGCCGACCAACGACGCGTTCGACGCGCTGGCCCGCGAGCTGACCCGCAACCCCGCCGCGAACGCCGCCGCGCTGCTGCAGCCCGGCAACCAGGCGCTGGTCCGCGCGGTGCTCGAGTACCACGTGCTCGGCGCGACCGTCCGCAAGGCCGACGTGCCGCTCGGCGCCGCGATCGACCCTGTGCTCGCCGGCACGGACACCTTCCGCATCGACGCATCGGGCAACGCGTTGGTGATCACCGACGGGCGCTTCCGGACCGCGCGGATCGTCGCGACCGACGTCGCCGCGACCAACGGCGTGATCCACGTGATCGACAAGGTGATCCTGCCGAAGGCGCCGGCGGCCGACCGCACGATCGCCGAGATCGCGCTCGGCAACGAGAACCTCTCGACGCTGGTGAAGGCGGTCCAGTTCGCGAGCAACGACGGCGACCTGCTCTCGCTGCTGTCGAGCCCGGGCACGCTGACCACGTTCGCGCCGACCAACGCCGCGTTCGACGCGCTGGCCCGCGAGCTGACCGGCGACGCCTCTGCGACCGGCGACGCGCTGCTGGTGCCGGCGAACCGGGCGCTGGTGCGCGCGGTGCTGCAGTACCACGTGCTGACCAGCGAAGTGTTCGCCGCCGCGATCAGTCCGGGGCGCGCCATCGAGCCCGCGCTCGGCGGCAACGCCTTCTTCAAGGTCGAGGTCGAGAACGGTGCGCCTGTGATCGTCGACGGCCGTGGCCGGCGCTCGAACATCATCGCCACCGACATCGACGCGACCAATGGCGTGGTGCACCTGATCGACCGCGTGATCCTGCCGGCAGACAAGTCGATCGTCGCGATCGCCGCGTCGCTGCCGCAGTTCTCGAGCCTGGTCGCGGCCGTCCAGTTCGCCAGCAACGACGGCGACCTCGTGGCGCTGCTGTCGGGGCCGGGCGCGTTCACGGTCTTCGCGCCGACCAACGCCGCGTTCGACGCCCTCGCGCGCGAGCTGACGCACGACGCGAACGCCACCGCGGCCGCGCTCCTGGTGCCGGCGAACCGCGATCTGGTGCGTGCGGTGCTGCAGTACCACGTGCTCGGCGCACGGGTGCTGCGCGCCGAGGTGCCGGCCGGCCAGCCGATCGACCCGGTGCTGGCGGGCAACGCGACGTTCACCGTCAACGCCCGCGGCAGCGCGCTCGTGATCACCGACGCCCGCCAGCGCGACGCGACGATCGTCGCGACCGACGTGTTCGCGACGAACGGGGTGGTGCACGTGATCGACCGGGTGATCCTGCCACCGGCGCACTGACCCGCGAGGCGACCGGGACGACGCCGCGCGTCCGTCCCGGTCCGAGGGGGGGTGCCCGTGCCCGGGGGCGGCGCGACACCGCGCAGCCCCCCGGGCACGGTTGCGGTACGCTCCGACCGCCAGGGCGGGCGTGCCGCGTTCGCCCACCGCCGAGTGGAGAGCGCCATGTCTGCCCGCACCGTGCCCCAGTCCACCGGAACATCCCGCGAGCCGGCGGGTACCGGCTTCGCGGCGGCGCTCGCCGCGCTGCTGCTCGCGGGATGCGCCTCGACGACCCCGACGCTCGGCGGCGGCCAGGGCGGCACCGCGGCGACCGGCTCGACGGCCGGCGAGGTCTCCGCGGGGGCGAATCCCCAGCTCGAACGCTGCACCGAGACGCTCGGCACGATCGCCGTCGAGGAGGACACGCGGGCGCCCTGGTACTCGGACCTGCAATCGCGCCGGCTGGGCCCGACCACGCCGGTGCTGCGCATGATGATCCAGCAGTCGAACTGCTTCGTCGTGGTCGAGCGCGGCCGTGCCCTCGACAGCGCGATGCGCGAGCGCCAGCTCGACCGCAGCGGCGAGATGCGTGCCGGCGGCAACATGGGCGGCGGCCAGATGGTCGCGGCCGACTACACGATCAGCCCGAGCGTGCAGTTCGCGGCGCGCGGCACCGAGGGGCTCAACCTCGGCGCGCTCGGCCGCTACGGCAGCGTGCTCGGCACCGTCGGTGGCAGCATCCGCGCGAACGAGGCGTCCACGACGCTGCTGATGGTCGACAACCGCTCCGGCGTGCAGCTCGCCGCCGCGCAGGGCTCCGCGAGGAACTGGGACATCGGCGGCATCGCCGGCATGTTCGGGGGCTCGCTCGGAGCGACCGGAGGCGGCTACGCGAACACGCCCGAAGGCCGGATCATCGTCGCCGCCCTGATGGACTCGTACAACCAGCTGGTCCGTGCGACCCGGACCTACCGCGCGCAGCAGGTCAGGGGCGGCCTCGGGACAGGCGGCACGCTCGGCGTGCAGGGCGGGACCACGCCGGCGTCGCGCGCGCTCCAGCCCGCGCCGCCCCCGCCCGCCGGGGCTCCGCCGCCGCCGCCCCAGCGCTGACGGCGCCGCGCCGGCCCGCGGCGCGTCACTTCATCGCGAGCTTCTCGAGCAGCGCCTGCTGCGACACGATCTGTCGCGCACCGCGCGGCCGCCGCCGCTCGTAGCCGCCTTCGGCGTCCATCGTCCACGCCGACGCGTTGTCGCGCAGATGGACCGCGATGCCTTCGGCGAGCACGCGCGCCTTCAGCTTCCGGTCGCGCACCGGGAACGCGACCTCGACCCGGCGGAAGAAGTTGCGCCCCATCCAGTCGGCCGACGCGAGCCAGACCTCGTCGCGGCCGTCGGCGTGGAAGTGGTAGATGCGGCTGTGCTCGAGGAAGCGGCCGATCACCGAGCGCACCCGGATCGTCTGCGACAGCCCCGGCACGCCCGGGCGCAGCGCGCAGACCCCGCGCACGATCAGGTCGATCTTCACGCCCGCCTGGCTCGCCTGGTAGAGCGCCTCGATGACGCCGGGCTCGAGCAGCGCGTTGACCTTCGCGGCGATGTACGCGCGCCGGCCCGCGCGCGCGGCATCGGCTTCGCGCTTGATCGCGGCGAGCACGTGCGCGGCGAGCGTGAAGGGCGCCTGCAGCAGGCAGCGCAGCTCGCGCGCGGCGCCGGTGCCCGTCAGCCGCCTGAACACCTCGTGGACGTCGGCGCAGACCTCGGGGTCGGCGGTGAACAGGCCGAAGTCCTCGTAGAGCCGCGCGGTGCGCGGATGGTAGTTGCCGGTGCCGAGGTGCGCGTAGCGGCGCAAGACGCCCTCTTCGCGCCGCAGCAGCAGCGTGAGCTTTGCGTGGGTCTTGTGGCCGACGACGCCGTAGACCACGTGCGCCCCGACCTCCTCCAGCCGCGACGCCCAGTTGATGTTCGCCTCCTCGTCGAAGCGCGCCATCAGCTCGACGACGACGGTGACCTCCTTGCCCGCGCGGGCCGCGGCCACCAGCGCCTCCATCAACGCGGAGTCGGCGCCGGTCCGGTAGATCGTCTGCTTGATCGCGACGACGCGCGGGTCGTCCGCCGCGCTGCGCAGGAAGTCCATCACCGGCGCGAACGACTCGTAGGGGTGGTGCAGCAGAACGTCCTGCCGGCGGATCGCGGCGAACAGGTCGCGGACGGCGAGCGGGGACGGCACGCCCGGCTCGAACGGCGGGAACTTCAGGTCCGGCCGGTCGACGAGGTCGATCATCTGCTGCAGCCGCACGAGGTTCACCGGCCCGTCGACGCGGTAGCAGTCCTGCGGGCCGAGGTCGAACTCCTTGAGCAGCAGCTCCAGCACGGATGCCGGGATCGCCGCCGATACCTCGAGGCGCACCTCGTCGCCGTAATGGCGCTGAGTCAGCTCGCTGTGCAGGGCCTCGCGCAGGTCGGTGATCTCCTCCTCGTCGACGAACAGCTCGCTGTTGCGCGTCACGCGGAATTGGTTGACCGAGCGCACCGACAGGCCCGGGAACAGCCGGTCCACGAAGCCGCCGACGACCGAGGTCAGCAGCGTCACCGCGTGCGGCGCGCCCGCGACCTCCTGCGGCACGCGGATCACGCGCGGCAGCGCGCGCGGCGCCTGCACGATCGCGACGCCCGCACGGCGGCCGAACGCGTCGACGCCGTCGAGCTCGATGACGAAGTTCAGGCTCTTGTTCAGGATCCGCGGGAACGGGTGCGCCGGATCGAGCGCGATCGGCGTGAGCAGCGGCTCGATCTCCGACTCGAACACCGTCTCGGCCCACGCGCGCTGCGCGTCGTTCCACATCGAGCTCAGCAGGATCACGATGCCCTGGTGCGCGAGCGCGGGCATCAGCGTGCCGTTCAGCAGGCCGTACTGGCGCGCGATCAGTCGCCCCGCGCGCTCGGACACTGCCGCGAGCTGCTCGGCGACCGACACGCCGTCGAGCTGCGCGGCCGGGTCGGCGCGCACCAGCTCCTTCAGCTCGGCGACGCGCACCTCGAACAGCTCGTCGAGGTTGTTGCTGACGATCGTCAGGTAGCGCAGCCGCTCGAGCAGTGGGATCGCCGGGTCGTCGGCAAGGGCGAGGACCCGTTCATTGAACGCGAGGATGCCGAGCTCGCGGTTCAGCAGGCGCGGCGAGACCGATCGGTCGGGAGACGACATCGCCGGGAGTGTGGCCTCCGAGCGTGACAGTTCCTTGACGGGTTCCGGGCCCACTCGAATTCGTCCTCCTGTCGGTCTCGACGTCCCCGCATTCTGCGGCAGAATGCCGGCATGCCGGACGCGCCCCTCCTCGCAGCCGTCGATCTCGGCTCGAACAGCTTCCGACTCGTCATCGGGCGCGTCGAGTCGACGCCGCTCGGCGACCAGATCCGACCGGTCGACCAGCTCAAGGAGACCGTGCGCCTGGCGGCCGGGCTCGACGCGGGCAACACCCTGTCCGCGGCGGCCCAGGAACGGGCGGTCGAGGCGCTCCGGCGCTTCGGGGAGCGGCTGAGGACCTTCCCGCCCGAGCGCGTCCGGGCGGTCGCCACCAACACGTTCCGGGTCGCGTCCGACGCGCGGGCGTTCCTGGAGCGGGCGCAGCGGGCGCTCGGGTTCGAGATCGAGGTGATCGCGGGGCGGGAGGAGGCGCGGCTGATCTACCTCGGCGCCGCGCATGCGCTGCCCGTCGACGGCCGCCGCCGGCTGGTCGTCGACATCGGCGGCGGCTCGACCGAGTGCATCGTCGGCGCGGACTACGTCTCCGACCTGCTCGAGTCGGTCCCGCTGGGCTGCGTGAGCCTCACCCGCCGCTTCTTCCCCGACGGCGCGATCGACCGCGCGTCGTTCGATGCCGCGCGATGGGCCTGCCGGGAGGCGTTCGCCCCGATGGCCGCCAAGTATCGGGCGGCCGGCTGGCGCACCGCGATCGGCACCTCCGGCACCGCGAAGTCGCTCTGGCAGATCGCCCAGGCCGACCTCGGGGAGCCGTCTCTGTCGGCGGGTGCGCTCCAGACGCTCGAGGCGATGCTGCTGAAGGCCGGTCACGCCGACCGCCTGCGGCTCGCGTCGCTGAAGCCCGACCGCAGACCGGTGCTCCCCGGCGGACTCGCGATGATGAGCGCGGCCTTCGAGGAACTCGGCATCGAGACCATGCAGTACTGCGACGGCGCGCTGCGCGAGGGCGTGCTGTACGACCTGCTCGGGCGCTCCAGCGGCGCGGACATGCGCGACGTGACCGTCGCCCGGATGACCCGCCGCCACGCGCTCGACGAGCGCCACGGCCGGGCGGTCGCGGCGCTCGCGGTCTCGCTGTACCGCGAGGCCGCGCGCGGCACCGCCGAGGAGGTGTCGCGCGGATGCAGGCTGCTGCACTGGGCGGCGCATCTGCGCGAGATCGGCGCCTCGATCGCCCACGACGACTTCCACAAGCACGGTGCCTACGTGCTGCGGCACTGCGACATGCCGGGCTTCTCCGAGGACGAACAGGCGCGGCTCGCGTCACTGGTGCTCGGGCAGACCGGCGGCCTCACGAAGATGCGCACACTGCTCGAGACGGCCGACGATTGGTTGCGCGTGATGTGCCTGCGGCTCGCGGTGGTGCTGCACCGACGCCGCGACGGGCGGCTGCCGCCGTCGATCCGGCTGCGCGTGAAGGCCGGCACGGTCGTGCGGCTCGAGCTGCCCGAGGCGTGGGCCGGGGCCCACCCGCTCACCGACCATTCGCTGCAGCTCGAGTGCGCCGAATGGGCGAAGGCGGGCGCCTGGACGCTCGACTACCGGACGGTCCCGGTCGCCCCGCCGGGACGCGACGTCACCCCGCCCGCTGCAGCCGCTCGTACTTGAGCATCAGCTGCTCGCGCGTCTCGCGCCGCTCGGGGTCGGGCGGGATGCACTCGACCGGGCAGACCTGCTGGCACTGCGGCGCGTCGAAGTGGCCGACGCACTCGGTGCAGCGGGCCGGGTCGATCACGTAGATCTCCGGGCCCATCGAGATCGCGCCGTTCGGGCACTCGGGCTCGCAGACGTCGCAGTTGATGCACTGATCGGTGATGACCAGGGCCATCTTCGATGTCCCCCGGGCCCTACGACGGCGCGGCGTTCGGGTGCAGCTTGCGCTCCAGCCGGGCCTGCACCGACGGCGACACGAACTTGCCGACGTCGCCGCCATAGGTGGCGATCTCGCGCACCAGCGTGCCGGAGACGAACTGGAACTGGTCGGCCGGCGTCATGAAGATCGTCTCGACCTCGGGCATCAGGTGCCGGTTCATGCCGGCAAGCTGTGCCTCGTAGTCGAAGTCCGACACCGCGCGCACGCCGCGCACCACGACGCGGGCGCCGCGTCCGATCACGAAGTCGCGCAGCAGGCCGGAGAAGCCGGCGACCTCGACGTTGTCGTAGCGCGCGAGCACCTCGCGCATGATCTCGATGCGCTCCTCGAGCGTGAACAGCGTCTTGGCACGGCTGTCGGACACGCCGACGACGACTCGCCCGAAGATGCCGGCGGCGCGCCGCACGATGTCCTCGTGCCCGCGGGTCATCGGGTCGAAGGTTCCGGGGTAGATGGCGATGGCCATCGTCAGGCTCCAGGGGGCGGGGCGGCGCGGTGGAGCAGATGATAGTGGACTTGCCCCGCCCTGTCGGCGCGCCGCAGCGCGAGTTCCGGCACCGCCGACAGCGGCGCCTCGCCCTCGGCGAGCGCACGGTCGGTCTCGACGTAGACGAAGCCGCCCGGCTCGAGCAGTGCCGCCACGCGCGGCAGCACCCGCGCGAGGTCGCCGCCGCCGAACGGCGGGTCGAGGAACACCAGGTCGAAGCGGTCGCGCGCGCCGCCGAGCCACGCGGTGGCATCGGCCTGCACGACCTCGACCGCGGCGGCCTTCAGCTTCGCCTTGACCTCGTGCAGCGCCCGCGCCACGCGCGGCTCCCGCTCGACGAGCACGACGCGCGCGGCGCCGCGCGAGGCGGCCTCGAGGCCGAGCGCGCCGGTGCCGGCATAGAGGTCGAGGCAGCGCCAGCCCCCCAGCCGCTGGCCGAGCCAGTTGAACAGCGTCTCGCGCACGCGGTCGGGCGTGGGCCGCAGGCCGGGCGTGTCGACGACCGCGAGCGGCGTGCGCTTCCAGTCCCCGCCGACGATGCGGACCTTCGAGGGCGGCGTGCCGCGGCGGGCGGGCCGCGCGGCGTCGCGCGCCGGGCCCGTGCCCGCGCGGCGCTCAGCGGGCCGCGTCACCGGCGCCGACCACGACGGTCACCAGGCGATCGGGGCGCACGGCCTTCCTGAACGCGTCGCGGACCTGCTCGGTGGTGACCGCCTCCACGCGGTCGGTCCAGCGCTCGAGGTAGTCGAGCGGCAGCCGGTACCAGCCGATGTTCGCGAGGTTGTCGAGGATCTTGCGGTTGGAGTCGATCCGCAGCGCGAAGCCGCCGACGAGGTTCTGCTTGGCCGCCCTGAGCTCGTCCTCGGTCGGGCCGTCGGCGACGAAGCGGGAGAGCGTCTCGCGCACGACCTTCAGCGCGTCGTCGGTCTGCGCCTTCTGCGTCTGCAGCCCGACGGTGAACGGACCGGGCTGGGCCATCGGCGAGAAGAACGAGTAGACGCTGTACGACAGGCCGCGCTTCTCGCGGACCTCGGAGGTGAGCCGCGACACGAAGCCGCCGCCGCCGAGCACGTAGTTGCCGACGAAGAGCGGGAAGAAGTCGGGGTCGCCGCGCGCGATCGCCGGCGCGCCGACGAGGATGTGGCTCTGGCTGGCCGGATGCGCGATCCGGCGCTCGAGCGGCGCCGGCGCCGTCACCTCGGGCAGCGGCGCGGCCGGCGTGCCGGCCGGCAGCCCGCGCGTGAGTCGCTCGGCGATCGCCTCGGCCTCGGCGCGGGTGATCGCGCCGATCATCGAGACCACCGCGCCCGACGCGCCGAAGCGCGCGCGATGGAACGCGACCACGTCCTCGCGGCGGATCGCGGCGATCGACTCGGGCGTGGGATCGGCGCCGTACGGATGCGAAGGGTAGATCAGCGCGCTGAAGGTGCGCTGCGCGATCGCGTCCGGCCGCACCAGCGACTCGCGCAGCCCCTGGATCGTGCGCTCGCGCTCGCGCTCGAGCAGCGCCGCGGGGAAGGTCGGGGACGACGCGATGCGCGCCAGCAGGTCGACCGCGGCGTCGCGCTCGCGCGGTGAGGCGAGCGTGCGCAACGACAGGCTCGCGCGGTCGTCGCCGGCGCCGCCGCCGCGGCTCGCGCCGAGATCGGCGAAGCGCTCGGCGAGCGTCGCCTCGTCGAGCCCTTCGACGCCCCGCGCGAGCATCGCGGCGGTCATCGACGCGAGGCCGGACTTCGCGACCGGGTCGTGCCGGGCGCCGGCGTCGAAGTCGATGTTGACGTCGAGCATCGGGATCGCGTCGGCGCGCACGAAGTAGACGCGCGCGCCGGTCGACGTGGTCCAGTGCTCGATCGGCAGCACCGCGTGCGCGAGCGAACCCCACAGCAGCAGCGCGAGGCAGAGCAGCAACGCCGGAACGCCGCGCGTCGCGGCGGCGGCTCCGTGCGCGCGCGCGGGAGCGCTCGGCGCGGCGGATCGGGTCGGGATGCGGTCCATCGGGTCAGTGCCTCAGTCCGGTCGGCGGCGGCGCCGGTTTGCGCTCGCCGAGCGGCTGCGGCAGCAGCGTCGCGACGGTCAGCCGCTCGTCGCCGAAGTACTTCGCCGCGACGGCCTTCACCTCGTCGACGGTCACCGAGCGGACCCGCTCGAGGATGCGGTCGGCGTCGCGGTGCGAGAGCCCGACGATCTCGAGCCCGGCGAGCTCCATCGCCTGCGCGAACACCGAGTCGCGCTTGTAGACCTGGCTGGCGACGTACTGGACCTTGACGCGGTCGAGCTCGGCCTGCGGCACGCCCTCCTTCGCGATCCGCTCGATCTCGGCACGCATCGCGCGCTCGACGTCCTGAGTGGTCTTCCCCTCGGCCGGCGTGCCGTCGAGCACGAAGAGCGCCGGGCCGCGCTGCGTCATGTCGTAGCCGGCGCCGGCGCGGTTGGCGACGCGCGAGCCGCGCACGACGTTGCGGGTGAAGCGGGTGCTGTCGCCGCTGTCGAGCAGGGAGGCCAGCAGCTCGAGCGCGTACGGCTCGCGGTCGCCGTCGACCGCCTCGAGCCTGGGCACGCGGAAGGCCATCGCGACGTACGGGTTCTCGGCCGGCGCCTTGACATCGAGGCGGCGCAGGCCGCGCTGCTGCGGCTCGACCTGCGGCTTGCGCGGCGGCAGCGCACGCGCAGGGATCGTGCCGTAGGTCTGCTGCGCGAGCGTCCAGACCGCCTCGGGGTCGACGTCGCCGGCAACGACGAGGATCGCGTTCGACGGCGAATACCACGCGTCGTACCAGGCCTGCGCATCGGCGACCGTCATCGACTCGAGGTCGCTCATCCAGCCGATGATCGGGTGGCGGTACGGGTGCGCGTTGAACGCCGCGGCCATCAGCTGCTCGTAGACCAGGCCGGTCGCGCGGTCCTCGGTGCGCAGCCGGCGCTCCTCCATCACGACGCGGATCTCCTTGGCGAACTCGTCGGCCGAGAGCTGCAGGTTGGCCATCCGGTCGGACTCGAGCTGCATCACGTCCGGCAGCCGCGAGGTGTGGATCTGCTGGAAGTAGCCGGTATAGTCGCGCGAGGTGAAGGCGTTCTCGCGCCCGCCCATCGCGGCGACGCGGCGCGAGAACTCGCCGGGCGCGAGCGTCTTCGTGCCCTTGAACATCATGTGCTCGAGCACGTGCGCGACGCCGGTGGTGCCATTGACCTCGTCCATCGAGCCGGCGCGGTACCAGACCATGTGCACCGCGGTCGGTGCGCGGTTGTCGCGCTTGACCAGTACCTTCATGCCGTTCGGCAGCGTGCGCTCGAACGCCTGTGCCGAGGCGGCCGGGCCGGGCGCGGCGGACGTGCCGGCGGGCGGGGTCGGGGCCTGGGCGCGTGCGGCGGGGCCCCACGCCGGCAGGGCGGCGAACGTGGCGAACGCGGCGAAGAGCATGGGGCGCGCCAGTCGCGCGGCACGCCCGCGCACGGTCGGAGGGGTCATCGGTGCAGCGTAGAATCGGGGCGCTCGAGTGTACCCCGGCGCCCGAAGCCCCCTGCGGCCGTGCGGGCCCCCCACGGCTCCTCCAGGTCCTCCCCATGTTCGGATTCCTTCGCCGCAAGAAGCCGGCCGAGACCCCTGCCGCGCCGACCGATGCCGCGGCCGTGCAGTTCGAGCCGGCCGACGCGCCCGAGCCGGGCGGCACGGTCGACGAGCGCGCGCTCGACGCCGCGGCGCTCGAGGCCGCGGCGCTCGCGGCCCCGCCGGTCGACGAGTCGGTCCGCGAGGCGGTCGCGGACGAGGCGGTCGCGGACGAGGCGGCGCGCGCGGCGGAGCAGGCGGCCGGGACGGAGCCGGCGGCGAAGCCCGGGTTCTGGTCGCGCCTCATCCCGGGCGGCCGTGCGCCGGCGCCCGCGCCCGTCGCGATGCCGCCGGCGCAAGCCGCCGAAGCGGCCGGGCCCGCGGCGGCGGAAGCCCCCGCACCGCTGCCCGACCGCACACCCTGGCTGGCGCGGCTCAAGCAGGGCCTGTCGCGCACCAGCGGCAACATCACGACGCTGTTCGTCGGCGTCAAGGTCGACGAGGCCCTGTTCGAGGAGCTCGAGACCGCGCTGCTGACCAGCGACACCGGCGTCGAGACCACGACCTTCCTGCTCGGCGCGCTGCGCGAACGCGTCAAGAAGGAGCGGCTGACCGACCCGATGCAGGTGAAGGCCGCGCTGCGCGCGCTGCTGCTCGAACTGCTCGCCCCGCTCGAGCAGCCGATCGACATCGACCGCGCCGAGCCGCTGGTGATGATGATCGCGGGCGTCAATGGCGCCGGGAAGACGACCTCGATCGGCAAGCTCGCGAAGCACCTGCGGCGCGAGGGCAAGACCGTGCTGCTGGCCGCCGGCGACACCTTCCGCGCGGCCGCACGCGAGCAGCTCGCGCAGTGGGGCAGCCGCAACGAGGTCGAGGTGATCGCGCAGCAGGGCGGCGATCCGGCCGCGGTCGCGTACGACGCGGTGTCCGCCGGCATCGCGCGGCGCACCGGCGTGGTGATGGTCGATACCGCGGGCCGCCTGCCGACTCAGACGCACCTGATGGACGAGCTGCGCAAGGTGCGTCGCGTGATCGGCAAGGCGATGCCCGACGCACCGCACGAGGTGCTGCTCGTGCTCGACGGCAATACCGGGCAGAACATGCTCGCGCAGGTCAAGGCCTTCGACGACGCGGTGCAGCTGACCGGCCTCGTCGTCACCAAGCTCGACGGCACCGCGAAGGGCGGCGCGCTCGCCGCGCTCGCGTACACGCGCCGCGCGAAGCCGGTGCCGGTCTACTTCATCGGCGTGGGCGAAGGCATCGACGACCTGCAGGCGTTCTCGGCCGACGAGTTCGCGGCGGCGCTGCTCGACTGAGCGGCCTGCACCGGATCGGCACGCACCGCGGCGACGCGTGCACGGCGCCGCGCTAGACTCGGTGCAGGAGGATGACGCATGGACATCGAGCACGCCGCCGACGCGCTGTGGGCGGGCATCCGCCGCGGCGAGCACATGCCCGAGGCCTGGAAGGGCCGGCTGTCGATGGCCGACGCCTACCGCGTGAACCTCGCGATGCTGCGCCGGCGCGTCGCCGACGGCGACGCCCAGGCCGGCTGGAAGGTCGGGCTCACCGCCGATGCGATGCGCGCGCAGTGGGGCATCCCCGAGCCCTGCTTCGGCATCCTGCTCGCGAGCGGCCACCGGCCGAGCGGCACGCGCTTCGCGTTCGACGACCTGATCGCGCCCGGCGTGGAGCACGAGCTGTGCGCGACGATCGGGGAGACGCTGCGCGGTCCCGGCGTGACGCCGGCCCGTGCGCGCGCCGCGATCGCGGCGGTGGCACCCGCGATCGAGGTGGTCGAGGTGCGCGGCGACTTCGCCGGCGACCTCGCGCTCGCGATGGCGGACAACGCGCAGCAGAAGGCCTTCGTGACCGGCGAGGCGGTCGCGCTCGACGCGTCGGTCGAGCTCGCGGCATCGACGGTCGAGGTGCGCATCGGCGGCACGGTCCGCGACCGCGCGGGCGGCGCCGAAGTGATGGGCGGCCCCGAGCACTCGATCGCGTGGCTCGCGAACAAGCTCGCCGAGTTCGACCTCGCCCTC
This sequence comes from Burkholderiales bacterium, assembly GCA_020248665.1. Taxonomy (GTDB): domain Bacteria; phylum Pseudomonadota; class Gammaproteobacteria; order Burkholderiales; family Burkholderiaceae_E; genus UBA4615. The sequence goes on along the minus strand of JADCHE010000012.1, from coordinate 10,544 downwards.
GAGGCCGGGATGCGCGTGATGAGCGGCAGCTTCACGCGGCAGTACAAGGTCGGGCGCGGCGACGAGGTGGTCGCGGCGTTCGAGCCGTTCGGGACGGTGCGGGCGCGGTTCGACTGATCAGCCGACCGGGGCGCGCCGGGCGGGCGGCCCGGGCGGGCGGCGGTGGGCGAAGCTGCGCCGCCAGGTCGCCGGCGACACCCGGACCTGCTCGCGGAACCGGGCCCGAAGCACCGCCGCCGAGGCGAAGCCGCAGCGCTCGGCCACGCGCTCGACTGGCTCGTCGGTCGTCTCGAGCAGCATGCGGGCGCGGGCGACGCGCTCGCCGACCAGCCACTGCATCGGCGAGTCGCCGACGAGTTGCCGGAACCGGCGCGTGAACGTGCGTCGCGACAGGCCGGCGCGCGCAGCCAGCGAGTCGAGGTCGTGGGCTTCGTCGATGCAGCCTCTCACCTCGTCGAGCAGCCGTGCGAGCCGGCGGTCGGCGGGCGTGGCCGGGACCGGGTGCTCGACGAACTGCGCCTGGCCGCCCTCGCGCTGCGGCGCGACCACGAGGCGGCGTGCCACGCGGTTGGCCGCGTCGGCGCCGTGCGCGGTGCGCAGCAGGTGCAGGCAGCAATCGAGGCCGGCGGCGGTGCCGGCCGACGTGACGACGTCGCCTTCGTCGACGTAGAGCACGTCCGCCTCGACGCGCACGCGCGGGAAGCGGCGCGCGAAATCGTCGGCGCAGGACCAGTGGGTCGTCGCGCGGCGTGCGTCGAGCAGGCCGGCCTGGGCGAGCACGTAGGCCCCGAGGCACAGGCCGACCAGTCGCGCGCCGCGACGATGCGCCGCGGCGAGCGCACGCAGCAGCGGCTCGGGCGCCCGCTCGTGCGGCGCGCGCCAGCTCGGCACGATCACGGTGTCGGCCCACTTCAGGCTCGAGAGCCCGTGGCGCGTCAGCACCTCGAAGCCGGCGGTGCTGCGCAGCCGACCCGGCTCGCCGGCGCAGACCCTGAAGTCGAAGACCGGCGCGCCCGGGTGGCGGTCGCCGAACACCACGCACGGCACCGACAGGTGGAACGGGCTGATCCCGTCGAAGGCGAGCACGGCGACCCGGGGCCGCCCGTCGATCCGCGCATCCATCCGTCACCGCCTTCCATGTGGCCCGATTCCTGCGGTCATTGTCCCTCGGGCCACGCGCCGGAACCAGCGGCCCGCCGCGAGAATCCGATGCAGGAGGCCCGCCATGAACCCGAACCCCGCCGCCCTCAGGATCCTGCTGCTCGCCGGCGTCGCGTACTTCTGCGCGATGGCCGTCGCGCACTTCTTCGGGATCAAGGTGCCGCTGCTGTTCGTCTACTACGACGTGCCCTACCACGCGTACCAGGACAAGATCATCTCGTTCGCGGTCGTCGCCTACGCGTGCCTGTTCTTCGCGGCCGCGGCTCGGCGCGAGGTCGTCCCGGCCGCACTCGTCGCGCTCGCGGTGACGGTGCTCGGGCTCGCCGCGGTCAACCTGTCGGACGCGCTCGCCTCGGTGCTCGACGGCCGATCGACCGCCGCCTACTGGCTGCAGACGGCGCTGTTCGCGGGCTATCTCGTCGTGCTCGCCGTGCTGCACCTGCGCGCGGGTCGCACCGCCTGAGCGGGCGCGCATCGCGATGGCCGCCTTCGACGAGCCCGAGCGGTACGACGCGCTGGGCCTGGCCGAGCGGGTTCGCGCCGGACAGGTGTCGTCGACGGAGCTCGTCGAGGCGGCGACGCGGCGGATCGCGGCCCGCAATCCCCGGCTCCGCGCGGTCGTGGACCTGTGCGCGGGGGCGACCTCGGCCCGGCGCGGCACCGCACGGACCATTCGCGGGCGTGCCGTTCCTGCTGAAGGACCTCGGCGCGCAGGTCGCCGGCGAGCGCATCACCGACTGCTCGGGCTCAAGCCGTCGCGCGGGCGCAATCCCGTGGTCCCGGACGTCGGCGAAGGCTGGAACGGGCTGTCGGTGCAGCACGTTCGCATGGCGCGGCGACGAGGTGGTCTCGGCATTCGAGCCGTTCGGGACGTTGCGGGCGCGGTTCGGCTGAACGCGCCCGCCCGACGCGTCAGCCGCCGAACGCGCGTGCCGCGCTGCCCTCGGGACACGCCGGCAGCCGCGCGCGCAGCGACTTCACCAGCGGCGCGTCCTCGTCGCGCGGGGTGCGCGAGAACCGACAGCCGTAGGTCGGCGCCGCGACCGTCGCCGGATCGAGCACGTCGTCGCCGTTCGGCTTGCGCCCGAAGCGGACCCACGTCGTCATCGCGTCGAACGCCTCCTCCTCCTCCGCGAGCGTGAAGTCGCAGTGCCCGAGGCCACGGGTCGCGCGCTGCACGACTCGGTCGGCGGTCCCGGCCGCGTCGGCGCGCCGCTTGTAGACCTGCTGCATCGAGAACCAGACGTAGCTGTCGCCGATCGTGTGGATCGACACGACCGGCACCGACACCTGTGCCGGCAGCACCGGGATCCAGCGCAGGCCGTCGCGGCGCGGCAGGTTGGCCTGCGGGTCGGCGGCGACGCGCAGCGCCGAGCGGTTCAGCGTCGAGGCCAGCGCGGCGTCGCCGGGCACGCGGTAGACGACCGAGCGCGTGTCCGCGCCGGGCCGCGCCAGGATGCCGCTCACGCGGGTGTCGGCACCGAAACCGCCCCAGACGGTCGCCGTGAAGCCGCCGCCCCCGGGCGGCAGCGTGAACGCCTCGCGCGCGCCCGGGCGGTCACCGCCGCTCAGGCCGACGTAGACCTCGCGCAGGCGCTCGCCGTCGGCGGTCAGCACGCCGGGCACGTTCGGCGCGGGGAAGGTCGAGAAGAAGCGCTCGCGGACCTTCGGCGCGAGCGCCGGCCAGTCGGGGATCGGCAGGCCGTCGGCCTTCACGCCGGCCATCTGCAGCGCGGCCGCCTGGTAGGCGGTGAAGCCGTCGAACAGCGCGGTGTCGCCCATCACGCCGCACATCGGTACCGCGCCGTCGTAGCGGACCCTGGAGCGGGCGCGCTCGATCGTCTCGCGCTCGACCGCGGCCGCCGCGATGTGCCCACCCATCGAGTGGCCGGTCACGAAGCGGCGGGTCGGCTCGGGCAGCGCGCGGCCGTTCTCGCGCGCGATCCGCGTGAACGCGAGCGCGAGCGCATTGGTGTCCTCGACGCCCGCACGCACGTCGTAGTGGTTCGCGGAATAGCTCGACGCGGCCCATGCGTAGCCGTTGGCGAGCAGGTGGCGGCGGATCCGCGGCGGCGTCACGGTCAACGCCTCGCCGGTGCCGCGATAGCCATGCGTGTACATCACCAGCTCGCCGTTCCAGTCCTTCGGCACCTCGATCTGGTAGGCCGCGCCGTCGAGCACGCCGACCCAGCGGTCGGTCGCGACCGTGGGCAGCGGGCCGAACGCGCCGTGGCCGCGCAGCACGGCGGCGTCGGTCGAGGTCAGCGTGGCGCGCAGCGCGGCCAGGTCGACGGTGTAGCGGCGCGCGTCGTGCTCACGCGGCTCGTCGGGCGCCATGCCGGAGGGGAACGCGGCGCAGCCGGCGAGCGCGAGCGCGGCGAGGGCCTGCAGCGTGCCGCGGCGAAGGGTCGGGGTCATCGGGATCGGGGTCTCCATCGGACTGCTTCGAAACCGCCGCGTCGCGCGGCGGGGAACGTCGGGCCGCGGCCTAGTCGATCCGGCCGCCGGCCGCGGCGAGCGTGCGCCACTGCGCGTCGTCGTGGCTGTAGAGGAGTGTCGCGCCGCCTCGGTCGCGCATCGCGCGCAGCCGCGCCATCGAATCGGTCATCGCCGGAGCGTGCCACACGGCGGCCGGCGGCGGCAGCGCATCGTCGTCGAGGTGGCGCGCGGTGTAGATCGCGTCGCCGACGAGCACCACGACGCGGCCCGAGCCGAGCCGCACGCGCAGCGACTGGTGGCCCGGAGTGTGGCCGGGCGTGGGCAGCGCGACGACGGTGCCGTCGCCGAAGACGTCGTGCTCGCCGTCGACGGTCTCGGGCGCGCGCGCGGGATCGTCCCACTCGCCGGGGTCGTCGGCGCCGGCGGCGCGCGCGGCGCGCATCGCGTCGAGCTCGGCGCGCTGCACCAGCACGCGCGCGCGGCGAAAGCAGCGGTTGCAGCCGCAGTGATCGAAGTGCAGGTGCGAGTTGACGACGTGGGTGACGTCGTCCGCCGCGAAGCCGAGCCGGGCGAGCGCGGCGACCGCGTCGTCACCGGGCGGCGACCCCACCGCGAAGCGGCCCGCGCGGCGTGCGCCGAGCCGCCCGACCGGGTCCGCCGCGGTGTCCGGGTGCAGCCCGGTGTCGAACACCAGCCGGCCACGCGGATGCTCGACGAGCCAGCAGGCGACCGGCACCGAGATCGTCGCGTCGTCGGGCGCGTCGGCGAAGAACAGCGCACGCTTCGCGTCGAGGCGGCCTCCCGACAGCGCGCGGACTGCGACGGTCGCGGTCACGCCCGCGACCTCAGTTCGCGGCGCGTGCCGCGTCGGGCTGCTTCGACGGCTGCGCGGCGTCGAACGCCGGCAGCACCATCAGCGCGTCGAACACCCGCATCGTGTTCGGGTAGGCGTCGAGCGAGCAGTCGAAGCGCTTCGCGTTGAACACCTGCGGCACCAGGCAGCAGTCGGCCATCGTGGGCGCGTCGCCGTGGCAGTAGCGGCCCGCGGGGCCGCGCGCGAGCTCGCGCTCGAAGGCGCCCAGGCCCTCGGCGACCCAGTGGCGGTACCAGGCGTCGACGGTCGGCTGGTCGTGGCCGAGCGTCTTCTTCAGGTACTTCAGGATCCGCAGGTTGTTGACAGGGTGGATCTCGCAGGCGACCAGCTGGGCGAGCGCGCGGACCCGCGCACGGCCGAGCGGATCGGCGGGCAGCAGCTTCGGGCCGGGCTTGGTCTCGTCGAGGTACTCGATGATCGCCATCGACTGGTTCAGCACGTGGCCGTCGTCGACCAGGGTGGGCACCAGCTGCTGCGGGTTCAGCGCGGCGTAGGCGTCGGACTTCTGCTCCTCGGTCAGCAGCCACACGATCTCGGGCTCGTAGGCGAGGCCCTTGAGGTTCAGCGCGCAGCGCACGCGGAACGCGGCCGAGCTGCGGAAGTAGGTGTAGAGCTTCATCGGGTCACTCGCCCTCGCGTTCGCGCCACAGGTGCAGCGCCTGCTGGATCGGCCGGTCGGAGAAGCTGAAGAGCACCGTGTCCTCGCGCGCGTGCAGGCGGTGCCGGTGCCACGACGGGATCACGAAGGTGTCCTTCGGGCTGACCTCGTAGGCGCGGTCGTCGAGCTCGACGCGCGCCGAGCCCTCTACGACGGTGAACACCGCGCCGTCGGTGCTGCGGTAAGGCGCGCCCGCGAAGCCCTTCGGCAGCCACTGCAGGAACGCGCCGATGGTCGCGATCGGGGCGCCGCCGGTGGCCGGGTTCACGTAGCGCATCTTGATGCCGTGGCAGCGGTGCCGAGGGCCGTCGGCCATCGTCGCGAGCGCGGCGCGCGAGGTGCGGTACGGGTAGCAGAACACCGGCGTCACGCCGTTCCTCGGCGCGTAGTCGACCGGCAGCATGCCCGAGCCGTAGCGCGCGGCCGCATCGCCCTCGGGGCGCGAGACGGGCTGCGCCTCGTGGCCGTGGTTCTCGCGGAACTGCGCGCCGAGCATCCGGACGACCGCGATGTCCAGGCCGTCGAGCCAGACGACAGGCTGCTCGCCGGGGTTGCCGTGGTCGTGCCAGGTCCACATCGGCGTGATGATGAAATCGCCCGGCGACATGGTGACGCGCTCGCCGTCGACCGCGGTGTAGGCGCCCTCGCCGTCGACGACGAAGCGCAGCGCCGACTGCGTGTGGCGGTGCGCGGGCGCGACCTCGCCGGGCAGGATCAGCTGCAGTCCGGCGTACATCGTCGGCGTTGTCGTCGACTGGCCGGGCAGCCCCGGGTTCTCGAGGATCAGCACGCGGCGCTCGGCCTCGCGCGCGGTGATCAGCGCGCCCGACTCGGCGATGAAGGGCTGCACGTCCCGCCAGCGCCACAGCGCGGGCAGCGCGTCGGTGACCGGCTGCGGCGGGACCAGCGCGGCGAGCACCTCCCACAGGGGCTTGAGCGAGTGCGCTGCGATGCGGTCGTAGAAGGCGCGGCGTGCCGCGGCGTCGTCGATGCGCGCGTTCATGGCGGTCTCCGTCGGGGCGTCGGCGTCGATGATACGCGCGCACCGCGGCCCGGCGGACCGCGCGCCGGCGCGGGCGGAACGCGGCCGGAACACGAACGGGTCAGCGCGACGGGTAGACGCAGCGGAATCCGACGTAGACCGCGAAGAAGCGCGCGGGCTTCCACTGCATGCCGTCGGCACGGGTCTGTGCGGCGCCGTACCACCACGAGCCGCCCGCGGTCAGGCGGTCGTCGCCGCGCGCATCGGCGAGCCACTCCCACACGTTGCCGGCCATCTCGTGCAGTCCGTTGACGCCGGGCGCGGTCGCGCCGTTCGGCGCGTGTCGCTCGAAGCCGTCCGCCGCGCCCTGCAGGTTCGCGCCCGCCGGCGACTCGCCGGTCGGGTACGGGTAGGTGCGGCCCGCGACGAAGGGCGCGGGCGGCGCCGCACGGCGCTCGACGTAGGCGGCCTGTGCCCACTCCTCGCGCGTCGGCAGGCGACCGCCGGCCCAGGCGCAGAAGTCCGCGGCCTCCTGCCACGACACGTGCGCGGCCGGATCGTCGGGCCGCGCGGGCGTGCCCGAGGGCGCGCGGAACGTCCATCCGGGGCGACGTTCCCAGCCCGCGCCCCATTCGAAGCCGCCGCCCTCGCGCTCGGCGGTGCTGGTGCGGCCGGTGGCCTTCAGGAACGCGTCGAAGCGCGCGACCGGGACCTCGAAGCGGTCGATGCGGAACGCCTCGCCGATCGGCACGGCGGCCGCGGCACCGCGGTCGGCGGCGGGCTGCGCGGCGACAGGCGCGGCGACGGCGACCGCGATGGCGAGCGCGCTGCGGGCCGGGCACGCGCGTGCGCGGGGGGACCGGGGACCGGAGTCGGGGCGCCTGGCGGCGTTGCGGGGCACGGCGGGCTGCATCCCACGATGCTAGCGGCTGCGCGGGCGCTCCGGCCGCGAGACCCTGCATCACGGGCGCCCGCGCGCGTCCGGCGCGCGACCGCTCGCCCGTCGGAATCCCGAGCGTGCCACCGTCGCCGCAACCGCTATGATCGGGCGAGGAGATCGGCCGCCGCAGCGCGCGACGGCCCGCATCCGGAGACGCCATGGGCCCGACCCGTCCGCACGCGCTGCTGCTGAACCTGGCGCACCTGCTCGACCACTTCTTCATGCTGATCTTCCCGACCGCGGTGCTCGCGATCTCGAAGGAGTGGAGCCTGTCGTTCTCGCAGCTGCTGCCGCTGTCGCTGCCGGCGATGGCGATCTTCGGGCTCGGCGCGCTGCCCGCGGGCTGGTTGGCCGACCGCTGGAGCCGCCGCGGGATGATGGCGGTGTTCTTCTTCGGGATCGGCGCCGCCTCGGTGCTGGCCGGGCTCGCGCAGGACGCGTGGCAGCTCGGCGTGGCGCTCGCGCTGATCGGCGTCTTCGCGGCGATCTACCACCCGGTGGGCATCGCGATGCTGACGATCGGCAGCCCTCGGCTCGGCTGGACGCTCGGCGTCAACGGCGTCTGGGGCAACCTCGGGCTGGGCGTCGCCGCGCTGGTGACCGGCCTGATCGTCCAGTACGCGGGCTGGCGCGCGGCGTTCGTCGTGCCCGGCCTCGCGACGATCGCGATCGGCTTCGCCTACCTCGCGGCGAGCCGCGGCGCGACGAACGCCGCCGGCTCGAAGAAGGCCGCGAGCGTCGCCGTGCCGCCGGAGGTGATGAAGCGGCTGGTCGTCGTGTTCCTCGTCGCGGTCGTCTGCAACGGGCTGCTGTTCCATGCGACGACGGTGTCGATGCCGAAGCTCTTCGACGAGCGGCTGCGCGGCGTGCTCACGGGCGAGGCGGGGCTCGGCGCGATCGGCGCGATCATCGCGGTGGTGTACCTGATCGCGGCGATGGCGCAGCTGCTGGTCGGCTCGCTGATCGACCGGATCAGCCTGCGCACCGCGCTGCTCGGCGTCGTGGCGCTGCAGGCGCCGCTGTTCCTGCTCGCGATCGGCGGCAGCGGCTGGGGGCTGGTGGCCGCCGCGATCGGCATCATGTTCTTCGTGTTCGGGCAGATCCCGATCAACGACGCGATGGTCGCGCGCTACACCAGCGACCGCTGGCGCGCGCGGGCCTACGGACTGCGCTACGTCGCGAGCTTCCTCGGGAGCGCGGGCGCTGTGACGCTGGTGTCGTCGCTGCACTCGGGCGGCGGTTTCTCCAGCGTGTTCGTCGCGCTCGCGGGCGTCGCGGTGCTCGCGCTCGTGGCCGCGGTGATGCTGCCGCGGATCGGCGAGGCGCCAGAGGCGGCCGCGCCGGCGTCGACTCGAGCCTGAGCCTTCGGACTCCGCAGGCCGCGCCCGACGGGACCGCTACCGGTCAGAGACCGCTGGCGGCCCCGTCGCTGCGCGGGTCCGACGCGCCCTCGATGCGGCCGTCCGGGTGCCGCACCAGCGCGCCCGCGTGGCCCATGGTGTCGCCGAACGCCGCCGGCAGCAGCTCGACGTCGTGGCCGGCGGCGCGCAGCGCCGCGACCAGCGCCGGCTCGAAGCGGCTCTCGAGCTTGAGCGTCGTCGTCGTGTCGCCCCAGGTGCGGCCGAGCAGCCAGCGCGGCGCGGCGAGCGCCTGCGCGAGCGGCATGCCGAAGCGCGCGTGGCGCGTGAACACCGCCGCCTGCGTCTGCGGCTGGCCCTCGCCGCCCATCGTGCCGAACGGCATCGTGCGGCCGTCGTCGAACACCGCGAGCGACGGGTTCAGCGTGTGGAAGGGCTTGCGGCCCGGCTCGAGCGCGTTGAGCGCGCGCGCGTCGAGCGAGAAGCTCGTGCCGCGGTTCTGCCAGCTCACGCCGGTGCCCGGCACGACGATACCGGAGCCGAACTCCCAGTAGACGCTCTGGATGAAGCTGACCGCGCGGCCCACGCGGTCGATCGCGCCCATCCAGATCGTGTCGCCGGGCTTCGAGGGCTCGGGCCAGGGCAGCGCGCGCGAGGGGTCGATCTCGCGCGCGAGCGCGTCGAGCACCGCGGGCTCGAGCTGCGCGCGCGGATCCGACGGCAGCCGGTCCGGATCGGTGACGAGGCGGTCGCGGACCCGGAAGGCACGCTTGGTCGCCTCGACGAGCCCATGCACGTGCGCGAAGCCCTCGCCCGCTTGCACGCCCAGGCGATCGAAGATCCCGAGGATCATCAGCGTCGACAGGCCCTGCGTCGGTGGCGGCAGGTTGAACACGCGCGCGTCGGCGAGGCGCACCGAGAGCGGCTCGACGACGCGGGCGCGGTAACGGGCGAGGTCCTCGCCGCCGACCGGGCTGCCCACGGCCGCGAGGCCGGCCGCGAGCCGCTCGGCGACGCCGCCGCGGTAGAAGTCGTCGAGGCCTCGCGCGGCGAGCGCCTCGAGCGTCGCGGCGAGCGCGGGCTGGCGCAGCAGGTGGCCGACCGCGGGCGGCGCACCGCCCACCAGGAAGGTCTCCGCGAAGCCCGGTGCGTCCTTCAGGCCGGGCAGCTTGTCGCGGGTCAGCGCGGACTGGCTGACGCTCACCGCGACGCCGTCGCGCGCGTGGCGGATCGCGTCGGCGAGCAGGCGCGGCAGCGGCAGCGCCGGTCCCCACGCGCACGCGGCCTCGAGCGCGGTCGCCCAGCCGGACACCGTGCCCGCGACGGTGAGCGCCGCCTTCGGACCGCGCGACGGGATCGCGTCGAGCCCGGCGTAGAACGCGCGGTCGGCGCGCGCGGCCGCCGGGCCACAGGCCTCGACCGCGATCGGCGCGCGGCCGGGCTCGTGGATCACCCAGAAGCCGTCGCCGCCGATCGCGTTCATGTGCGGGTAGACGACCGCGATCGCGGCCGCCGCGGCGACCATCGCCTCGACGGCGTTGCCGCCGTCGCGCAGCACGTCGCGGCCCGCCTGCGCGGCGAGGTGGTGGGGTGCGACGACCATGCCGCCGAGGGCGGTCGGGGTCTTCAGCATCGGAGGGTCTCCGGGCTCACCACCCGATGGCCTTCGGCAGCCACAGCGCGAGCTGCGGATAGAAGAACACCAGCACGAGGGTGATGCCCTGCAGCAGGATGAAGGGCACGACCCCCTTGTAGATGTCCTTGATCGTCACCTCCGGCGGCGCGACGCCCTTCAGGTAGAAGAGCGCCCAGCCGAACGGCGGCGTGAGGAACGACGACTGCAGGTTCACCGTGACGAGGATCGCGATCCAGACCGGGTCCACGCCCTGCGCGAGCAGCACGGGCAGGAACAGCGGGACCGCAATGTAGCTGATCTCGATCCACTCGATGAAGAAGCCGAGCACGAAGATCAGGGCCATCATGAACCAGATGTCGGCGTTGACGCCGCCGGGCAGCCACTCGAACAGCCGGGTGATCACGTCCTCGCCGTGCAGCCCGCGGAACGCGAGCGCGAACACCTGCGCACCGACCAGGATGAACATCATGACCGCGGTGATCTTGCTGGTCTCGAG
>JADCHE010000119.1 GCA_020248665.1 Burkholderiales bacterium | reverse complement strand
TCGCCGCGCTCGACGACGCGCGCCTCGCCGAGCTCGAGGCCTGCTCGCTGGGGCTCGGCATGGACGTGCTGGTCGAAGTGCACGACGCGGACGAGCTCGACCGCGCGCTGCGGCTGCGCACCCCGCTGGTCGGCATCAACAACCGCGACCTGCGCACCTTCGACGTGAGCCTCGAGACCACGCTGTCGCAGCTGCACCGCATCCCGGCCGACCGGCTCGTCGTCACCGAGAGCGGGATCCTCGCGCGCGACGACGTGCGCACGATGCGCGAGGCCGGCGTCGACGCGTTCCTCGTCGGCGAGGCATTCATGCGCGCGCCGGACCCGGGCACCGCGCTCGCGGCGATGTTCGGCTGAGCGTCGTGGCTCGCGCGTGCCGTGTCGTTTCGGCACGCCGCGCCGGCGAGGCGCGTGGCGGTCGCGGGCGATGGGCCCTACACTGAGCCGCGCCGAGCCCCCACCCATGTTCCCGACCCTGTCCTTCGATCGCCAGAGCTTCGATCCTTCGACGCTCGAGACGATGGTGCTGCGCGCCGCCGGCGGCCTGCAGCGGCTCGGCGTGGAGGAGGGCGACACGCTCGCGCTGATGTCGCGCAACCAGCCCGCGCTGCTGGTCGCGATGCTCGCGGCGCGCACGCTCGGCGCGTACTTCTGCGCGATCAACTGGCACTTCAAGGCCGAGGAGGCGGGCTACATACTCGGCGACAGCGGCGCGAAGGCGCTCATCGCCGACCGCGACCTGTACGCGCGGATCGCCCCCGGCGTGCCCGCCGCGATCGACCGCGCCGCGCGCCTCGCGATCCTGCCGGAGCCCTCGGTCGTCGACGCCTACCGCCTCGACGAAGCCGCGCTCGAGCTGCCACCGGGCTGCGTCGCGTGGGAGGAGTGGCTGCCCGCGCAGCCGCGCTACGTCGGCCCGCCGCGCGCCTCGCGCGGCTTCGTGCCCTATACCTCGGGCACGACCGGCCGGCCGAAGGGCGTGCGCCGCGTGCCGCCCCCGCCGGCTGACGCCGCGCGGCTCGCCACGGCGAACGCCGCCCTGCTCGAGACGGTGTTCGGCATCCGGGCCGACTCGCGCTGCCTGATCGCCGCACCGCTCTACCACTCGGCGCCGTCGTCCTACGCGCTCTTCGCCGCGGCGCGCGGCGCGTGGCTGCGGCTCGAGCCGCGCTTCGACGCCGAGGGGCTGCTCGCCGCGATCGAGCGCCACCGCGTCACGCACCTGTACCTCGTGCCGACGATGATGCACCGGCTGCTGCGGCTGCCCGGGGCGGTCCGCGCGGCGCACGACCTGTCGTCGCTGCGCTTCGTGCTGACGACCGGCGCGCCGTGCCCGCCGCAGACCAAGCGCGCGATGATCGACTGGTTCGGCCCGGTGGTGCACGAGGCGTACGCGGCGAGCGAGCTCGGCTGGGTCACCTCGATCGGCCCGGAGGATGCGCTCGTGCATCCCGGCTCGGTCGGCCGCCCGCTGCTCGACGCGTCGCTGCGCATCGTCGGCGACGACGGCCGCGAGTGCCCGCCGGGCACGCCCGGGCGCATCTATGCCCGCCAGCCCGCATACCCCGACTTCGCCTACATCAACCTGCCCGAGGCGCGCGCCCAGATCGAGCGCGACGGTCTGGTGTCGGTCGGCGACGTCGGGTTCGTCGACGCGGACGGCTGGCTGCACCTGTGCGACCGCGCGGCCGACATGGTGCTGTCGGGCGGCGTCAACATCTATCCGGCCGAGATCGAGGCCGCGCTCGCCTCGCTGCCCGGCGTCGCCGACAGCGCGGTCTTCGGCATCCCCGACGACGAGTACGGCGAGTCGCTGATCGCGGTCGTCGAGCGCCAGCCCGGCGCCACGGTCGATGCGGACGCCGTGCGCCGCCACCTCTCCGAGCGGCTCGCCGACTACAAGGTGCCGCGCCGCGTCGAGTTCGCCGAGCACCTGCCGCGCGAGGAGACCGGCAAGATCTTCAAGCGGCGGCTGCGCGAGCCCTACTGGGCGGGGCGCGAGCGGCGGATCTGAGGGCGGACCGCCGCACCAGGGCCGAGGCACGTGCCGTCGCGCCGTGCCGCGATGTCCGGCGGTCAGTGCCGCGTCGCGCGCCGCTCGCCGAGCCAGCCGCGCCGCAGCGCGTTCTCGGCGGTGCCCGCCCGCAGCGTCGCCTCGCTGCGCGGCGGCGCGTCGAGCGTCGCCGCGACGCGAAGCAGCTCGTCGCGCCGGAACGCGTGCACCTCGACGGCGTCGCCCGCGCGGCGGCGCGACAGCAGCGCCTTCAGCGACTTCTCGTCGACGCGCAGGCCGTCCACCGCGACCAGCACGTCGCCGGCCGACAGGCCCGCGCGCTGCGCGGCGCCCCCCGTGTAGGCCGTGGCGATCGCGAGCTCGCCGCCCTTCGTCGTCGTGCGCACGCCGAGCGAGGGTGCCGCGTCGGCCGGCGCGAAGGTGAGGGCGATGCCCAGCGGCGCGAGCAGCCGTGCGAGCGGCAGCTCGTCGGTGCCGTCGACCCAGCGCGCGAGCTGCGCACCGAGCGACACGCCGGTCGCCTCGCGCAGCAGCACCGGGAAGCCGTCCTCGCGCAGGCCCGACTGCGCAGCGCCGGGGCCGCCGCCGGGCGCGTAGAAGTCGCGTCCGTATCGCCGCCACATCAACCGCATCGCGTCGTCGAGCGAGGCGCGGCCCTGCGTGCGGGCCCGCACCGCGAGGTCGATCGCGAGCGCGACCAGCGAGCCCTTCGCGTAGTAGCTGACGATCGCGTTCGGGGAGTTCTCGTCCTGCCGGTAGTACTTGATCCACGCATCGAAGCTCGAGTCGGCCACGCTCTGCACGGTGCGGCCGGGGGCGCGCTGCACCAGCGAGATCGTCCGCGCGAGCGCCTTCAGGTAGTCGGCGCGCGGGATCGTGCCGGCGCGCACCAGCATCAGGTCGTCGTAGTACGACGTGAAGCCCTCGAAGATCCACAGCAGCCGCGTGTAGGCCTCGCGGTCGAAGTCGTGGGGCACGAACGCCGCGGGCTTGATCCGCTTGACGTGCCACGCATGGAAGTACTCGTGGCTCGCGAGGCCGAGGAAGGTGCGGTAGCCGTCGCCGGCCGCGGCCATGCCGCGCCAGGGCAGGTCGTTGCGGCCGCAGAGGAGCGCCGTGCTGTCGCGGTGCTCGAGGCCGCCATAGCCGTCGCCGACCGCGGTGGTCAGGAACAGGTAGCGCTCGAACGGCGCACGCTTCGTGCGGGGCTCGAACAGCGCGGACTGCGCGGCGCAGACCGGCGCGAGGTCGCGCACCAGGCGCTCGAGGTCGACGTCGGTGCGACCGGTGACCGCGATCTCGTGCTCGGCGCCGCCCGCCTCGAAGCGCGCGAGCTCGAAGGTGCCCATCTCGACCGGATGGTCGGCGAGCGCGTCGTAGTCCGCGGCGCGGTACCGGCCGAAGCCGCCGCGCTTGGCGCCGGCCTCGGGCAGCGTCGTCGCGACCTTCCAGCCGCGTGCGACCGACGCCGGCGGCGGCTCGAGCTCGACCGTGCACGGCCGCGATTCCTGGCCGACGACGCGCAGGCAGACGCTGGTGGCGTTCAGGAACCCGTGCGTCGCGTCCAGGTGGGCGGCGCGCACCGACAGGTCCCACGCGTAGACGGTGTACTCGACGACGATCGGCCCGTTCGCGGGCGCGACGCGCCAGGTGTGCTTGTCGAGCTTGTCGACGCGCAGCGGACCGCGCACGTCGCGGGCCGCGAGCGCGACCACGTGCCGCGCGAACTCGCGGATCATGTAGCTGCCCGGGATCCACGCGGGCAGCGCGAGGCGCTGCCCCTCGAGCGCGGGCGTCGCGATCGTCATCGCGACGGTGAACAGGTGCGCGTGTGGGTCCGAGGGCGCGATCCGGTAGAGGACCGGGTCGGTGCCGCGCGCGATGCGGGGGGTGGGGGCGGGGCTCACGGTGGCGGCAGGTCGCGGGGCATGTCGACGTCGCGCAGTATGCCTGCGTCGTCCACCGGCGCGAGCCGCAGCGGGAAGGCCTCGAGCAGCGCACGCGCGCCGCGATCCCCCGACCGTCGCGCGAGCGCCGGCAGGTGCGCCGCGCCGAACGCGACCGGATGACCGCGGCGGCCGTCGGGCAGTTCGGGCACGACGATGCGCGCCGCGCGCGCGTCCTCGCCGCCCTCGCGCGCCGGCCCGGTGATCGTGCACGCCGTGTCGGGCGCGAGCCACGGCGTGTCGGCGGGCATCACCTGCACCGCGTCCGCCCCGTCGTCGATCGCGGTGCGCGCGGCGGCGGCGAGGCTGCGCCCCATGCCGGGGTCGGCGTCCGGGCATTCCACGATTCGCGCGTCCGCGAGCGCGTCGCGCAGCGCGTCGTCGGGCAGCGCGCCGGCGCCGCCGTCGTCCACGCTCGTCGGGGAGGGGCCGCCGAGCGGGTGCGCGGCGCCACGTGTCCCGGCGGCGCGCCCGGCCCGCTCCGCCCGCGCGGCCGCGAACCGCTGGCCGCGTCCCGCTGCGAGCAGCAGACCGACGGCCCGCACGCGCACGGCCGCGTCAGCGCGCGACGTCGACGACGAGTCGCCCGCGCACGCGGCCCGCGAGGATCTCGGGCGCCTGCGCGATCGCGTCGGCCAGCCCGATGCCGGTCGTCATCGCATCGAGCTTCGCGAGGTCGAGCTGGGTGCCGAGCCGCTGCCACGCGACGCGGCGATCGGCCTGCGGGCACATCACCGAGTCGACGCCGATCAGTCGCACGCCACGCAGGATGAAGGGCGCCACGCTCGCGGGCAGGTCCATGCCCTGCGCGAGTCCGCAGGCGGCGACCGCGCCGCGGTAGCGCGTCTGCGCGCACGCGTTGGCGAGCGTGTGCGAGCCGACCGCATCCACCACGCCGGCCCAGCGCTCCTTCTGCAGCGGCTTGCCCGGCGCCGACAGCGTGGCGCGGTCGATCACGTCGGCCGCGCCGAGGCCCTTGAGGTAGTCGGCCTCGGCCGCGCGCCCGGTCGAGGCGACCACGCGGTGCCCGAGCCCGGAGAGCAGCGCGATCGCGACGCTGCCGACCCCGCCCGCGGCGCCGGTCACCAGCACCTCGCCGTCCCCCGGCCTCAGCCCCTGCGCCTCCAGCGCCATCACGCACAGCATCGCGGTGTAGCCGGCGGTGCCGATCGCCATCGCCTGGCGCGTCGACAGCGACGCCGGCAGCGGCACCAGCCAGTCGCCCTTGAGCCGGGCCCGGCCGGCGAGGCAGCCCCAGTGCGTCTCGCCGACACCCCAGCCGTTCAGCACGACGCGGTCGCCCGCCTTCCAGGCGGCGTGGGTGCTCGAGACCACCGTGCCCGCGCCGTCGATGCCGGGCACCATCGGCCACTTGCGCACGACCGGCGAGCGGTTCGCGATCGCGAGTCCGTCCTTGTAGTTGACCGTCGAGTGCGCGACGTCGACGACCACGTCGCCGTCGCCCGCGTTCGCGGCGAGGTCCTCGTCGGACAGGTCCTTCAGCGACGCGGAGAACGCGTCGCCGGTCTTCTCGAGCAGGATCGCGCGGAACATGGCGGTACCTCGTGCAGGAATCGTTCGGGAGCGCGCATTCTGCCACCGGGGCGCCGCCGCACCGCCTGCGGACCGGTCCCGCCGGAACCCGGCCGGCAGGGATCGCCTCGCGTCCCGCCGGTGCGCGGCGGGCACCGCCGCCCGTGCACCGCCGGGTTCAGCGCGGCCGGCGGTCGACGACCCGCTTCGCCTTGCCGATCGAGCGCTCGATCGCGCCCGCGGGCTCCACCTTCACGCGGCAGCTGACGCCGATGAGCGACTTGATCGCGTGCTCGAGGGCGGCCTGCGCGCCAGCCGCGGCCGAGCCGTCGGTGTGCTCGCCCGCCTTCAGCTCGACGCGCACCGTCAGCCGGTCGAGCGGCCCGTCCTTGTCGATCTCGCAGACATAGTGTGGCGCGAGCAGCGGCCGCTGCAGGATCAACTCCTCGATCTGCGACGGGAACACGTTGACGCCCCGGATGATCATCATGTCGTCCGAGCGGCCGGTGATCTTCTGCATCCGGCGCATCGTGCGCGCGGTGCCCGGCAGCAGTCGCGTCAGGTCCCGGGTCCGGTAGCGGACGATCGGCAGTGCCTCCTTGCTGAGCGAGGTGAACACCAGTTCCCCCTGCTCGCCGTCGGCGACCGGCTCGCCGGTGGTCGGATCGACGATCTCCGGATAGAAGTGATCCTCCCAGATCGTCGGGCCGTCCTTCGTCTCGATGCACTCGTTCGCGACGCCCGGGCCCATCACCTCCGAGAGCCCGTAGATGTCGACCGCGTCGATGCCCATCCGGGCCTCGATCTCGCGGCGCATCTCGTTGGTCCACGGCTCGGCGCCGAAGATCCCGAGGCGCAGGCTCGATTCCATCGGGCGCAGCCCCTGGCGGTCGAACTCGTCGGCGATCGCGAGCATGTAGCTCGGCGTCACCATGATGATCGTCGGCCTGAAGTCGGTGATGAGCTGCACCTGTTTCTCGGTCTGCCCGCCACCGAAAGGCACCACGGTCAGGCCGAGCCGCTCGGCGCCGTAGTGCGCGCCGAGGCCACCGGTGAACAGGCCATAGCCGTAGCTGACGTGCACCATGTCGCCCGGTCGCGCGCCCGCCGCGCGGATCGAGCGCGCCGCGAGGTTCGCCCAGGTGTCGATGTCCCGCGCGGTGTAGCCGACGACCGTCGGCTTGCCGGTCGTGCCGCTCGACGCGTGGATCCTCACGATGCGCTCGCGCGGCACCGCGAACATGCCGAACGGATAGGTGTCGCGCAGGTCGGCCTTGGTCGTGAACGGGAACTTCGACAGGTCCGACAGGGTCTTCAGGTCCGACGGATGCACGCCGGCGTCGTCGAACTTCCTGCGGTAGTGCGCGACGTTGTCGTAGGCGTGCTCCAGCGACCACGTCAGGCGCTCGAGTTGCAGCGCGCGGAGTTCGTCGATGCTCGCGGTCTCGATCGGCTCCAGCGGGAAACGTTCGCTCATGGCGGCATCACTCCTTGTCGCCGGCGGTGTCCGCGGACTCCAGGAACCGGCCCTTGATGGTTGCGGACTTGCCGCGGAACAGCGCGATCAGGCGACCATGCTGGTCGGTCACCCGCATGTCGTACACGCCGCTGCGGCCCGCGAGGTGCTGCTCGACGCCCGTTGCGGTCAGCACGTCGCCCTCGTGCGCCGACGCGAGGAAGTGGATCTCGGCGGACGCCGCGACCGCGCGCTGGTTATGGCTGTTGCAGGCGAACGCGAAGGTGCTGTCCGCCAGCAGGAACATGTAGCCGCCGTGGCAGATGCCGTGGCCGTTGGTCATGTCGCGGCGGATCGGCATCCGGATCCGCGCGTAGCCCGAGCGCACCTCGAGCAACTCCATGCCGAGCGCCTGCGAGGCCCGGTCGTCGGCCCACATCCGGCGCGCGACCTCCGCCGCGAGGGCGTCCGGCGACAGCGTCGACGGGTCCAGGTCGCGGCGCGGCGCGTCCGGCGAGGCCACCTCAGCGCCCCTCGAAGCGCGGCGCGCGCTTCTGCAGGAACGCGTTGACGCCCTCGGCGTAGTCGTGGCTCGCGCCGAGTCGCGTCTGCTCGTCGCGCTCGAGATCGAGTTGCGCGTCGAGGTCGGCGGTGGCCGCGTGCCGGATCGCGTGCTTGATCGACGCGATCGCCGCGGTCGGCATCCGCGCGAGCTTCGCGGCCAGGGCGTCGACCTCGGCGTCGAGCGCGTCGTCGTCCACGCAGCGCCAGATCATTCCCCAGCGCTCGGCGGTCTCGGCGGGCAGCTTCTCGCCCAGCATCGCGAGGCCCATCGCGCGCGCGCTGCCGACGGTCCGCGGCAGCAGCCAGGTGCCGCCCGAGTCGGGCAGCAGGCCGATGTTGACGAAGGCCTGCAGGAACGATGCCGAGCGACCCGCGACCACCAGGTCGCACGCGAGCGCGAGGTTCGCGCCCGCGCCGGCGGCGATGCCGCGGACCTTCGCCACCACCGGCTTGGGCAGCGCCTGCAGCCGGCGGATCAGCGGGTTGAAGTTCTCCTGGATCAGCGCGCCGAGGTCGGTCATCGCACCCGGCTCGAACGACAGGTCCGCCAAGTCCTGCCCGGCGCAGAAGCCGCGGCCCGCGCCGGTCAGCACGACCGCGCGGATCGCGGGGTCGCCCTCGATCGCCGTCAGCGCCTCGCGCAGGTCGGCGTGCATCCGCCGCGTGAAGCTGTTGAGCTTGTCGGGCCGGTTCAGCGTGAGCCGTGCCACGCCGTCGGCCGTCTCGAGCACGACCGTGCGTTCGTCCGCCATGGGGTGCGCCTCCTTGTGTCCGCGAGCCTAGCACAGTGAGGCGAATTCGTCGACCGATCGGTCGGTGAATTTCGGGGTCGCTATCATCGGCACGCGACACGCCTCGGCGCGCCCGTCCGCGCGCTCCACCGCACCGGAGACCGCCCATGACCGAACCCGCCTACCAGAACCTGCTCGTCGAGACGCGCGAACGCGTCGGCCTGATCACGCTGAACCGCCCGAAGGCGCTGAACGCCCTGAACGACGCTCTGATGGACGAGCTCGGGCGCGCGCTGTTCGCCTTCGACTCGGACGAGGGCATCGGGGCGATCGTGCTGACCGGCGGCGACCGCGCGTTCGCGGCCGGGGCCGACATCGCCGCGATGGCGGGCTGGTCCTACATGGACGTCTACAAGACGGAGTACCTCACCCGGAACTGGGAGCACATCCGCAAGGTCCGCAAGCCGGTGATCGCCGCGGTGTCGGGCTTCGCGCTCGGCGGCGGCTGCGAGCTTGCGATGATGTGCGACATCGTGATCGCCGCCGACACCGCGCGTTTCGGCCAGCCGGAGATCAAGCTCGGCGTGATTCCCGGTGCCGGCGGCACTCAGCGCCTGCCGCGCGCGGTCGGGAAGGCGAAGGCGATGGACCTGTGCCTGACCGGCCGGATGATGGACGCGGCCGAGGCCGAGCGCGCCGGGCTGGTGTCGCGTGTCGTGCCGGCGGCGAGCTGCCTCGACGAGGCGCTCGCGGTCGCCGCGCAGATCGCGTCGTACTCGCTGCCGTCGGTGATGGCGCTGAAGGAGTCGGTCAACCGCGCCTACGAGGCGCCCCTGTCCGAAGGCCTGCTCTTCGAGCGCCGCGTGTTCCACGCGCAGTTCGCGACCGAGGACCAGAAGGAGGGCATGCGCGCGTTCCTCGAGAAGCGCCAGCCCGCGTTCGTGCACCGCTGAGCTTCGGCATCTCCCGCGCAATCCCCGCGCGGAGTGCCTTCGCCCGCGGCCCGCTGGCGTGCAGCGCGAATGCTGCTGTGGTTCGCCCCCTCCGCGCGGCGGCACACCGGAAACGGAGGGGGGCGGCGAGCAAGGCTCCAGACACCGAGCGGATCCTGTGGCGTAGCCGAAGCCTGCGATGTCGAGACAGGGCGGTCCCGGCCCTGCTGCATGTCGAGTCGAACGCGGTGCGCGACGACGACGACTTGCACGGCGCATCGGTAGCTGCTATATTCGCTGGCTCTGCTTCGATGTGACCTGCCTTGCGGTGATCGACGAAACGGAGGTTCCAGACAGACGAGCAGGGTTGCGGCGAAGCCGGCCCGGTGGAGTCGGAAAGGAGCGGTCAGTCACGCTGCGTCGACCGAAACAGACCTCGCCGCTTGACAGACACGAAAAGAAGCGTCATGATTCCGCTTCTGTGCTGATCGCAAGACAGCAACGATCTTTAAAAATCAACAGCCGATAAGTGTGGGCGTTTAGGCGGAAGCGCCAAGCCACGAAGCGAAAGCATGGCAGCGATGCCGGGCCTGAACGAGTGGCAAACCAAACGCTCACACAGATAGATCAAGGTGTACGTGACGCAAGTCACGGAAACCTCGGTCGATTCCGTTGAGCAAGCAATTGCGGCTTACTGCAAAGTAAGTTGCCTAGAGATTGAACTGAAGAGTTTGATCCTGGCTCAGATTGAACGCTAGCGGCATGCCTTACACATGCAAGTCGAACGGCAGCGCGGGAGCAATCCTGGCGGCGAGTGGCGAACGGGTGAGTAATACATCGGAACGTACCCAGTAGTGGGGGATAACGTAGCGAAAGCTACGCTAATACCGCATACGCACTACGGTGGAAAGCGGGGGATCGCAAGACCTCGCGCTATTGGAGCGGCCGATGGCAGATTAGCTTGTTGGTGGGGTAAAAGCCTACCAAGGCGACGATCTGTAGCTGGTCTGAGAGGACGACCAGCCACACTGGGACTGAGACACGGCCCAGACTCCTACGGGAGGCAGCAGTGGGGAATTTTGGACAATGGGGGCAACCCTGATCCAGCAATGCCGCGTGTGTGAAGAAGGCCTTCGGGTTGTAAAGCACTTTTGGCGGGAACGAAACGGCCTGGGCTAATACCTCGGGCTAATGACGGTACTCGCAGAATAAGCACCGGCTAACTACGTGCCAGCAGCCGCGGTAATACGTAGGGTGCAAGCGTTAATCGGAACTACTGGGCGTAAAGCGAGCGCAGGCGGTTGTGTAAGACAGATGTGAAATCCCCGGGCTCAACCTGGGAAC